>NZ_CP023449.1:4402653-4714712 GCF_002355275.1 Rhizorhabdus dicambivorans | reverse complement strand
GAGGCCAGAGGCGCCCAGCTTTGATGCGCTGAACGCGCGCTTTGTCGAACAATGCATGGAGCGACGACAGGCCATCTTGCGCGGGCATGAGCGCAGCATCGGTGACAGGCTGGTGGCTGATCTGGCGGCCTTTATGCCGCTACCGGCGGTGCCGTTCGATCCCTGCCATATGGTGACGGGGCGGGCCTCGTCGATGTCGCTGGTGCGCTATCGTACCAATGATTATTCGGTGCCGACGGCCTATGCCCACCAGGAGGTCGTAATCAAAGGCTATGTCGATCGGGTTGCGATCATCTGTGGCGGGGAGCTGATCGCAGTGCATCCGCGCAGCTATGAGCGGGAGGACTTCATTGCCAACCCGCTGCACTATCTGGCGCTGTTAGAACAGAAACCCCGCGCGCTTGATCAGGCAGCGCCGCTCGATGGCTGGGTGCTGGCTGAACCGATGCATCGCATCCGACGACTGATGGAGGCGCGCAGCGGCAAAGAGGGACGGCGCGAGTTCATCCAGGTGCTGCGGCTATGCGAACGCTTCGAGCAGTCCCTGGTGGAATGGGCAGTGGCCCGCGCGCTGGAGATGGGGGCAATCAGCTTCGATGCGATCAAGATGATCGCGCTGGCCCGCCTCGAACAGCGTGTGCCGCGCCTCGATCTGCAATTTTACCCGCATTTGCCGCGCGCGAATGTCGGGCGTACCGATCCGCGCACCTACATGGGCCTGCTCTCGCAGGCAGGCACTCCAGCGACGGGAGTGGCAGCATGAGTGATCCCATGATGCCGCTGCCAGCCATCGAGGCCGAACCCACCAGCGTGCCGCCCGCTGTACTACTGGCCAACCATCTCAAAGCGCTCAAGCTGCCCACCTTTGTGCGCGAGTATGAGAAGGTCGCCTTCGAGGCCGCGCAGGATCGGGCCGATTACCCCCGCTATCTGCTGCGCCTGTGCGAACTTGAACGGATTGATCGCGAGCGCCGGATGGTGGAGCGCCGTATCCGCATGGCTCGCTTCCCGCACACCAAGAGCTTTGACACCTTCGACTTTGCAGCCCAGCCATCACTGAACAAGGCCTTGGTTCTGGAACTGGCGCGCGGTGAATGGATCGAGCGGCGGCGTAATGTCATTGCGCTGGGCCCCAGCGGCACCGGTAAGACCCACACCGCCCTCGCGCTAGGACTGGCTGCGTGCCAGAAAGGGCACAGCGTGGCCTTCACAACGGCCGCGGCGTTGGTCCATGACCTGATGGAGGCTCGCGACGAGCGTCGCTTGCGCAGCCTGCAAAAGCATCTGGCATCTGTAAAGCTGCTGATCCTCGACGAGTTGGGATATGTACCATTCACCGCCGTGGGCGGCGAGTTGCTGTTCGAGGTACTCAGCCAGCGCTATGAACGCGGCAGCACGCTGATCACCAGCAATCTGCCCTTCGATGAATGGACATCGGTGTTCGGCTCCGAACGCCTGACCGGCGCCCTGCTCGACCGGCTGACACACCACGTCCACATTCTCGAGATGAATGGTGACAGCTTCCGTCTCGCCAGCAGCCGCAAGCGCCAGAAGGACAAGGGGGAGGATAAATGACCTAAGAACGGGCGGCCATCGGCAGCGGGAAATCGGCTTCCGCTCCGCTCCAGCCGCTTCCCCGCTGCCGATGCTGCCCAGCCTCAACCTTGGGGCTTTTTGTTCAAACCAACTGGCCCCATTTTAAACCGGTGCCTGGCCCGTTTTTATCCCGGCGTTGACACCATCGGATCGAATTCGCCTTCGTCATCGTTGAGGAAGTCGGGCAGGTCAGTGTCAGGCGCTTCCTGCTCCGCAACGTCGATAACCGGCAGCCGCAGCGGTTCGGGCAGCCAGCCCGTGCCTTGGAGCAGCCGTTCGGCCTCGCGGGCCATGTCGCCCTTCTTGAGATGCTCAATCAGCACGGCGGTCGCATCGCCCTTGGCTTCGCGCACGGCCTCGATGATGCGGGGCTTGGTCACGCGGCCGAGGTAGTTGTCGACCGTCGGCGCCCAGCCTGCGCCGGCCATGTCGAGGCCGACGACCGACGCCAGGGCATCTGCCGCAGCAATCCGGCAGGCAATGCCGTGTGCCGAAATCTGCCCGCCATAGCCCTTGACCGGTTCGAACAGCGCATTGACGCCGAGCGAGACGCAGTGGGCGAGCAGTGCCATCTGCTCGTCGTGCGAAAGTGCGTTCAACGCGTCCCACAGCGCACCGGGCTCGTCGGGGAGGCGCGCCGCCCACTGCTCGTGCCGTTCCTGGATCGCCAGGCTCCACGGCGTTTCGCGCAGGTCCGGGGCAACGTTGCCGAGCCAGGCCTGGGTGACGCCGATCTGCACGCAGCCATGGGTGCCGTGCGGCCGGAACACCGACAGGGTGAGTGCGTGGAGAACGGCAATGAATGCAGCACCCGGATCCTGCGCAAGAGCATTGCGCAGCGCCACCGTGCGCACGGCCGTCAGCTCGGAGACGAGCCGGTCAGGCAGCGGACGGATGGTGTCGTCCTCGTCTTCGCCCTGGTGCTCAGCCTGGACCTGCCCGCCAACGCCGATCGCAGGACCGGATGCCTGCTGGCCAGCTTCGGCATCGACCGATGTGCCCTGATCCTCTGCCACCGGTTCGTCCTCGGGTCGGACATAGCCGCGGTCGATCCGCAGCCGACCGTCGTGCGCCAGCGAAACGAAGACGCCCGCGCGAGTTATCTCATCGAGATCGTAGACTACGGGGCGACTGGTAAGCGGCGTAAGTTCGGCGTCGATCTCAGTCAGCCGGGCATCGACCTCATCGGGCAGGTCGCAGCCATCGCGGTATTCCTCGCCGATGGCATCGTACTCCTCGACCAGCGCATCGAGCCGCGCCTGTTCCTCGTCGGTCAGGGGAACGGTGGTGCCGGTGATCCGGCGCTTGCCCCGCTCGCAGCCGTAAGGAAGGTCGATGGCGGCTTCGACCCACTTCCAGCCCTCGGCGCCGATTTCCCGCGCCGCTTCATTGAGCTTTTCGTTCACCAGCAGTTCGACCAGCGCCGGATCCTGCAGCCAGCCATCCTCGTCCGTAGAGAACAGGTCGCGCATCACATAGCCTCCGGCCTCGGTGTAGGCGTCGATGCCGATGAACCGCACGCGGCGGTCGCTGGCGGCAACGGCCTGTTCGGTCAGCAACCGGCGAATGTGATAGGCCGGAGTGTGTTGGCCCTGGTTGACCTGTTCCCACACCTGCTCCTGGCGCGCATGGTTGTCGGTGACGGTAAAGGCCATGAGCTGTTCGAGCGACATGCCGTCCTCGCTGTAAACGTCGAGCAGACTTGGCGCGACCGAAGCGAGCCGCAGGCGCTGGCGCACGGTCGAAGCCGAGACGAAGAACCGGGCCGCGATGTCCTCCTCGCTGAGGCCCGCCTCGACGAGCGCGCTGAAGGCGCGGAACTGGTCGAGCGGGTGAAGCCCTTCGCGCATGACGTTCTCGGCGAGCGAGTCTTCTTCGGCGATGCCGCCTTCGCGTACCACGCAGGGCACCGGCTGGTCCTTGGCCATCCGCTTCGACTTCACCAGCAGTTCGAGCGCGCGGAACCGCCGGCCGCCGGCGGGAACTTCGAAAAAGCCAGTTTCCTTGCCATCATCGTCCAGCATGGCGCGGACGTTGAGGCTCTGGAGCAGGGTGCGGCGATAGATGTCTTCGGCAAGGTCCTCGATCGAGAGGCCCGCCTTAACGCGCCGGACGTTCTTCTGGCTCAGCACCAGCTGCGAGAACGGAATGTCGCGCGAGGAACTGAGCACCAGCTTGGGAACAGACTTGGTCATGGCAATTCTCCATGACGGGCCGCCGGGAGCCTTTCTCTCGGCCTCGACCCGTCACGAAGCGAAGCGCCGCCCTCTCACTCTGAGAAGGCAGCGCCACGCCGGAGAACTGGCGGGATGGTCCGGGCTCAGTGGACCCGGTCGAGCAGCTTCTTCGCCTTGCCCTCCATATCTAGCCGGGCATCCTGGTGAGCCTTGTCGCGTGCGAGCGCGGTGATCCCTTGCACGAAGTCGAAGATCGATTCGGGTGGACGGCCTTCTTCGGCGAGCACCGTCTCGATGATCTTGCCGGTCTCGGCCTTGGAGAACCCGCGCGCGCGCAGGAACTCGCTGCGGTCTTCGTCGGTGCGGGCGACGATCCGCTCGCGTGCCGCCTTGATCCCGTTGACGAAGGGCAGCGGCGAGGAGTTGGCGAAGCCTTCCAGCGCCGGTGCGGCTTCATGGGCAAAGCGGTTCGCCGCGTACTTGCTGTGCCGGATGCTGATCTCCTCGAAATCCTCCACGCCCCACAGGTTCCGGTTCTGACAGACGGCGCGCAGGTAGAAACTCGCCATGCCGAGCGTCTTGGCCCCGACCTCCGAGTTCCAACAGTAGAAGCCGCGGAAGTAGAGATCGGGCGAGCCGTCGGGCAAGCGGCCCGCCTCGATCGGGTTGAGATCGTCGACCAGGAACAGGAACACGTCCCGGTCCGAGGCATAAAGCGTGGTCGTGTCACGGGTGATGTCGACACGGGGATTGTAGATGCCGGTCGACCAGTCGAGCACGCCCGGCACTTTCCAACGCGTGTCGCCAGTGCCGTTGCCGGCGATCTTCTGCACCGCCTCGACAAGTTCATGGTCGTAGATCCGGCCATAGTCGGGACCGGTGACCGCGCGCAGTTCGACACGGCCATTGTCGGTTTCGAGCGTCTTGATCTGCTCGGTCCGGTTCGAGGTCAGGCCGTACTGCAGATTGATCGCCGCCAGCGGCGCTGGAAGCTGGCGGAGGTAAGCCGCAGGCGCGCCAACCTGGCTCGCCAGCTGACCGAAGCTCCAGTGCGTCGGCGTGACAGGCGCATCGGCGCCCGGCAGCATCAGCGCCAGGCGCTCGGGATCGTTACGATTCGCCTCTACGTGGATCAGCGCACTTTCGACGACGCGGGTGCGGCTGCGCTCCGACCGACCGCGCACCGAGCGCGCGAGGTCGCCGAGCGAGAGATACCGCTCATCGTCGGGCCGTGAAAACCACTCCGACGAAACCCGACCGACGCGCTCGCCGCGGGACACGTCAACCTTGTAGCCGCCGCTGACGTCACGGCGCGCATCGAGAACCTGCATGTTCATGGGGAAACCTCCATGACGGGCGGCCGGGAGCCTCTCTCTCGACCCTCATCCCGTCACGGCGAAGCCCGCCAGCCTCTCACTCTCACCTGCACATGCTTCGCGTCGCGTCGCGCGAGCGGCCAGCGAGATTGCCAAGACAAGCAACCGCACCCTGAAACGAGGCGGCGTTGCTCACTTGCTCGTACAGGCGGAAAGGCGGGGCGTGTCGGCTTTCATCGCCTGGACGAGAAATCATGACCGCCGATTCAGAGTGCGCGCGGGGCCATCCTCGTCATAAGCCGCGCCCGCAGGAGCGCGCCGGAACGGCGTGCGGGACCGAGCGCGTCTTCGTCCCGCTCCGCTTCTCGGGGTGTTGCGGGGTGTCCCCGCAGAAGGGGTAGCAGGAGACATGATGATGGCTCCTGGTCAGGGGAAGGCTTTCCCCAGCAGGCACCATGGTCACAGTGTGACCTTGTGGATCTCAAATTTCGTCCGGGAACGATCCGAGATAGTTGCCACCTCGGGTGACGAGTTCAGCTTGGCAACCCGCAGATTCCAGTATCGCGAGTGTCGATCGGCGGTTGGTAACAATCGCCCATTGCTCCGCTCTCGGCAAATGGCTGGATGCGGCTTTTGCCGTTTGAAGGGCCGCGACTAGAGCCGAAGGCTCAGGAGTGTGCACGGCCAGACCTTCGTTAGCGAATGCTGCAGTGGATATGCCAAGTGTTGTGCATGTTGCTGATACGACCGGGACATCCTCGATAAGAATGCGCCTGTGTTCGCCAACGATGCGGGCGCCTGCAGGGTCTGCGATCAGTTCACCAGACATGAGCGGCGGGTGTCCAAGTGCCCAGGCCTCTGGCGGGCAGAGCTTCCGCTCAACCGACAGGTTTGTGAACGGTCGGCTTTCAAGCGGGTATATGCGACAGATGCGAGGTCGCGCCGAATAGTTTCCACACCGCATGTCGGGGCGCAAGTGGGGGCAAGGTCCGGGGTGGAACGCGACCAGGATTGCGGCAATCCGAATCGTTGCCTCGCCGCTGGTTGCGGGAAATGATCGAGCTTTCTCGTATTCGGCGTGCGATTCCTCGTCAGCGTTACCCTCGCTCTGGGGCAGCGCCTCGGTCAGGATCTGGACCGTATCGCCATTTCCTGCCCATGCGATCGCTTCGTCGACACTGAGGGTAAGTCTCAACCCATGGCAGCATCTGCCGCATTGTGTGCACGCGAAGTGGATGTTCATTGGTCCCCGGGCCGCCCCATGGGCACCGCAACCAATTTTGGGCGCCCCGATGCAATTCGCGTGAACCGTCCGGACGGTTACACCAGCAC
This sequence comes from Rhizorhabdus dicambivorans, assembly GCF_002355275.1. Taxonomy (NCBI): domain Bacteria; kingdom Pseudomonadati; phylum Pseudomonadota; class Alphaproteobacteria; order Sphingomonadales; family Rhizorhabdaceae; genus Rhizorhabdus; species Rhizorhabdus dicambivorans. Next base: position 4,708,291 of record NZ_CP023449.1, on the reverse strand, counting down.
GCGACAAACCCGAGCCCTACGCCGGCACTGCCAAACCTTCGCGACACTTCGCCCAAAATTGGAGACAATATGGAGACAATGGCTCTTCGCGGAGGCCTTGTCTCCAGCTGTAGCAAGCGGCCCGTCCGCTGGAAGATGTTGGTTTTCTGGGAGAAAACTGGAGCGGGCGAAGGGATTCGAACCCTCGACCCCAACCTTGGCAAGGTTGTGCTCTACCCCTGAGCTACGCCCGCTCTGGCGCCGTCCAGCAGGGCCTGCCTGCTGTCGAGGCGCGGCTATTAGCGTGGGGGTTCGTGGTCCGCAAGCCTGATTCGTGAAAAACTTGCGGGGCTTGGCATAAGCGGGCGGCCTCCCACATAAGGGGCCGGATTTTTGGACTTAGGGAGAATCATAAGTGGCCACCCTGGGGATGAGCGCGGCGGACAAGGAAGCCATCGAGGCGTTCCGGCGCGATGTCGTCGAACCGTCGATGACCTCACTCGTCATCCTCGATTTCTGGGCCGAATGGTGCGGGCCGTGCAAGGCGCTGACCCCGGTTCTGGAGAAGGTTGCCGCCGATTATGCCGACAAGGGCGTCGTCCTCGCCAAGATCAACGTCGACGAGCAGAAGCTGATCGCGGCCCAGTTCCGTATCCAGTCGATCCCCACCGTCTACGCGATCTTCCAGGGCCAGCCCGTGGCCGACCTGACTCCCGCGCGCAGCGAGAGCCAGCTCAAGCAGATGCTCGACCAGATATTGCGCCAGCTGCCGGTGCAGGGTGACGCGCAGAAGATGGAGGAGGACATCGCCCCGCTGATCGCGATGGGCGAGGAGGTGCTGGAGGCCGGCGACGTCGAGCGCGCCCTGTCGATCTTCGGCCAGCTCGTCGAGATGGCGCCCGACAATGCCGATGTCGTCTCGGGACTGGCCCGTGCCCAGGTCAAGGCCGGTGACGTCGATGCGGCCGACGCGCTGCTCGCCGCCCTGCCGCCCGAAAAGACGAAGGAGGCGCCGATCGCCCGTGCCCAGGCGGCGGTGGCGCTGGCGCGCGAAGCCGCTTCGGTCGACGATCTCGGCGCGCTGCGGGCGAGGATTGCCGCCGATCCGGACGATCATGAGGCGCGTTTCGAACTGGCCGGCGGGCTGATGGCCGCCGGAGACCGCGACGGCGCCGCGGATCAGCTGCTGGAGAGCATCGCCCGCGATCGTACTTGGAACGACGGCGCCGCGCGGCAGCGGTTGCTCAAGCTGCTGGAGGTCGTCGGCCTCGAGGATATGTGGGTGCGGGACCAGCGCCGCCGCCTCTCCGCCATCCTCTTCACCTGAGATGGCCGAACGCCTGTCGATCTTCCCGCTGGCGGGCGCATTGCTTTTCCCGCGCGGGCATCTGCCGCTGCACATCTTCGAGCCGCGCTACCGGGCGCTTGTTACCGACGCGCTGGCGCGCGACCGGCGCATCTCGATGATCCAGCCGCGCGGTCCCGGGGAGCCGCCGCCGCTGTTCGACGTCGGCTGCGTCGGCCATATCCGCGAGTTCGAGCGGCTCGACGACGGGCGCTTCAACATCATACTCGAAGGCGTCACGCGCTTCCGGCTGCTCCGCGAGCTGCCGGTCACCACGCCGTTCCGACAGGTCGAGGGCGATACCGCGAGCTTCGGCGACGCGCAGACGCCCGAGCCTCTGCCCATGGTCATGCGCGCCGAGATCGAGCGGGAGGCCCGTCGCTTCGCCGACAGCCGCGGCGTCGCGGTCGACTGGACCCAGGTCAGCCGGCTCGACGACGAGACGCTGGTCAACGCGATATCGGCGATCGCGCCGTTCGACGCCGCCGCCAAGCAGGCGCTGCTGGAGGCGATGACGCTCACCGACCGGGCCGATCTGCTCGCCCAGTTCCTCGGCTTCTTCCGCCGCGGCGATGACGATCCCGCGACCCTGCAATGACAGCCGATCCCGACCTGCTTAAGCTGCTCGTCTGCCCCGTGACCCGTACGGAGCTGCGCTATGACGAAGCGGCCCAGGAATTGCTCTCGGAAGCGGCGGGGCTCGCCTATCCGATCCGCGACGGTGTGCCGGTGATGCTGGTCGAAGAGGCGCGGCGGCTCGGAAAATAGGCCCGCCCCCTCGCGGGACGAAGGCCGCCGTCAGATCGCCACGCCCTGCAGCAGTCTCGGCATCGCGCCGGTCTCGCCGCGCGCCTCGGCCATGAAGCGCTTCTTCAGCGGCCCTAGCCGCTGGACCGCGCCGAGGCCGATGCGGCGCACCGTCCGCGCGGTGCGGCCCTTCAGGCCGAACAGCCGGGTGAGGCCGTCGGTGGAGGAGGCGACGAGGAAGCTGTCCAGGCTGCGCCAGCGCTGATAGCGGGCGAGCAGTTGCGCGTCGCCCGGATCGAGGCCGAGCCGCATTCCCTCCACCAGCACTTCGGTCAGCGCGGCGACGTCGCGATAGCCGAGATTGACGCCCTGGCCCGCGATCGGGTGGATGCCGTGCGCGGCATCGCCGACCAGTGCCAGCCGGGTGTCGGTGATCCGCGCGGCGTGGTGGAAGCCTAGCGGGTAGGAGGAGCGGGGCGAGATCAGCCGGACTGCACCCAGCATCCCGCCCATCCGCTTCTCGGCCTCGGCCTGATAGGCGCGGTCGGGCAGGCCCAGCATGGCCGGGGCGTGCTTCTCGTCCACCGTCCAGACCAGCGCCGAGCGATGTTCCCCGTCCGGCCCATCGATCAGCGGCAGGATTGCGAAGGGCCCCGCCGGATAGAATATCTCATAGGCGACATTGCCGTGCGGTTTCTCATGCGCGATCGAGGCGATCATCGCTACATGCTCATAGCGCCAGCGTGCCACGGTGATGCCGGCGGCCTCGCGCGTCGGGGACTGGCGGCCCTCGGCCCCGATCAGCAGCGCCCCGGTTATCGTCCGTCCGTCCGCCAGCGTGACCCGCACGCCGTCCAGGTCGCGCTCCACGGTTGCAGGGCGGGCGGGGCGCAACAGGGTCAGCCCCTCGGCCGCCCGCGCGGTCTGGTCGAGGGCGATGCGCAGGTCGCGATTCTCGAACATGTGGCCCAGCGCCCCGTCGTCGGCGGACGGCTCGAACATCAGGCTTTCGGGGCTCAACCCGTCCTGCACCTTGATCGCGTGGATCGGGCAACCCTTGCCCTCCAGCCGCTCGCCGACGCCGATCGCCTGCAGCATCCGCCAAGGCGCGCTCGCCACCGCGGAGGCGCGGCCGTCGAATCCGGTTGCCAGCACCTTGTCCGGGTCGGCCGGGTCGATCACCGCCACGCTCACCTGATGCCGGGCCAGCGCGATGCCAAGGGTGAGGCCGACGAGCCCGCCGCCGAGGATGATGACGTCATAGCGATCCATGCGCTGCGTCATAGGCCGGGGGAAAGATGAAGCCAATGACCATCCCTCTCCCGCCTGTGCGGGAAAGACAGGTCTGGAGAGGCGGGAGAGGGGGCAGCGCGAAGCGACCAGCCGATAGCCCCTTTGCTTGACCGCGACTCCGCCATGTGGGATTCTGGAACGAAGCGGGAATCCGGGTAGGCGTCATATGGCAAGTCGCAGCATCATCATCGCCGGCGAAAGCAGCGATCCGGCGCCGGCCGAAGGCAGCGGCTGGCGCATGGCGCTGTCCGGGCTCGGCAAGCGCGCCGGATCGATCCTGTCCGCGCTGGGCCTGATCGCGGCGACGATCGCACTCGGCTTCGTGCTGGCGAGCTATCATGTCACCGATCCCGCGCTGAACACCGCGGCGGGCGGCCCCGCGCAGAATGTGTTCGGCCCGGCCGGCGCGTGGGTCGCTGATCTCGCGCTCAGCATCTTCGGGCCGGCGGTCGGGCTCGTGCTGCCGCTCGGCTTTCTCTGGGGGCTGCGGCTGTGGCGTGGCCATCCAGTGGGGCGGTGGAAGCGGTCGCTGCTGGTTGCCCTGGTCGCGGTGCTGCTGCTCGGCGTCGGTCTCGCGCTGTTCCGCAACGGGTCGGTGGCCGGGCTTCCCGCCGGCTTCGGCGGCAGTCTGGGGCTGGGCGGTGCCGCGCTCGTCGGGCTCGGGCTGGCGCAGATCTCCGATCCGATGATCGCCAACGGGGTCAGGCTGGGCGCGGCGGTGCTGTTCGCGATCCTTGGCCTCTCGCTGTGGGTATGGGGCCTCGGCCTGCTTGCCGATGAGCGCGACTGGCTGTTCCGGCGCGGCGCCTATGCCCGCCGTCCGCGCGAACCCCATGACGAGGATGGGGAGGTGCCGTTCGACGAAGCCGATTTCGCCGATATCGAACAGGTGCCCGTGCCGCCGCGCCCGCCGCGCTATGCCCCGATCGACGAAACTGCCGAGCAGGCGCCGCCGCCGGTGGTGGTCGATCGCAAGAAGGCGGCCGCGCCCTCGGCCAAGGCGGTCGCGCGCGAGCGGCAATCCTCGCTGCCGCTCGGCGACACCTACAAGCTGCCCAGCCTGTCGCTGCTCAGCCCGCCGGCGCCCTCGGCCAACAAGACGATCGACAAGGCCGCGCTGGAGCGCAACGCGCGGCTGCTCGAAACCGTGCTCGACGACTTCAACGTCAAGGGCCGCATTGTCGAGATTCGCCCCGGTCCGGTCGTCACCATGTACGAGCTGGAGCCGGCCGCCGGCATCAAGGCCAGCCGCGTGATCGCGCTGGCCGACGACATCGCCCGCAACATGTCCGCCATGTCGGCGCGCATCGCGGTGATCCCGGGCCGCACCGTGATCGGCATCGAATTGCCCAACGCCAAGCGCGAGACCGTGTCACTCAGCGAACTGATCGCCAGCGACGCGTTCGAGGATCTCGCCAATGGCGGCCTCGCCCTCGTCCTCGGCAAGAATATCGGCGGCGATCCTGTGATCGCCGATCTCGCGCCGATGCCGCACCTGCTGGTCGCCGGCACCACCGGCTCGGGCAAGTCGGTCGGCATCAACTCGATGATCCTGTCGCTGCTCTACCGGCTGACGCCGGATCAGTGCCGGATGATCATGATCGATCCGAAGATGCTGGAGCTCAGCATCTACGACGACATCCCCCATCTCCTCTCGCCGGTCGTTACCGAACCGCAGAAGGCGGTGCGCGCGCTCAAATGGGCGGTCGAGCAGATGGAGGACCGCTATCGGATGATGTCCTCCGTCGGTGTGCGCGGCCTCGCCAGCTTTAACGAGCGGGTGCGCAACGCGAAGGCCAAGGGTCAGCCGCTCGGCCGAAAGGTCCAGACCGGCTATGACGCGGAGACCGGCCAGCCCATCTATGAGGAGGAGAAGCTCGAGTTCGAGCCGCTGCCGCAGATCGTGGTGATCGTCGACGAGTTGGCCGACCTGATGATGACCGCTGGCAAGGAGGTGGAATTCCTGATCCAGCGGCTCGCGCAGAAGGCGCGCGCGGCTGGTATCCACCTGATCATGGCGACGCAGCGCCCCTCTGTCGACGTCATCACCGGTGTCATCAAGGCCAATCTTCCCACCCGGATCAGCTTCCAGGTGACCAGCAAGATCGACAGCCGCACCATATTGGGCGAGCAGGGCGCTGAGCAGCTGCTGGGCAAGGGCGATATGCTCTACATGGCGGGCGGCAAGCAGATCATCCGCGTCCACGGGCCGTTCGTCTCCGACGACGAGGTGCGCGCCGTGGCCGATCACTGGCGCGGCCAGGGCACGCCCGACTATATCCAGGCGGTCACCGAGGAGCCCGAAGATGGCGGCTTCGCGATGGAGGGCGGCCCCACCGGCCCCGACGATCCCGAAACCCAGGTCTATCGCCGCGCGATCCAGCTGGTGGTCGAGAACCGCAAGGCCTCGACCAGCTGGCTCCAGCGCCAGCTCCGCGTCGGCTACAACTCGGCGGCGCGGCTGATCGAGCGGCTGGAGAAGGACGGCATCGTCTCCTCGCCCGATCATGTCGGCCGGCGCGAGGTGCAGGTCGATGTGGCGGACCTCGGACGCTTCCTCAACTGATCATCTTTTGGCAAGGAATCGGTGCTACCAAGGTAGCGTGGGGAAAAATGGGTGTAGAGCCCGTTAACCGCTCCGCTTAAGTTCCGCTCCACCTCTGGCCCGCATGATCGTCACCGGTCCGACATGATCGGATGCGTGGCGAGGGCAAAGCCATGAAGAAACTGGCAGTGATGATCGGGCTGATACTGGCTCCGACAGGGTTGTGCGCGCAGGGCCTGCGGATCGATTTCGACGCCGATGCCTTCGATGTCGAGGCGCCGCGCCAGGATATCGAGCCGCAGGCCGCGTCCGCCCGCACGGTCGAAGCGATGACCCCGCGCCGCTCGGTCCGCTATGGCGAGCGGCTGGTGAAGGTCGACGGCACCCCCGCCGCGCGGCCCGTGCATGTGGCTTCCGCCGGCAGCGGTAGCTGACGCCCGCCGCCGATCAGGGTTTGGGTGCGGGATCGGGCGGGTTGTGCTTCTCGACGAAGGCGACCGCCGCCTTCAGCATCTCCAGCCGCGTCTCGCCGCGCGACAGCCAATGGTCTTCGCCGGGCAGTTTGACGAATTCGAACGGCTTGCCGGCGCGGCTCAGTGCGGTCGCCATATCGTTGCTCTGGTCGAACGGAACGACGATGTCGTCGACGCCGTGGATCAGCAATATGGGCGCATCGGCCTTCGAGGCATGGTTTACCGGTGAAATCTCGCGATAGTCCCGGCCGGTGCCGATCTGCCGCCGGTAATAGCGGTCCAGGAAAGGGTTCCCTCCGGTCTCGCGCAGGTTGATCGCAACCAGCTTGCTGACGTCGCCGACCCCCGCAACCGATACCGCGCAGCGATAGAGGCCCTGTTGCAGGGTCACGCCCGCCATCGCCGCATAGCCGCCATAGCTCCCTCCCATGATGCAGGCGCGCTTGGGATCGGCAATTCCCTCCTTCACCAGCGCCGCGAGGCCATCGGAGATGTCGGTCTGCATCTTGCGGCCCCACTCGCCCCATCCCGCCTGCTCGAAGCTGCGCCCAAACCCGGTCGAGCCGCGGAAATTCGGCTGGAACACGGCATAGCCGCGCGATGCAAAGGCTTGCGCCCACCAGTCGAACACGGGCTCGTCCTGTGAGCGGGGGCCGCCATGCGGCAGCAGCACGACCGGCAGGTTCCTCGCGGGACGGCCGGGCGGCAGGGTCAGCACGCCGGACATTTCCAGGCCGTCCGCTGCGCGATAGGTGAAGGTCCGGATCGGGCCGACATCGGTCGGCTCGATTGCATAGGCGGTACTGAGCACATTGGCCGATCGCGTCGGCCGGTCGATCTGCCACCAGGTGCCCGGATCGCCCTCGCCCGACGTGAACACGAGCAGCCGGTCGAAGGCCTCGTTCCATCCCGCCAGTTCCACGGTCAGGTTTGGAAAGGCCTTGCGGGTCGCGGCGACGATCTTCTCGCGCTGCGGGTCGAACATGTGGATCTGCCTGTCGCCGCTGCTGACGTAGCCGATGAACAATTTGCTGCGGGGGTCGATGATGTAATCATGGACGCTGTCGTCGGACAATATCTCGGTGCCCGGCGAGCCGTCGAAGGGCTGCTCGATCAGCACGCCCTCGCCGACATCGTCCCTGCGTGTCCAGTAGAGTAGCGTCCGGGGTGAGCGGCCGAGGCTGAGAAGGTCTACCGATCCCGAAGCCGATTTGCCCGATGCGAGCGCGCGGCCGCTGGCATTGCGGATCGTCCAGTTGCCCAGTGACGAGGTGAAGTCCAGCATGGCCGCGACCTGGCCGTCGGAGCCTAGCAGCCAGTCCCGCGAGGCATTGTCGGGCTGGTATGCGATGGGCTGCTTGGTCCTGGTTTCCAGATCGACCCGGTACAGGGTCGGGCGTCCGTCATTGACCTGAACGCTGGCCCGGTCGCGTTTCGTGGCGATGCCGCCGAAATAGGCGAAGCGGTCGCCGCCCGACATGCCGTAGAAGCCGCGCGCACCGGCGAATACGTCCTTGTCGCGTTCGAACACGGCCCAGACCGGGCCGCTGTTCACCGGGATCACGATCATCGTCGACATCTCGGACCGGCCGCGCAGAAACTCAACGGCCAGCGAGAAGGTCCGACTCACCTGCATCAGCACCTTGTCCTCGCCGGCCCACCGCAGGCTGCGGACTTTCTGATTCCCGAAGGGCTGCGACTGGATCACCTTGCCTTCCTCGAGCACGATCAGCCGGCGCTGGTCCTTGACCGTGGCGACCATGGCGACGCGCCTGCCTGACGCCGACATTGCCACCATCTCGGTTTCGGGTAGCCGGCCGTAGACCTCCAGCGGTGGCGCCGCCTCGACAGGCATCATGGTGGTGGTAGCCAGGGCGAGCACGGCCAAGCCGACCCGCAGCGCATGCGATCCGATCATCAATCCCCCCAAGTCAGGCGCCCAGCTTAGCCGAAGCTTGGCCGAGGAGTCCGTACGGTTTTTCCTCCGATATGGAGATATATTGTCGATACCCCCTTCCGGACGCCGGCCGCCATATTTGCTCCGCGCCGCCGGTTGCGGCTAGGAGCGTCGCGGACCGACATGACCCAGCCCCTTTCCCCGATCCGCGTCGCGGCGCTCTATCAGTTCACCCGCTTTGCCGATTGCGAGGCCGTGCGCGCGCCGCTTGCTGCGCTGTGCGACCGGCTTGGCGTGAAGGGCACCCTGCTGATCGCGGGCGAGGGGATCAACGGCACGATCGCCGGAGGCGATGCGGCGATCGACGAGGCGATCGCCCATATTCGTTCCCTGCCCGGCTGCGCCGCGATCGACGTGAAATATGCCCGCGCCGAGACCATGCCGTTCCACCGCATGAAGGTCCGCCTCAAGCGCGAGATCGTGACGATGGGCGAGCCGGACATCGATCCGCTGGAGGGTGCCGGCCATTATGTCGAGCCGGGGGAGTGGAACGCGCTGATCGCCGATCCGGACACTATCGTCATCGACACGCGCAACGATTATGAGGTCGCGGTCGGCAGTTTTGCCGGGGCGATCGATCCGCAAACCCCCAGCTTCCGCGATTTCCCGGCCTGGTTCCGCGAACAGCGGGAGCGGTTGCTGGGCGACGGCGCAGCCGCCAAGGTGGCGATGTTCTGCACCGGCGGCATACGTTGCGAGAAGGCGACCGCCTTCCTGAAGGCCGAGGGGGTGGAGCATGTCTATCACCTCAAGGGCGGCATATTGAAATATCTGGAGACCGTCCCGGCCGATCAGAGCCTGTGGCAGGGCGAATGCTTCGTGTTCGACGAGCGGGTCGCGGTAGGCCACGGCCTGGAACCCGGCAGCCACAGCCTGTGCCGTGCCTGTCGCCGCCCGGTCAGCGCCGCCGGCCGCGCCTCGCCGCTGTTCGTCGAGGGGGAGCGCTGTCCGGCCTGCGCCGAGGAGCGTACGGATTCGCAGCGCGCCGGCTATGCCGAGCGGCACCGGCAGGAGGCCCTCGCGGCGGCGCGTGGCGTCGCCCATGTCGGGGCGGTCGTCGCGCCGCCCGCGCGCGACGATGGGCGATAGGCCGATCCTCTACAGCTTCCGCCGCTGCCCCTATGCGATGCGGGCGCGGATGGCGCTGCTGCCAAGCGGCACGGTCTGCGAGATCCGCGAAGTGAAGCTTTCGGCCAAGCCGCCCGAACTCGCCGCCGCATCGGCCAAGGCGACCGTGCCGGTGCTGGTGCTGCCCGATGGTGCGGTGATCGACCAGAGCCTGGACATCATGCGCTGGGCGCTGGGCCGCCACGATCCCGAGGATTGGCTGGAACGGGACGATCCGGCGCTGATCGCTGCCAATGACGGCCCGTTCAAGCATCATCTCGATCGCTATAAATATCCCGATCGCCACCAGTCCGATCCGGCAAGGCACCGTGCCGCCGGGCTGGCGCTGCTTGAAGCGCTGGAAGGCCGGTTCGATGGCGTCCCCTATCTGCACGGCGCCGAACGGGGCCTGACCGACATCGCGATCTTCCCGTTCGTCCGGCAATTCGCCGAGACCGACCGGGGCTGGTTCGATGCCCAGCCCCTGCTGCGACTGCAGGCGTGGCTGGCGCGGAATCTGGCATCGGCGCTGTTCGCGGCTGCGATGGTGCGGCTGGAGCCGTGGCGGGCCGGCCAGCTTCCGATCCTGTTTCCCTGATTATTCGGCGGCTTCGGGAAGCGATGCCGCCGTCGTCCATCCCAGCCGGGGGATGTTGATCGATCGCTTGCCCGACAGGTCGGTGCGCAGCACGAAGATGCCCTGTTCCTCCATATAGGCGATCAGGCGGCGGACCCGGCCGAGCGAATGGGTGCCGTAGACATGGGCCAGCGCGGTGTCGGACGGTGCTTCCATTCCGTCGCGGGCGGCGCGGGCGACCAGCAGGAAGGGGGCGAGCATATCGTCGGGCAGCGAGGCGCCGATCGCCATCGCGTCGAGCCAGCCCTCGTCGAGTTCGCCGTACAGCCCCGCGCGCGCCATCGCCAGCCGGCGGCGGAAGCCGGCGAGATCGAGCCCCGGCTGGGCGAGCCGCTGCATCCGGCAGCGCACCGCGAAATCCTGGAACAATATGGCCGGCTGGCGATAGGTCGCTTCCGGATCCTCGACCATCTCGCGCAGCACCGCGTCGATCACCGCCTCACGCTCCTCGTCGGGCATGGTGGGGCCGGCGGACGGGGCAGGGGTCAGCACCGGGCCGCTCTTGCTGATCGCGCGCAGCAGGTCGTCGCTGGTCGGCACCGGCGCGCGGGGCGGCGGCGGCGCCAGCGGCAGATCGTCGCCGGGGGCGAAGAGCAGCCCCTGCAGGTCCTCGGGCGGGGCGGAGGGCAGGGGGACGAGCTTGGGGCTGCCGCTTCTCGCCGAGGTTTCCACCGCGCCGATCGTCACCGCGATCGGGCGGCGTGATACGGCGGGGCCGAGCGCGAGGAACTGACCGCGCGGCAGATCGCGGATCTGCTCGGCCTGGCGGCGGTCCATGCCCAGCAGGTCGGCGGCACGCGCCATGTCGATGTCGAGGAAGGTGCGCCCCATCATGAAGTTGGAGGCTTCCGCCGCGACATTTTTGGCGAGCTTGGCGAGCCGCTGGGTGGCGATCACCCCGGCCAGCCCGCGCTTGCGCCCGCGGCACATCAGATTGGTCATCGCGCCCAGCGACGCGCGGCGCGCCTCGTCGGACACCTCGCCGGCGACGGCGGGCGCGAACAGCTGGGCCTCGTCGACCACGACCAGCGCCGGATACCAATGCTCGCGCGGGGCATCGAACAGCGCCGCCAGGAAGGTCGCCGCGCAGCGCATCTGCTGCTCGATCTCCAGCTCGTCGAGTGCCAGCACCACCGACACGCGATGCTCGCGGATGCGGGTGGCGAGGCGGACGATCTCGGCCTCGCTATGATCGAAGGCCTGGATCACGACATGGCCGAATTTGTCGGCGAGGGTGACGAAATCGCCCTCCGGATCGACCACCACCTGCTGGACCACGCCCGCCGATCCTTCGAGCAGCCGGCGCAGCAGGTGCGACTTTCCCGAGCCCGAATTGCCCTGGACGAGCAGACGGGTGGCGAGCAGTTCCTCGGTATCGAAGAAGACCGATTGGCCCGGGCCGCTGGTGCCCCCCGTGGTGCCTATGTCGATTCGTGCGGTCACGCGCGGTTTCTGGCGGATGGGAACGGATGGGGGCAAGCCCCCGGCGCAGAAAGCTGTGGATGACTCGGTGGCGAAACGCCCCAATTCCTCAATCGTCCCCCCAGCGTAGGCTGGGGTCCATGTCTGCTGCCGCCCGAGATGGCATCTGAGAAGACGACAGACATGGATTCCTGCCTTCGCAGGAATGACGGGGAAGGGTGACGGGCAGGGCGGGCAACTCTATATCTGTTGCCATGACCGACATTGCAGACATGAAGCACGTCCCCAGCGTCTCGCTGGCCAACTCCGACAAAGACCCCGATGGTTTCGCACAGGCGATCGGCCGCTCCTTCGAGCGGTTCGGCTTCGCCGTCGTCGCCGACCATGGCATCCCCGCCGATCTGATCGCGCGGGCCGAGGCGAAGGCGAAGGCCTTCTTCGCCCTGCCCGAGGAGGTGAAGCGCGCCTATTTCGTCGATGGCGGGATGGGCCAGCGTGGCTACACCCCCTTCCGGGTCGAGACCGCCAAGGGCGGGACGATCGCCGACCTCAAGGAGTTCTGGCACGTCGGGCGCGAGCTGCCCGTCGGACATCGCTACGCGGCGGATATGCCCGCCAATCTCTGGCCCGACGAGGTCGAGGGCTTCCGCTCCACCTATATCGAACTCTTCGCCGCGTTCGAGGCGACCGGCCGGCGCATCCTGTCCGCCATCGCGCGCTATCTGGGCCTCGCGCCCGACTTTTTCGACGACGCGATCGAGGACGGCAATTCGATACTGCGCCTGCTCCATTATCCGCCGATCGGCCCCGACGCCCCGGGCATCCGCGCCGGCGCGCATGAGGACATCAATTCGATTACGTTGCTGCTCGGCGCGGAGGAGGGGGGGCTCCAGCTGCTCGACCGCGACGGCCGCTGGCTGGCGGTCGAGATCGAGCCGGGCGAACTGGTGGTGAACATCGGCGACATGCTCCAGCGGCTGACCAACAAACGCCTGCCCTCGACCAGCCACCGGGTGATGAACCCGCCTCCCGAACGGCGGGGTTTCGCGCGCTATTCGATGCCCTTCTTCCTGCACTTCCGACCGGACTATCTGATCCGGACCCTGCCGCAGACGATCACGCCGGAGCGGCCCGACCAGTTCCCCGATCCGATCACCGCGAACGATTATCTGCTGGAGCGGCTGAGGGAGATCAAGCTGGGCTAGCCCCACCCGCGAGCGATACCTCGTCCACACAAGTCCGGGATGACGTTCCGCGGGACAGCCCTTTCACTCCTGTCAGCAGGGCGCTAGCCTGATCCCATAATAAGGGATTCCATCATGCGCTTCTCCACCTGCCTGGCCGCCATCGCGCTGGCCGCTCTTCCCGTTTCCGCCCATGCCCACGACGACAGGAAGGACGATGCCGCCGAGGCGCCCGTGCCGCCGCCTGTCATGTCCGTCACCAGGCACAAGGGCGTGTTCGGCGGCCAGTCGATCGCCTACACCGCCACCACCGGCGAGACCTATCTGAAGGACAAGGACGGCAAGCCGCTCGCCGCGATCTTCGCCACCTCCTATGTGAAGGACGGCGGCGACAAGGGCCGTCCGGTCACCTTCCTCTACAATGGCGGCCCCGGCTCGGGCTCGGTGTGGCTGCATATGGGCGCATTCGGCCCGAAGCGGGTCGTGCTGCCGCGCGATGCCGGGGACGACGGCGCGCCGCCCTATCCGGTCGTCGACAATCCGGAAAGCCTGCTCGACGTCACCGACATCGTCTTCATCGATCCGGTCGGCACCGGCTTCGCCCATGCCATCGGCAAGAAGGATCCCAAGGATTATTGGGGCGTGTCGGCCGATGCCAAGTCGATCGCCGAGTTTATCCGCATCTGGCTGAACGAGAATGGCCGCTGGTCCTCGCCCAAATATATCGGCGGCGAAAGCTATGGCACCACGCGCTCCGTCGCGCTGATCAACGAGCTGGAGGGGCAGTATAACGATGTCTCGATCAACGGGATCATCCTGATCTCGACGATCCTCGATTTCGCCGCCACCGCCGAGACCCAGGGCAATGAGATGCCCTATATCCTCAACCTGCCGTCGATGGCCGCAACCGCCTGGTATCACAGGAAGATCGCCAACCCGCCGGCCACGGTTGCCGAGATGGCCGCGCAGGCCCGCGCCTTCGCGATCGGGCCCTATGCGGCGGCGCTGCTGAAGGGCAATGCGCTGGGGGTGCAGGAACGGGCCTCGGTGCGTGCCGAGCTGGCGCGGCTGACGGGGCTTTCGGAGCGGTTCGTCGACAATGCCGATCTGCGCGTGTCGCCCGGCCGCTTCTACAAGGAATTGCTGCGCGATCGCGGCCTGACCATCGGCCGGCTCGACACCCGCTATACCGGCGTCGATTATGACAGGGCCGGCGAGGAGCCGGACAATGATCCGAGCTTCTACGGCATCGATGCCGCCTATACCGCCGCGATCAATGCCTATCTGCGCGACGATCTGAAGCTGAAGATGGATCGCCAATATGTGACGATCGGCAGCGTCGGCCCTTGGGACTGGAAGCTGGCCGACCAGAACGGCCGCGGCGGCCAGGTCTATGTCAACGTCGCGCCCTATCTCGGCAAGGCGCTACGCGAGAATAGCGGGCTGAAGGTGTTCGTCGGTCAGGGCTGGTATGATTTCGCGACGCCCTTTTTCGGCGCCGAATATGCGATGAGCCGGACCGGGTTCGATCCCTCGCGCATCCGATATCATTATTATGACGCCGGACACATGATGTACGTCCGGCCCGACGATCTCAGGAAGCTGAGCGCCGATGTGCGGGCGTTCATCCGGGCGCGGTGATCAAGATCCTCCCTATCGCGAAGCGATGGGGAGGGGGACCGCCCGCAGGGTGGTGGAGGGGTCTGCAACCTTGATGACAGCGATAGGATCGAGGTGGAACCCCTCCACCGCGCTCTTCGAGCGCGGTCCCCCTCCCCAGCTGCGCTAGGGAGGATCTAAGAAAAAACTATCCCCGCCCGCGATAGCCCGCCACGCCCTGATCCGGCACCCACAGACCTTCGGGCGGCGCACCCGATTGCCAGAAGACGTCGATCGGGATGCCGCCGCGCGGATACCAGTAGCCGCCGATGCGCAGCCAGCGGGGCTGCATCTCCGCCACCAGCCGCTCGCCGATGCCGACGGTGCAATCCTCATGGAAGGCGGCGTGGTTCCGGAAGGAGCCGAGGAACAGCTTGAGCGACTTGGACTCGACGATCGTCTCACCCGGCGCATAGTCGATCACCAGATGCGCGAAGTCGGGCTGCCCGGTCACCGGGCAGAGCGAGGTGAACTCGGGCGCGGCGAAGCGCACCAGATAGAGGCTGCCGGGGCGCGGATTGGGAACATAGTCGAGCACCGCCTGTTCGGGGGAAGCGGGCAGGGCGCTGGTCTTGCCGAGGTGAAGCGGGGTCATGGCCATGGCGCGGCTCTAGCGAAGCCATTGCGCTCGCGCCATCGATGTACGAAAGTTTCTCACCGATTGTTTTTGTTGCAATATACTTGCAATGTATCGGCCTTGGGAATAATTAAACATCACCTCCCCAGGTAACTCGATTCGTTGTCGCCATTCTGCGATGATGATGTGCGTGTGGTGAAGGAGGAAATGATGGATTTGCTGGTTTCGACCGAATGGCTCGCAGGCGAACTCGGGGCCAATGATCTCCGCGTCGTCGACGCGACCTATTTCGCGCTCGATCCCGCGCGCGATGCCGGAAGCGAATATGAGGCGGGGCATATCCCCGGCGCCGTCTATCTCGACCTCGCCAATCTGAAGGACGACATGTCGAGCCTGCCGGGCATGCTGCCGACGGCCGAGAAATTCGCCAGCCGGATGCAGTCGCTGGGCCTGGGCGACGGCAGCCGCATCGTCCTTTACGACAACAGCCCGCATCGCACGGCGGCGCGCGCATGGTTCATGTTCCGCATGTTCGGGGTGAACCAGGTCGCGATCCTCGACGGCGGCCTCGCCAAGTGGATCGCCGAGGGGCGCGAGCTGGAATCGGGCAAGGTGGCGCTGCGCCACCGCCATTTCACCGTGTGGCGCGATCCCGCGGCGGTGCGCGATCTCGCCCAGATGAAGGCCAATGTAGCCAGCCGCGTCGAGGAGGTCGTCGATGCCCGCTCGGAGAAGCGCTTCACCGGCGAGGAGGCCGATCCGCGCGGCCTCGCCTCTGGCCATATCCCGGGGTCGAAGAACCTGCCCTTCGATCGGCTGCTGAATGCCGACGGCACCTTCAAGGACAGGGCCGAGCTGCAGGCGGCGTTCGATGCGGCCGGGGTCGATCCGTCGAAGCCAATGGTCACCACCTGCGGTTCGGGCGTCACCGCCTCGGTGGTGCTGTTCGCTGCGGCCCTGCTGGGGCGCGAGGATCTGGCGCTCTATGACGGCTCGTGGAGCGAGTGGGGCTTGCTCCCTGACACCGAAAAGGCGACTGGTGAGGCGTGCAAGACGACGACAGACGCCTGAATCCCGGTACCCGGCTGGTTACGGCCGGGCGCCCCGAACTCGTTGCCGGCCGGGGGATCGTCAATCCCCCGGTCTGGCGCGCTTCCACCATTCTCTACGAGAGCGTGGCCGAGTTGCGCGCGGGCACGCGCAAGCCGGACGACGGCCTCTATTATGGCCGGCGCGGCACGCCCACCCAATGGTCGCTCGCCGATGCGCTGACCGAACTGGAGCCCGGCGCCGAGGGCACCCTGCTGTTCCCGTCCGGCGTGGCGGCGGTGACCTCGGTGCTGCTGTCGCTGCTGTCCCCTGGCGACGAACTGCTGATGGTCGACAGCGCCTATGAGCCTACCCGCGCGGTCTGCAACGGGATGCTCAAGCGCTTCGGTGTCACCACACGCTATTATGATCCGCTGATAGGCGCCGGAATCGCCGAACTGATCGGCGACAAGACCCGGGTCATCTTCCTCGAAAGCCCCGGCAGCCTGACCTTCGAGGTCCAGGATGTGCCCGCGATCGCCGCCGTCGCCCGCGAACACGGCATCGCGACGGTGATCGACAACACCTGGGCGACGCCGCTGCTGTTCCCGGCGCTCGGCCATGGCGTCGACATCTCGATCCTGGCCTGCACCAAATATATCGTCGGCCATTCGGATGTGATGATGGGATCGGCCACGGCGGGGCCCGCCCATTATCCGGCGCTCCGTCGCACCGCCATGTCGCTCGGGCAGTGCGTGAGCCCTGATGACGCCTATCTCGCCGCGCGGGGCTTGAGGACGCTGGGGGTGCGGATGCGCCAGCACGAGGAGGGGGGCCTGGCGGTCGCGCGCTGGCTCGCGGAACAGCCACAGGTCGCGCGCGTGCTCCACCCGGCCCTCCCCGATTGCCCGGGCCATGAATATTGGCGGCGGGACTTCGCGGGCGCATCGGGGCTGTTCGGCATCGTGCTGGACGGTGGCGACGATGCCGCCCGCGCCGCCCTGATCGACGGGCTCGACCTGTTCGGGATCGGCTTTTCCTGGGGAGGCTATGAAAGCCTGGCCCTGCCGGTCGATCCGGCGGGGCTGCGTAGTGCCACCACATGGCAGGCCGATGGGCCGGTGGTGCGCTTCCATATCGGCATCGAGGATCCCGCCGACCTCATCGCCGACCTCGAAAGGGGGCTCGCCCGATTCGAATCGGCGCGTCACCGACGGTCATGATCGGGAAATATCGAGGCCGATCGGCCCCGATGCGAAAGAAATCAGGCAGCCTGGGCGGGCAGCAGATGGTCGAGCCGGCGCAGCGCGGCGTCGAGCGAATTGCCTAAAAAACGGGCGGCGGCGATCGTCGCCGCGTCGGCCCTGTCGCAGCGGCCCATGACCAGCCGCAAGCCGGTGGTCCCGATCGTCTCGGCTTCCCGCAGGACCGCGTCGAAGCGGCGGCGGGCGATCGGGCTGGCGGCGGCGTAGCGCGCCGCCAGGCACGGCGACAAGCCGCCGTTCGCGGTGCTTTGGGGCGCTGCCGCGTCGGCGAAGCCGGACAGCATGTCGAGCATGGCCTGCATCGGCGCGAGCAGCTCGGCCGATGCCCGCGCCGTTGCTCCGTTGGCCTGGATCCTCGTCTCGTACATGGAATGCCCTTTCGACGCACCGCCCACAGAACAGGCACATTATGCGCGAGATTGCTTAATAATCAGTCAACGAATTGACCGTGCGGGCGGTAGGAAAATGGCGGATTTCCGTCGATTTTGAGGTGTGACAGTCCAGCAACAGTTCGTCTCAAACCAGCAAGGAATTGATATGTTGCGCATTGTGCGATGCGGGATCGTGACGCACAAACAGCGCACTCGCACGCAGTCGGCTCGGCCCAATGATATTCGGGGGGACATAGAAGCGCGGCGCCTGTGAGGCAGGAGAACGGATCGAAGCTATTATAAGGGGATTACCAATGCGCGCTTCCATGATCGGTCTCTCGGCCCTTGCGCTGCTCGCCACCGCCGCGCCTGCCCTCGCGCAGGAAGACAGCGACGATTTCACGCTGACCGGCAGCGCTGCCCTCGTCAGCGACTATCGCTTCCGTGGCATTTCGCAGTCGGGCAAGCACATCGCTGCCCAGGCGAGCGCCACCATCACCCACAGCTCGGGCTTCTACGGCAGCTTCTGGGCCAGCTCGATCGACGACTATGTCGCGGCCGGCGCCGATGCCGAGCTCGACCTGATCGCCGGCTACTCGACCACCGTCGGCGGCGTCACCCTCGACGGCGGTGCGCTCTATTACGTCTACACCTCGGCGGTGAAGGGCGCGCCCACCGACTTCCTCGAGCTCTATGCCTCGGCGAAGATGCCGGTCGGCCCGGCGACCATCAAGGTCGGCGCCGCCTATGCGCCCAAGTCGAACGCGCTGAGCGTCGGTTTCGGCAAGGAAGACAATCTGTACCTGTACAGCGACGTTTCGTTCGCGGTGCCGGAGACGCCGTTCGGCATCTCTGCCCACCTCGGCTACTCGCCGGACACGACCTTCATCACCGGCGACAAGTATCTCGATTGGAATGTCGGCGCGACCTACACCTGGAAGGCCGCGACCTTCGGCATCTCCTATGTCGACACCGACCAGAAGAAGAACTTCCTGGTCAGCCCGACCTCGGGCAAGGACCTGGCCAAGGCCGGCGTCGTCATCTCGGCGACCTACGCCTTCTGATCCTTCGGGTCTGACGAGCTTCCCGTCTGTGGGGGCAGGGAGGGGCCGCGGCGATGCCGCGGCCCTTTTTGCGTTTCGGGGGTCTGGAAGAACCAGGAATTAACCCTGCGCCGCTATGCCCGGTCGTTCTCGAACAGGGAAAATGGCTTCGCAGATGAACGACATTGTCGGCGGCAACGCCCTCGCAACCGCCGCAAGGCTCGGATCCGCCGCGCTCGGCCGGATCGAATCGGTCGCCGGCGGCGGTGCCGAGACGCGGCTCGACCGGCGCCTGCTCGAACTGCTCGCCACCGAAAGCGACGCCGCCCTGGCGATGGCCGGCGAGATCGGCGCGATGCTCAAGATGATGGTGGCGGGCCGTTGCGTGATCGCCTCGATACATGAACTCGGCATCGTCGGGGTCGAGGTGAGCGCGCGCATCTCCTTCCTGGGCGAAGGGCTGGTCGATGACGGCGGGCGGATCGCAGGCTTCCGTCGCGGGGTCACCCGCTACCCGTTGCCGGGCACCCCCGTACATCCCGTGTCCAGTGGCGATATGGACGCGATCTTCGCAGCCGGCGACATGCCGCATATCGAGATAGGCACCGTTCACCCGACCTGCTCGACCCGTGCTGCGCTGCTGGTCGATGGGATGCTCGGCAAGCATTTCGCGCTGCTCGGATCGACCGGCACCGGCAAGTCGACCGCGACCGCGCTGATCCTCCACCGCATCTGCCGGATGGCCCCCGCCGCCCATGTCGTGATGATCGATCCGCACGGCGAATATGCCGCCGCCTTCTCGCAGGTCGGGGCCGCCTATGACGTCTCGAACCTTGCCATGCCCTATTGGCTGATGAACTTCGAGGAGCATTGCGAGGTGCTGCTGACCACCAGCGGCGCCGAGCGGCAGATGGATGCCGACATCCTCGCCAAATGCCTGCTCGCCGCGCGGCAGAAGAACAAGGCGGCGGAAAGCGTCGCGCGGATCACCGTCGACAGCCCGATCCCCTATGTGCTGTCGGAACTGACCACGATCATCTCGGCGGAGATGGGCAAGCTCGACAAGGCGTCGAACAGCGCCCCCTATCTCCGCCTCAAGCAGAAGATCGACGAGGTCCGCTCGGACCCGCGCTATCATTTCATGTTCTCGGGCATGCTGGTCGGCGACAGCATGAAGAGCTTCATCAAGCGCATCTTCCGCCTGCCGGGCGAGGGCAGGCCGATCTCGCTGATCGACGTGTCCGGTGTCCCGTCCGAAATCACCTCGGTGGTGGTCTCCGTGCTCGCGCGCTGTGTGTTCGACTATGCGATATGGGCGCGGGGCACGGTCGAGCATCCGGTCCTGCTGGTCTGCGAGGAGGCGCATCGCTACGTCCCCTCCGATCGCTCGACCAACAACGGGCCCGTCCGCCGCATCCTCGAACGGATCGCCAAGGAAGGCCGCAAATATGGCGTGTCACTAGGCCTGATCACCCAGCGCCCATCGGACCTGGCCGAAGGCGTGCTCTCGCAATGCGGCACGATCATCTCGATGCGCCTGAACAACGAGCGCGACCAGGCCTTCGTCAAGGCGGCGATGCCCGAGGGCGCGCGGGGGTTCCTCGATGCGATCCCGGCGCTCAGGAACCGCGAGGCTATCATCTGCGGCGAAGGCGTGCCGATCCCGATCCGGGTCGCCTTCGACGACCTCGAGGAAGGCCTGCGCCCCGCCTCGAACGACCCGGTCTTCTCCGAACTGTGGCGGCGTACCGGCAATGAGGACACACTGGTCGAGCACGTCATCGGCCGCTGGCGCAACCAGGGGCGGTAAGCGCTCCTGTCGGTCGCCCCGGCGGAGGCCGGGGCCGTCGTCGGTTCCTGCCCGGCGTTCTCGCAAGAGCCCGTTGCGGCCCGGCCTCCGCCGGGGCGACGGCTCTGATGCGGATCAGACCGCCTTCGAACCCGGGGTCCCGCACTTCACGAACTTGCCCTTCGCATCCTTGCAGACCTTGGGCTTCTGCGGGCAGGCCATGAACTTGCCTTTCGCATCCTTGCACGGCTTCTTGGCGGCCGGCGGCGGCGGGCAGGTGATGAACTTCCCCTTGGCGTCCTTGCACGGCGCGGCCTGGATGGCCGTGGGTATCGCGATCAGCATCGCGGAGGCGAAAGCGGGGATGAGGAAACGAACCATCGTCACTCTCCTTACTTGAACAGTCCACCGAGGATGCCGCGCACCAGCTGGCCGGCGACCCCGCCGGAACGGCTGCGCCCGCCGCCGAACACCGCCCGGCCGATCTCGTTGGCCACCTGCCGTCCGACCGAGGAGGCCGCCGCCCGGGTCGCCGACTGGATCGCGCGATCCACGGCGCTGGGTTTCGCGGCCTCGCGCGCGGCGATGGCGTCCTGCCGGGCCTGTTCCTTGAGCGCCGCCTCGCGTGCCTTGGCTTCGATCCTGGCCTGTACGGCGGAAGCCTTCTCGGCTTCGGCCTGCGCCTTGGCGGCATTGGCGGCGGCGACCGCCGCATCGGCCTTGGCGGCGAGCAGTTCCTCGGCGGACTCGCGGTCGATCGCATCGTCATATTTGCCTGCGACCGGCGAGATCGAAACCAGCAATCCGCGCTCCTTGGCATCGACCGGGCCGAGGCGGGAACGGGGTGGCGCGATCAAGGTGCGCTGGACGATGCTGGGCGAACCGTCATCCTGTAGCACCGACACCAGCGCCTCGCCCACCTTCAGTTCGATGATCGCCTTGGCGACGTCGAGTTCGGGGTTGATGCGAAAGGTCTCGGCGGCGGCGTCGATCGCCTTCTGATCGCGCGGGGTGAAGGCGCGCAGCGCGTGCTGCACCCGGTTGCCGAGTTGTGCCGCTACGTCCTCGGGCACGTCGATGGGGTTCTGGGTGATGAAATAGACGCCGACGCCCTTCGATCGGATCAGGCGCACGACCTGCTCGATCTTGTCGGTCAGCGCCTTGGGCGCGTCCTCGAACAGCAGATGCGCCTCGTCGAAGAAGAAAACCAGCTTGGGCTTGTCGGGGTCGCCGACCTCGGGAAGAGTCTCGAACAGCTCGCTCAGCAGCCACAGCAGGAAGGTGGCATAGAGCTTGGGGCTCTGCATCAACTTGTCGGCGGCGAGGATGTTCACATAGCCGCGCCCCTGATCGTCGACGCCCAGGAAATCCTGGATATCGAGCGCCGGCTCGCCGAAGAAATGCGCGCCGCCCTGGCTGTCGAGCTGGAGCAGCTGACGCTGGATCGATCCGACGCTGGCCTTGGTGACATTGCCATATTTCGCCGAGAGCTCGTCGGCATGTTCGGCGCAATAGGCGAGCATCGCCTGGAGATCGCCGAGATCGAGCAGCAGCAGCCCCTGTTCGTCGGCATAGCGGAAGGCGATGTTGAGCACGCCTTCCTGCACCTCGTTGAGGTTCATCAGCCGGGCGAGCAGCAGCGGCCCCATCTCCGACACCGTGGTCCGGATCGGGTGGCCCTGCTCGCCGTAGAGGTCCCAGAAGATCGCGGGATTATCACCCCAGACGAAAGGCTGGAGGCCTATCTCTGCCGCGCGCGCGACCAGCTTGTCGGCATTCTTGGCGGTCGGGGAACCTGCCAGCGAGATGCCGGCAAGATCGCCCTTCACGTCGGCGAGGAACACCGGCACGCCGGCCGCCGAGAAATTTTCGGCAATGCCCTGAAGGGTGACGGTCTTGCCCGTGCCGGTCGCTCCCGCGATCAGGCCATGGCGGTTGGCGCGGCGCAGGTTGAGGTGCTGCGGCACCGGGCCGGATGAGCTGGCGCTCGCGCCCAGGAATATGCCCTGCTCGTCGATCATGCGCCCTTCTCCTTCAGCCTGAGGCGGAAGGTTAGACCCGCCCGATGCCGAGCGGAAGGCGGATCGCGCGCCGCCGGAAAGGATTTACAATCCTCTCAGCCGACGGAGCCGAGATTGTCGTCGGGGAGGCCGGGAAGCCTATCTCGTCTCGATGTCGAACAGCGCCGCGAGTTGCTCCACCATCGTCCCGCCCAGCTGCTCGACGTCCATGATCGTCACGGCGCGCTGATAATAGCGCGTCACGTCGTGGCCGATGCCGATCGCGATCAGCTCGACCGGGGAGCGGTTCTCGATCCAGCCGATCATCTGGCGCAGATGCCGTTCCAGATAGGAGCCGTTGTTCACCGACAGGGTCGAATCGTCGACCGGCGCGCCGTCGGAGATCACCATCAATATCTTGCGCTCCTCGCGCCGGCCGATCAGCCGGTTGTGCGCCCAGAGCAGCGCCTCGCCGTCGATATTCTCCTTGAGCAGCCCCTCGCGCATCATCAGGCCCAGCGACTTGCGCGCGCGGCGCCAGGGCTCGTCGGCCTTCTTGTAGACGATATGGCGCAGATCGTTCAGCCGCCCCGGCGACGGCGGGCGGCCCGCCGCCAGCCACGCCTCGCGGGACTGGCCGCCCTTCCAGGCGCGGGTGGTGAAACCCAATATCTCGGTCTTCACCGCGCAGCGCTCCAGCGTGCGGGCGAGGATGTCGGCGCAGATCGCCGCGATCGAGATCGGCCGGCCGCGCATCGAACCCGAATTGTCGATCAGCAGGGTGACGACGGTGTCCCGGAAATCGGTATCGCGCTCGATCTTGTAGCTCAGCGAATGGGTCGGGTTGATCACCACGCGGGCCAGCCGGGCGGCATCGAGCAGCCCTTCCTCCTGGTCGAAGTCCCAGCTGCGGTTCTGCTGCGCCATCAGCCGGCGCTGCAGCCGGTTGGCGAGCTTGGTGACGGCACCCTGGAGATGGACGAGCTGCTGGTCGAGATAGGCGCGCAGGCGCGTCAGTTCCTCTTCGTCGCACAGCTCGGTGGCGGCGATCTCCTCGTCAAATTGCGTGGTGTAGGGGTGATAGTCGAAGCTCGGCGGCAGGTCCGACAGCGGCCGGTTCGGGCGGACCGGCATCATGCCCTCCTCGCCGTCGTCGCCCATCTCGCCATCCATGTCGGACGGGCTGTCGTCGTCGAGCTGGCGCTGCTCGCCTTCCTCGTCGCCGCCTTCCGACTTCTCGGCGCGCATCTGCACCTCGGAATCGGACGAGCCGCCCGATTCGTCGCCTTCGTCCTCCTGGTCCTGGCCCTCTTCCTGCTGCTGGTCCTGATCGTCGTCGCCCGCCTCGGGATCGCTCTCCGGCGCCTGCTCGCCCTCCGTCAGCTCGAGATCCTCGAGCAGGCGGCTGACCAGCTTGGCGAAAGCGGCCTGATCGTCGAAGGCAAGTTCGAGCGCGTCGAGATCCTTGCCCGCCTTCTCCTCGATCCAGTCGCGCACCAGGCCCAGGCCCGGCTGGGCGATCGGCGGCGGGGCCTGTCCGGTCAGGCGCTCGCGCACCAGCAGGCCGATCGCGGTCGACAGCGGCACTTCCTCGCGGGCGCGGGCGCGCACCAGCGGGTCGGAGCGCAGCCGCACCTCCAGCGCCTGGTTGAGATTGTCGCGCACGCCCGCCATCGCCCGCGATCCCAGCGCCTCGATCCGCGCCTGCTCGACCGCGTCATGGACGGCGCGGGCGATCGGCTCGCTCGGCGCCATGCGCTCGTGCAGCGTCTGGTTGTGATGGCGGATCTTCAGGGCGAATCCGTCGGCGAAGCCGCGCGCCTCGGCCACGGCCTGCGCGGGCAGGCTGCGCGACGGCATCGGCACCCGCAGCTGCTTGTAGGAGGCCGATGGCGCTTCGGCGGTAAAGCTCACTTCCAGTTCGGGCTCGCGCGCCATCGCCCGGGCGGTGCCGCTCAGGACGAGACGAAAGGCTTCGAGGGGGGACTGCTCCGCCATCAGTCGAGCAGCAACCCCCGGAGCGTCGTCTTCACCCCGTCGTCCACGCCGATCGAGCCCAGATAGGCGTCCATTCCACCATGATCGCGATCGATGCTCTCGAAGGCGGCATCGAGATAGTCGGTGTCGGCCGCGAGCAGGGGTGCCATCACCGCGGCATCGACATCGCGATACTGGTCGGACGGCTCGCGGCCGATGATCCGGCTGAAATCCGCGTAGCGGTTGGTCAGCAGATAATCCTCGTAGATCGTGTCGCGCGGCACGCCGAGCGCAGAGAGGATCAGCGCCGCCGCGACGCCGGTGCGGTCCTTCCCCGCCGAGCAGTTGAACAGCAGCGGCACATGGCCGCCCGCCAGCCGCTCGAACAGGAAGCGATAGGACGGCGCATGCTCGACGAGCAGGTCGCGATAGACGATGATCATCGACGCGCGGACGCTATCGGCCGTGGGCAGGGCGCCACGCAGCAGTTCGCCGAGCACGCCGCTCGATGCGTCATGGTCGCGGGTCCAGTAGAGGGTCCCCGCCGGCTCGCACCAGCGGGTCGGATCGCGGCGGCGCTCGCCGGGCCGGCGGAAATCGCACACCGTGGCGATGCCGAGGCCGGCGAGATGCGCCTCGTCCGCCTCGGTCAGCAGCGACATCATGCCCGATCGGAACAGCATTCCGCGCTTCACCCGGCGCCCGTCCCCGGTCGCATAGCCGCCCATGTCGCGCAGGTTGAACCCGCCCTCCAGCGGCAGCAGCGGCGACATCTCCGTCATTACGCCTTCCCGACGATGCTCTCCGGCAGGTCCTTGCCGAACACGCGCTGATAATATTCGGCGACCAGCGTTCGTTCACTCTCGTCGCACTTGTTCAGGAACGACAGGCGGAACGCAAAGCCGACATCGTTGAAGATCAGCGTGTTCTGCGCCCAGCTGATAACGGTGCGCGGGCTCATCACGGTCGAGATGTCGCCGGCGATGAAGCCCTGGCGGGTGAGGTCGGCGACCTTCACCATGTCCTCGACCACCTTCTTGCCGTCGGGCTTGTCATATTCGCCGGACTTGGCGAGCACGATCTGCGCCTCGGTCGCGGCGGGCAGATAGTTGAGCGTCACGACGATGTTCCAGCGGTCCATCTGGCCCTGGTTGATCTGCTGGGTGCCATGATAGAGGCCGGTGGTGTCGCCCAGGCCCACCGTGTTGGCGGTGGCGAACAGGCGGAACCAGGGGTTCGGGCGGATCACCCGGTTCTGGTCGAGCAGGGTCAGCTTGCCCTCGGTCTCCAGCACGCGCTGGATCACGAACATCACGTCCGGCCGGCCGGCATCATATTCGTCGAACACCAGCGCGGTCGGGGTCTGCAGCGCCCAGGGCAGCAGGCCTTCACGGAATTCGGTGATCTGCTGGCCGTCGCGCAGCACGATCGCGTCGCGGCCGACCAGATCGATACGGCTGATATGCGCATCGAGGTTGATGCGGATGCACGGCCATTTCAGCCGTGCCGCGACCTGCTCGATATGGCTCGACTTGCCGGTGCCGTGATAGCCCTGGACCATCACGCGCCGGTTGAACGCGAAGCCCGCGACGATCGCCAGCGTCGTGTCCGGATCGAACACATAGGCGGGATCGAGATCGGGTACGCGCTCGTCCGCCTCGGAGAAGGCGGGCACCTCCAGATCGCTGTCGATCCCGAACAGCTCGCGCACCTTCACCATCTTGTCGGGCGACGCGAGCACCGTGTCGGTGCGGCTGTCGGGCTGGACGTTGGGGAGGTCGGTCATGACATGCTGCCTTAACTTGAATCGATTATGCTGCTTATGCGAAGGCGGGACGGCCTTTCAGCTGCGTATAAGCCGAAATCACATCCTGCAAAGCCTTCTCGTGGCTCCGGTCGCCGCCATTCCTGTCCGGATGATAGCGGCGAACCAGTTCGGCATAGCGGCTGCGCAGCGCGCGGCGGTCGGCATCCTTGTCGAGGCCGAGCGTCTTCAGCGCCTTGCGGTCGCCCTCCGACAGCTCCCGGCCATCCTTGCGTTCCTGGTCGGCTCGGCGGGCGAATCGGGCGCCGATCGCATCGAGCGGGTCGGTGAAGTCGGCCCACCGCGGGCTGCCCCCCGCATTGGGGGAAAAGGCGCGGGTCTCTCTGTCCCAGCCGCCATAGGGGGTCTGCTGCGCCTCGATCTCGTCGCTGCTCATGCCCGCGAAGAAATTATAGCCGCCGTTGAACGCGCGGACATGATCGAGGCACAGGTAGCGCCAGTCGCCGGGGCCGTCGAAACCCGAACGCTGGCCATGGGCCGCAGGCGCCCGGAACTCGCCTGGCGCCTTGCAGCCTGGTTCGGCGCAAGGCCGGCCTTTCCCTTCGATTCGCCCGTGGAAGCGCGGTCCCGCGCGCCTGGTGGCAAACTCTTCGCTCAACGCTCGCCTCTTCCTGACCAAAGCGCCTATATAGTGCGGATGAGCGAACTTCCCACCGGCCCCGTCGCCGCTGAAATCCACCGCCGGCTGAGTGCCGCGCTTGCCCCCACCCGCCTTGCCGTGATCGACGACAGCGAGAGCCACCGTGGCCATGCCGGCCATGACGGGGCGGGCGAAAGCCATTTCACCGTCGAGATAGAAAGCGCGGTCTTTGCCGGCCAGAACCGTGTGGCCCGCCAGCGCGCGGTCAACCATGCGCTGGCCGAGTTGCTGCGCGACAAGATCCATGCGCTGGCGATCAAGGCGAAGGCGCCGGGGGAGTAGGGTTTCGCGCCCGGCCTGACCGCCTGTTCGTTGCGCAGGGCAATATATTGGAACCTCCTGGCGCCTTCTCCGTTCAATCCGCATCTGGAACGGAGTGACTGCAATGCTGAAATGGGCGCTTATCTTCCTGGTGGTCGGCCTTGTCCTTGGCGCACTGGGCTTCGGCGGCATCGGTGGCGCCTTTGTCGGCCTCGCCAAGATCCTCTTCTTCATCGCGATTGCCCTGTTCATCATCTTCGCGCTGCTCGCCTTGTTCGCGGGCAAGAAGATCAGCCAATCGCTTTAGATACGATGTTGTTGCGTAGCGTTTCAGGGGCCGCCTCGGCGGCCCCTTTTTCGCGCGCCCGGAACGGGTCTATGCTGGTGCCATGAAAACGATCCTTGCCATCACCGCCGCCCTGCTCGCCGCCGCCCCGGCGGCCGCGCTCACCAATGACTACAGCAACCAGCTGAAGAAGCTGTCGTCGCTCCAGCAGCGCGCGACGATGCGCCGCGCGGTTCTGGACAACGGCCAATATTGCAAGCGGATCGGGCCGGTCGCCTATCAGCAGTCCTACAAGAATCTGGAGATGTGGACGGTCCAGTGCGATCGTGGCGCCGCCTATGCCGTGTTCATCGGGCTCGACGCCTCGGTGCAGGTCCGGCCCTGCCGCGACCTCGCCGATCTCAAGCTGCCGGTCTGTCGCCTGCCCAAATAAGCGAGGCCCCGGCTCAGCGTCGATGCCGCAGGATCATCGCGACCCGCTCGTTGGCGGCGCGGCCTTGCGCCGTGTTGTTGTCGCCGATCGGGTCGGCCCCGCCCCGGCCTTCGCTGGTCAGGCGCGAACCCGCAACGCCGCCGTCGCGCAGCGCATCCACGATCCATTTCGCCCGTGCCTGCGACAGCTTGATGTCCGCCGCTTCATCGCCGCTCGCCGCGGTGTAGCCGATCACATGCAGGTCCACATTGGGATTCGCCTTCAGGATCTGGATGCCGCGCGTGATGCGGACCTTGGATTCGATCGTCGGTTCGACCGAGCGGCCGTCGAACTCCCGGCCGCCCAGTTCGAAGCGCCGTTCGGTGTCATCGTTGGAAGCCAGCCAGTCGACCATGTCACGTCCGACGGTCCCCTTGGGCGCGGTCATCGTCGATCCGTTGGGCAGGGCGACGACCGCGGACAGGTCCCGCGCCGGCTGCGTCGTGACCGGACCTGTCTGTCCACAGGTCCTGATCGCAAGCGTCACGGCGACCAGCATGGCCAGTGCAAGCGCTATCAACAATGTCCTGCCCATAGATCCCCCGATCCTGCAGCCCCTACCGCCGCATCACGCCCCCATCGTCAGCAGGAAGATGAAGAAGATCAGCGCGGCCGTATAGGCCGATATGATCAGCGCGAAGGTGCGCCACAGCGCGCCGAAGCGGCCAAGTCCGTAAGCCCCCTTGAGCTGGCGGTACATGTGCCAGGGCGGGAACAGCAGCAGCACCGCCGCGATCGCCCCACCCCACAGGCCCAGCGCGGCGCCGATGCTCAGCGCGACCACCATCAGGGTCATCGCCGACAGCGAATAGGTGGCAAAGATGGCGTGATCATACATGCCGACATCGCGGCGGAAGGCGAACAGCAGCCAGATGAAGGGCAGGGAGATGGGGATCAGCGCCCAGGAGAATTTATAGGCGCTCGACTGGAGCTTGTAGGCCGCCAGCTCGGGATTGTCGGCGGCATGCTGGATGACATGGTCGACCCCGGGAACCCCGGTCTTGATCCCGGCCTCCTCGATATCGATCGGCTGTGACTTGATGTTGGGTTTGAGGATGCCCTTGGTCACCAGCCGCAGCCCCGCCTCGTCGGAGATGAGATCGCCCAGCTGTTCGTTCAGCTTGGGGTCGCTCCTGCCTTGGGCCTTGAGCGCATCCTTGCGCGCCTTGAGCGTCCTTATTTCGGTCTCGACCCGCTTCAGCTCATTGGCCGCGTCGGTCCGCGCCTTGGCGGTGGCGGCGACATCGCCCGTGTTGAGCGGTCCGAACGGCCCGCCCAGCACCCCGAAGACCGCGACCATCAGGAAGACCGAGAAGAGGAACAGCGCCATCGGCGAGACGAAGTTCACACGTTCGCCCTGGATGTAGCGCCGGGTCACTTCCCCCGGCCGCCAGAACAGCAGCGGCAAGGTGTGCCAGGTCCGTCCTTCGAAATGGAACACGCCATGGGCTATGTCGTGAAACAGGCCTGACGCGGTGCGATGGATATGCGCCGTCTGGCCGCATCGATGGCAATGCGGCCCGACCAGCGCGGTGCCGCAGTTGAGGCAGGCGCCGCCATGACCTTCATGACGCGATCGGCCCGTCCCGT
Organism: Rhizorhabdus dicambivorans; assembly: GCF_002355275.1. Classification (NCBI taxonomy): domain Bacteria; kingdom Pseudomonadati; phylum Pseudomonadota; class Alphaproteobacteria; order Sphingomonadales; family Rhizorhabdaceae; genus Rhizorhabdus; species Rhizorhabdus dicambivorans. Next base: position 4,678,818 of record NZ_CP023449.1, on the reverse strand, counting down.
CGATCGCCCCCGCCGCAAGGCCGCCGGTGGCGGCATCGGCCATTGCTTCGAATTCCCCTGACATGGCTGAAAGCTAGCATTGGCGGGCGACAAGCGCGAGGGGGCTTTGGAGCGGCGCCACGGCTATGCTAGTGGCGCGGCCATGACCGAAGCCGTTGCCATGCGCCCCACCGACGCCGCCGCCCTGATCGCGGATATGGGCACACGTGCCCGTGCCGCCGCCGCCCGGCTCGCGGGAACGCCGACCGCCGACAAGGCGAGGGCACTGGTCGAGGCCGCGAAGGCGATCCGCACGCAGGGCGAGGCGATCCTCGCCGCCAATGCCGGGGATGTCGCGCGGGCCCAGGCCAATGGCCTGTCGGCGGCGATGATCGACCGGCTGACGCTGAACCCCGCGCGGCTGGAAGGCATGGCGGCGGGCCTGGAGGCGGTTGCCGGCCTGCCCGATCCGGTCGGCGAGACGATCGACGAGACGCGGCGGCCGAACGGCCTGATCCTTCAGCGGGTGCGCGTGCCGCTGGGCGTGATCGGCATCATCTATGAAAGCCGCCCCAACGTCACTGCCGATGCCGGTGCGCTGTCGCTGATGTCGGGCAATGCCTGCATATTGCGCGGCGGTTCCGAGGCGTCGGCCAGCAACCGCGCGATCCACGCCGCGCTGCTCGATGGCGTGCGCGCGGCGGGCCTGCCTGACGACGCGATCCAGCTGGTGCCGGTCACCGATCGCGCGGCGGTCGGTGCGATGCTGACGGCGCAGGGGCTGATCGACATCATCGTGCCGCGTGGCGGCAAGAGCCTGGTCGCGCGCGTGCAGGATGAGGCACGGGTGCCGGTGCTTGCCCATCTCGACGGCATCGTCCATCTCTATATCGACGGTGCCGCCGATCCGGCCAAGGCGCTGCCGCTCGCGGTCAACGCCAAGATGCGCCGCACCGGCGTCTGCGGCGCGACCGAGACGATCCTGATCGACCGCGCCTATGCCGCCCCCCAACCCATCCTCGCCGCGCTGATCGAGGCGGGTTGCGAGGTCCGCGGCGACGGCGCGATCCAGGCGCTCGACGCGCGGGTGAAGCCGGCGTCCGACAATGACTGGGACTGCGAATATCTCGACAGCATCGTCTCGGTGGCGATGGTCGACGGGATCGAGGCGGCGATGGCGCACATCGCCCGCCACAGTTCGCACCACACCGACGCGATCGTCACCGAGGACCAGGCAAAGGCCGATCGCTTCCTGAGCGCGGTCGACAGCGCGATCGTGATGCACAACGCCTCCACCCAGTTCGCCGATGGCGGCGAGTTCGGGCTGGGCGCCGAGATCGGCATCTCCACCGGCCGGATGCACGCGCGCGGCCCGGTCGCGCTCGAAGGGCTCACCACCTACAAATGGCTGGTGCGCGGTTCGGGGCAATTGCGCCCCTGAGCCGTGCATAGGCCTGTTGTCAGGCCTGTAAGCTAATCTCGTTTGTTATGGATGTGGCCCGATCCCACCTTCGGGCCAGTTTCAGCGCGAGAATCCGCCATGGCCACAGCGACCAAGCCGCAATCCCCTTATGTCAGCAGCTTCGGGCTGCAGGTGCTGGCCGGCATGGCCATCGGCCTGCTGCTGGGCCTGCTCGCGCGGTCGATGGGGCCGGCCGGCGGCGATCCCAACGCGCTCGCCCAGACGCTCGACCTGATCGGCTCGCTGTTCGTCCAGCTGCTCAAGGCGCTGGTACCGCCGCTGATCTTCGCGGCGATCGTCACGTCGATCGTCAATCTGCGCGACCTGACCAACGCCGCGCGGCTGGTCGGCCAGACGCTGCTATGGTTCGCGATCACCGCGTTGATCGCGGTGAGCATCGGCATCGCGCTGGGGCTGCTGATCCAGCCCGGCGTCGCGGCCGGGGTCGCGCACAGCGAGGCGGCGGTGCCCAAGACGATGGGCAGCTGGCTGGACTTCATCAAGGGGCTGGTGCCCGCCAATGCGCTCGGCATCTATGCCAGCAACAAGACCGGAGACGACGGCGCCGTCACCACCTCGATCGGCTTCAACGTCCTCCAGATCATCGTCCTCTCGATCGCGGTCGGCGCCGCCGCGCTGAAGGCGGGGGAGGCGGCCGAGCCGTTCATCGGCTTCGTGCGCGGCCTGCTGATGATCATGCGCAGGCTGCTCTGGTGGGTGATCCGGCTGACCCCGATTGGCAGCGCGGGACTGATCGGCGCCGCGGTGGTCAAATATGGCTGGGATGCACTGGCAGGGCTGAGCGCCTTCGCGCTGTCGGTCTATATCGGCCTCGGGCTGGTGCTGCTGGTGGTCTATCCGCTGCTGCTGCTCGCCAACGGCATCAGCCCGCGCCGCTATTTCGCGGGGGCATGGCCGGCGATCCAGCTCGGCTTCGTGTCGCGTTCCTCGGTCGGCACCCTGCCCGTTACCGAGCGCTCGGCCGAGCTGCTCGGCGTTCCGAAGAGCTATGCGAGCTTCGCGGTGCCGCTCGCCTCGACCACCAAGATGGACGGCTGCGCGGCGATCTATCCGGCGATTTCGGCGATCTTCGTCGCGCAATTCTACGCGATCCCATTGGGCGTCACCGACTATGGACTGATCGTGCTGGCTTCGGTGCTGGGCTCCGCCGCGACCGCCGGGCTGACCGGCGCGACGGTGATGCTGACCCTCACCCTCTCCACCCTCGGCCTGCCGCTGGAAGGGGCAGGCCTGCTGCTGGCGATCGACCCGATCCTCGACATGGGGCGCACCGCCGTCAACGTCGCCGGCCAGATCCTGGTGCCGATGATCGTCGCCAGGCGCGAGGGGATATTGGAGGAGCCGGCGGCGGAGGGCGTGCTGGTGGCGGAAGCCTAGGACCGCAACGCCAGTTTCCAGCCGACCGAAAGACGCCAGTCCTTCTCATAGCCGGCATAGGGCCGGTCGAGCGGCTTGGCCGCCTCGAGGAACAGCGCCGCCTTGCTGGTATAGGCCAGGCGCAGGCCGCCGCCGGCCGAGGCGAGGTCGAAGGTCCCGCCGGGCAGCGGGCCGCGCGGCAGGATGCGCAGCTTCGCCGCATCGGCAAAGGCATAGAGTTCGGTCGCCCCGAACAGCTTCGACTTCATCATCGGCTTGACCGCCAGCTCGGCCAGGGCGCCCGCGCCGCGATCGCCGGTCAGCACCGCGATCTCGAAGGCGCGGCCCAGCTCCTCGCCGCCGACCGCGAAACGCTCCGCCGCGGGAAGCCTGTCGCGGCTATATTGGCCGCTCAGCCGCAGCCGGGCGATGAAGGTCTTGCCGATCGCCTGGTCGAGGCTGATCCGGGCGTTGGCCTTGGTGAACCGCGTTTCCGCCAGCGGTGCGGTCACCCGGGCGCCGAGCATGTCGAGACCGCGGCTGACGGTGACGCCGCCGGCCAGCGTCCGCTTCGGCAGTGCCTCGACATAGCCAAGTGCGACGCGAGCGGCGCGGGTGCGTTCGCTGGCGATGAGCTGGCCGAAGGCGGCATTGTCGCTGTTCAGCCCGTCGACTCCGGCCGAGGCGGTGAGGTTGCGCCGGTAATCGCGGATCAGCGGATAGCTGTAGGTCAGCCCGACGATCTCCGCGTCGCCCTTGATCGGCGTATTGCGGGGTTTCGTCTTGAGATAGCCGGCCGATAGGGCCAGCCGCCCGCCATTGCTGCCGATCGCAGTCGAATGGCTGAGCGAGGCATAGCGGTAATTGCGGAAATTGGTCGATGCGGCGAGATTGATGTCGGTCTGGTCGCCGCCGCGCAGCAGATGGAACAGGGTCGCCCTCGCGGTGAAGGCGCCGCCGCGATAGGTGGAGCCCGCGCGGTTGTCGAAGCCGCTGGCGAACTCGTTCTTCTTGTCGCGGACGGTCAGGACGATACGGACCAAGCCCTGCGCCGATCCCTGGACGATGTCGATGTCGGTCGTGGTTCCCGGCACATCCTGGATCAGCGAAACATAACGCTGCAGGGTCGATTTGCGCAGCGGCTTCTCGGCGGTCAGCCGGTCGCCGATCGCGGCAACCAGGCGGCGCGCGCGCCCGGTCGACGTATCGGTGACGATCACCTGCTCGACGGTGCCCTCGATCAGCAGCACCCGCAGCACGCCGTCCGATATGTCCTGGTTGGGGATCAGCACCGAATAGAGCGCGACGTCGGCTTTTGCATAGCCGGCCGAGACAGCCGCCGCGACATTCTGCAGCGTGGCGCGCGTGGCCGGCTTGCCGATATAGGCTTCGGCGGCCCGCGCGGCTTCGATCGGCGCCTGGGTGCCGACGAAGCGGATGGCCTTGATGATCGTGCCGCCCTGTTCGGCGCCACCTTCGATCACCGGCGCCGCCGTGGCCGGCGCCTGCCGCGCCGCATTGGGCACGGTGGGCGTGATCGGCTGAATGCGATCCGCGCGGTTGCGGTCGAGGATCAGCGGCGACTGCGCCCCAGCCGCCATGATCGGCGCGCCGAGCGCCAGCCCGGCTGCGACCAGCCCGGTCGATGGTCTCATCGAGACATCCCCTGTTGTGAAGGAAAGATAGGGGCGGAGCTGGCCCTCCGCCCCGATGCGGGGATCAGCCGCCCTTGCCCAGCAGGCCTCCGACAAGTCCGGTGACGCCGCCCGTGCTCGTGGTGGTGCTGCCCGACGCCGTGCCGCCGGCCGTCACCCCGCCGGTGAGCGGGGCGGTGAGGGTGCCGACATTGGTGGTCAGCGTGTTGCCGGCCGACAGCACGCCGGCCGTGACCGCGCTACCCGTGGCCTGGGTGGGCGACAGCACGCTGGCCCCGATCACGGGGTTGGCGCCACCGTTGAGCAGTGTCGTGTTGCCGGCGCCGACGGTGGCGAGCCCGTTGGTGGGCAGGGCGCTGGTGGAGCCGGTCACGCTGCCGCTGGCGCTGGTGCCCGCCACCGGCCCGACCGAGGCTGTCAGGGCATTGCCAGCGGAACCGACTCCCACCGTCGCGAGGCTTCCGGTGGTCTGGGTGGGCGAAAGTACGCTGGCACCCACCAGCGGAGCCGTGCCTGTCGTGCCGAGCACCTGCGTCGTGCCGACGGTCGCGCCCGCGATCTGGCCGACGGTGCCGGTCAGGCTGCCCGTGCTGCCCGGCACCACCGCGGAAATCGCCGTCGCATTGTCGGTGCCCAGCGGTGTCGCCACCGCCTTGACGATGTTGCCTGCGGCATCGACGCCAACCGTGGCCAGCGAGCCCATATTCTGGGTGTTGGACAGGACGCTGGTGCCGACGAGCTGGGAACCGCTGCCGGGCAGCACATCCTTGTTGAGGACGTTGAGCGAAACGGCTTCGCCCACCGCCGCGGTAAGCCCGTCGACCAGATAGGTCCGCCCCTGGCCGGTGTCGACCAGCGCCTGGCCGGTGGATTGGAGGACCTGTGATACCGTGCCCGCGATCGGCACCGAGCCCGGCACGGCGCTGTCGACCGCTTGCACCAGGGTCGGCGTCTGTCCGTTGGCGCCGAGTACCGCGTTGCCCGCAGCGACCAGAACCGGCCCCAGCGCGCCCGGATTGGAAGGATTGCCCGTGTTGGGGAGCAGCCCGGTATCGGCCAAGCCGTCGGGGCCGGCAACGCCGGGAACCGGCAAGGTGGCCAGCAGGCCGCTGGTCGATCCGCTCGTCGAGCCCCCGGTGGAGCCGCCTGTGCTGCCGGTGCCGGTCCCGCCGCCTCCGCCGCCGCCGCTTCCACCGCCGCCCGCGCCAGTTCCGCCCGATCCCGAACCTCCCGAACCGCTGCCGCCCGCGCTGCCGCTTCCCGAGCCGGTGTCACCGCCCGATCCCGAACCGCTGCCATCGCCCGAACCGCTTCCCCCATCGACGGGGGTCGTCGGAAGCTGGCCGACGCCCGCCACCCGCATATTGCCCGAACTGTCGCAACCGGCGAGCGCCAGCGCGGCCGTCGAGACGAACAAGATAGAGGGAAGTGTTTTCGCCCGATGAATAAACATAGCAACCTCCACAACCTTGATGGCCGAGTAATCTTCACCGGCGCCCGCCGTTCCCTTGCATCCGCTTTCGGATCAAAAAGGCTGATAAGTAGCTTTGCGTAATAGACTTTTTGCGACCCGATGATCGTATCTGGATCGTGCAGGGAGAGGATTTCCTCCAGATCGGATAAGTCTGGATCAGTCCTTGGTCCGGTGAAGAACAGGGATGTAAGAACTGTGCCAACTCTTGGGTCTCTTCATGAGCACCTGGAGATTCGATCGCGAGATGGAGGCTTGCGATCGCTGCTGCCGGCTATGGCCGGCGAAAAGCCCCTGGGTGCGAATAGGGCCGGTGCCGGCGGACTTCGCGCCAGCATGGAACGCGCGCTGCACTTCCGCCGGGCGCAGCATCAGGTCTTTCCGGAAACCGTCCTGCGTGGTGCCTGCTGGGATATCATGCTCAGCTGCATGGCAGGCGAACTGGCCGGCCGGCCGGTTTGCGTGAAGCAGATCCGCACCCAGCTCCGGGAATCGCAGACATCCGTGCTGCGGCGGATCGATGAACTGGAACGATCGGGTCTCGTGCAGCGTCGCCGTGACGAGATGGATGGACGACGGACCCTGTTGCGCCTCACCCCGGAGGGTGACGATGCCATGTCGCGTTTTTTCTCCGCCTTGGACGATTCGGCTGGCTGAACGCAACCCCGCACCGTCCCGAACGTTCAACCAGGGTTCACGCGCCGCTTGCGATAAGCTGGGGCAGAACTAGGTTGAGGGCTCGGCTCGTTCCGGGCCTGAAATAATGACAAGGCGCAGCACCATGCCGATCCTTCGCAAGCTCCTCGCCGTGGCGGCCCCGATCGCGCTGCTCGCGGTTTCCGCCTGCACGCAGCCCTTCGAGGCCAAGGTTTCGCGCTTCCAGGCCCTGCCGGTGCCGGAAGGCCAGACCTTCACCGTCATTCCCACCGACGCCCGCAACCAGGGCGGGCTGGAATTCGCCCAATATGCCAGTCTCGTGACCCAGAGGCTGGCGGCTTATGGCTATCGCCCGGTGGACGGCGCGGGCCAGCCGGAACTGGTGGTGAAATTCGATTATGGCGTCGACAAGGGCACCCCCAAGGTGGTTTCGCGGCCTTCGATCGGCCCGGCCTTTGGCCCCTGGGGCTATGGTGGCTTCGGCCCCTATGGCCGGCGCTGGGGCTATGGATCAGCCTTCTATTATGGCTGGGATCCTTTCTTCTACGATCCCTGGTACCGGCAGGATATCGATACCTACACGGTCTATACCAGCTGGGCCGACATGACGATCGAGCGCGTCTCGGACGGCAAGCATCTGTTCGAGGGCAAGGCGCGGGCCCGCTCGCTGGACGATGCGCTGCCGCGCCTCGTGCCCAACCTGGTCGAGGCGATGTTCACCAACTTCCCCGGCAATTCGGGCGAAGAGGTGAAGATCACCGTGGCACCGCCCGACAAGCGGAAGTGACCCGCTTCCCCTCCCTTTGAAGGGAGAGGATCGAGGGGTGGTGACGCAGCCGGGCGCATCACGACAGATCACCCACCCTGGCCCTCTCCCCTGAAAGGGAGAGGGAACTACCCCACCACCGACAGCTGGGGCCGGCCCAGCGTGCCGATCCGCGCGGTCATGTTCGGCAGGCGCTCGATCCGGGCCACCAGCTCCGCATCGAGGCGGAAGTCGCGGCCGAGCAGGATTTCCGCGCGGGTGCCATCGGGCAGGATCGCTTTCAGATACATTTCACCACGCCCGCCGCGCTCCTCGGCCATCATTGCGGCGAGTGCCGGGATCGCGGCCGGATCGGCGGTCTCGACATCCACCCTCAGCCGGATCTGCTGCATCGAGTCATAATTCTGCAGCCCGCGCACCGTGACGCGCGGCGTCTCTTCGCCCGCGCGCCAGTCCAGCTCGACGCGGAGCAGCGCGCAGGCCCCCGCCTTGGCCGCGGCCTCCAGCTCGCCTGCCGCCAGATCGTCGAAGCAGGTGGCTATGAACTGGCCCGAACTGTCCGAACAGGTCGCCATCATATAGCGCTTGCCCTTGGCCGAGGTGCGGTAGCGCGCATCCTCGATCAGCGCCGACATCACCGAATTGACCCGTCCGCCATCGACCGGCGCCGGGAGCGCGCACAGCGCCGCGAAGCTGCGCGCGCCATTGGCTTCCGCCAGATGGCGGACCCGGTCGGTCGGGTGCGACGAGAAATAGAAGCCGAAGCTCTCCTTCTCGGCCGCCATGCGATCGGCGAGGGTCCAGTGGACGCCCCGATCGATGCGGATCGGCGCGACGTCGCCGGGGCTGTCGCCGAACAGGCCGCCCTGGCCGCTCTCTCGCTGCGCCGCGGCGCTCGATGCATGTGCCAGGATCACCTCGGCCGAGGCGAACACCCCGGCGCGCTCCTCCTCGATCATGTCGAACGCGCCGCCGCCGGCCAGGCTTTCCAGCTGGCGCCGGTTGATCAGGCGGGGGTCGATACGGTCGGCGAAATCCTCCAGGCTCCGGAACGGCCCGCCTTTCTTCCGCTCCTCGACCAGCTGTTCCATCGCCTTCTCGCCGACGCCCTTCAAGGCGCCCAGCGCATAGCGGACGACCAACTCCTCTCCCTGCTGCTCGACCGAATATTCGGCTTCGCTATGGTTGATGCACGGCCCCAGGCACTGGACGCCCATGCGGCGCATATCGTCGATGAAGATCGCCAGCTTGTCGGTCTGGTGCATGTCGTAGCACATCGAGGCCGCGTAGAATTCGGCCTTGTGATGCGCCTTCATCCAGGCGGTGTGATAGGCGACCAGCGCATAGGCCGCCGCGTGGCTCTTGTTGAAGCCATAGCCGGCGAACTTGTCGATCAAGTCGAACAGCTCGTTCGCTTTCTCGGCCTTGATGTCGTTCTTCGCGCAGCCCTCGACGAAGCGGCTGCGCTGGGCATCCATCTCAGCCTTGATCTTCTTGCCCATGGCGCGGCGAAGCAGATCGGCGTCGCCGAGCGAATAGCCCGCCAGAATCTGCGCGGCCTGCATCACCTGTTCCTGATAGACGAAGATCCCGTAGGTCTCGCCGAGAATTCCTTCGAGCAGCGGGTGTGGATATTCGATCGGCTCGCGGCCGTTCTTGCGGGCGCCGAACATCGGGATATTGTCCATCGGCCCCGGTCGGTAGAGCGAGACCAGCGCGATGATGTCCTCGAAGCAGGTCGGGCGCACCGCCGCCAGCGTGCGGCGCATGCCTTCCGATTCCAGCTGGAACACGCCGACCGTGTCGCCGCGCTGGAGCAGGGCATAGACTTCGGGATCATCCCAGGCGAGGGTGTCGAGATCCACCTTCACGCCCCGCCTGGCGAGGAACTGCACCGCCTTCTGCAGCACCGACAGCGTTTTCAGGCCGAGGAAGTCGAACTTCACCAGCCCCGCGCCCTCGACGTATTTCATGTCGAACTGGGTGACCGGCATGTCCGAGCGCGGATCGCGATAGAGCGGCACCAGCGCGTCCAGGCGCCGGTCGCCGATCACCACGCCCGCCGCGTGGGTGGAGCTGTGGCGCGGCAGACCCTCCAGCTTCATCGCCAGGTCGAGCAGCCGGCGAACCTCCTTGTCACCCTTATATTCGGCGGCCATCTCGGGAACGCCATTGAGCGCGCGGTCCAGTGTCCAGGGATCGGTCGGGTGGTTGGGGATCAGCTTGGCGAGACGATCGACCTGGCCATAGCTCATCTGCAGCACGCGGCCGGTGTCCTTGAGCACCGCGCGCGCCTTCAGCTTACCGAAGGTGATGATCTGGGCGACCTGGTCGCGGCCATATTTCTGCTGGACGTAGCGGATCACCTCGCCACGCCGGGTTTCGCAGAAGTCGATGTCGAAGTCGGGCATCGACACGCGTTCCGGGTTGAGGAAGCGTTCGAACAGCAGGCCCAGCCGCAGCGGATCGAGATCGGTGATGGTCAGCGCCCAGGCGACCACCGAGCCCGCGCCCGAACCGCGCCCCGGGCCCACCGGTATGTCATGTTCCTTCGCCCATTTGATGAAGTCGGCGACGATCAGGAAATAGCCGGGGAAGCCCATCTTGATGATGATGCCGGTCTCGAAATCGAGCCGGTCGAAATATTGCTGGCGCTTCTCGGGATCGGTGATGCCGAGCTTTTCCAGCCGCATCTCCAGCCCCGCCTTCGCATCGCGGCGCAAGGCCTCCGCCTCGCCCTCCCGGTCGCCGGCGAGGCTGGGCAGGATCGGTTTGCGATAGGGGGCGGAGAAGGCGCAGCGCTGGGCCACCACCAGCGTGTTGGCAAGCGCCTCGGGAATGTCTTCGAACAGCTCCGCCATGTTGCCGGCAGGCTTCATCCACAGGTCGGGCGAACTGCGCGGCCGTTCGACCGTGTCGATATAGGAGGAGCTGGCGATGCACAGCATCGCGTCGTGCGCGGCGTGGAACTCGGGCTCGGCGAAGCAGGCGGGATTGGTCGCGACCAGCGGCAGATCGCGCGCATAGGCCAGATCGATCAGCGCTTCCTCGGCGGCCTCCTCGGTCGCGTCGCCACGGCGGGCCAGCTCGATATAGAGCTTGCCAGGGAACAGCGCCTGCAGCCTGTCGGCATAGGCGGCCGCCGCATCGCGCTGTTCACCCGCCAGCAATTTCGCCAGCGCGCCCTCGCCACCTGCGGTCAACGCGATCAGCCCTTCGGTGCGGCCTTCGAGCGCCGAAAGCGGGACATGCGCCTCCTCATGCACCGGCCGTTCGAGATGCGCGGCCGAGACGAGCGCGCAGAGATTGTCATAACCGGCGGCGTCCTGCGCGTAGAGCGCCAGCCAGTCGATGATCAGCTGGTCGATCCCGGGCCGCTTGATCGCCAGCATCGTGCCGATGATCGGCTGGACGCCCTCCTTCTTGGCGCCGTCCGAAAAGGCCATCGCCGCGTACAGGCCGTTGCGGTCGGTCAGCGCCGCCGCCGGAAAGCCGAGCTTCTTGGCCTGTTTGGCGATTGCCTTGGGATCGATCGCGCCTTCGAGCATCGTGTAGGCGGAGAAGATGCGCAGCGGGACGAAGGACTGATACGGCATGCTCGCAATGTATGCGCGATGGCGCGAATCGCCAGCCGAAGTTGAAGCTTATCCACAAGCAAGATCCTCCCCGAGCGGAGCTCCGGGAGGATCTCAAGAAGCCGTCGGGAAGCAGCTCTCGGTGCTCAGCGTGGTGATCGGCGAGGGCAGCAGCTTGGTGGTGGCCCCCTGATAGCTGGTCGAGATCGCGACCTTGGTCATCCCTGCCATCGACTGGCAGGTCGCCGAGGTTGTCAGCGTAACCGCCGCCGCGGTCAGCGGCACGCCGAAACCGTTGGCGCGATTGACGGCATAGGTCTTGACCTCGGCCGAGCTGTCGCAGGTGCTGACGCCCAGGGCCGCGCAACGGGCTGCGTCGGTCGCCACGCTCTGGAGGGTCTGATAGGTCCAGGCGGCGCGTGCGCCGTCAATGATCAGGAACAGGAACATCATGAAGGCCGGCGCGACCAGCGCGAACTCGGTCGCGGTGACGCCCCTGCGGTCGCGGAGCAGCTTCCTCATTGCAGCCGCACCACCGCGCTGCGCGTCTGCACCATGTTGCCGCCCAGCATCGCGGCGGGAACCAGCATCGTGCTCGACGTCGCGACCGCCTTGATGTTCATATAATAGCCCGCAAGGCTGCCGTCCGCGCAGGCGGCGTTGCAGGCGGTGGTGGTGAAGGTCGGGTTGGGCGCAGAGCCGCTGACGCAGGCGCAGGTGCGGGCGCTGTTGACGCAGTTGGAACTGCCGCCGTTGCATCCCACCGTTACCGTCGGTGCGCTGGACAGCCTTGCGGCGGCCCCGACATAGGTGCCGATAGCCGCCTGATCGACGCTGGAGCGGCTGTTGAAGGCGATCATCGCGCCCTGCTCGACCGCGCTGTCGAGCCGCAGCCGCTGCTGATACCACATGGCGATGTCGAGCCCGGCGGTCATCACGAAGAAGAACAGCACCGAAAGCAGCGCGAACTCGATCGTTGCGACGCCGCGTTCCTCGCGCGCCAGCCGGGAGAGGATGCCGCGCTTCATTTGAACAGCGCCACATTGGCCACCGAGCCCGATGTGGACAGGCTCGAGCAGGTGCTGGCCACCGTGGTCCCGCCGGACAGGAGCAGCGTCTTGAGGATCAGCATCAGGCAGTTGGTGCCGTTGCTCGACAGCGCCGCGCCGCCGCTGACGGTCATGTCCGATTTCGGCGCATAGACCAGCCCGGCATATTTGTTCTGCGATCCGCCGCCGATCGAGGTCGCGGTCGTGCTCTTGGTAACGATCAATAGGCCGGGGACGCCATAGCTGCCCGAGCTGCTCGGCGCCGCCAGATCGAGCGAGGTGCCGCCCGCCAGGGTGAAGGTGCCGCCCAGCGCGAAGCTGACATCGGTGCCCGCCATGGTGCCGCCGGTGTTGTTGGTGAAATTGCCCTTGATGTAATAATTGCCCGACCCGAAGGTGGAGCTGCCGTTCAGGCTGAGATTGCCGTTGATGACGTGCGTCGCAGCCTTTGGGAAGATCAGGGTACTGCCGCCGCTCGTCAGCACCTGTCCGTTGGCGCTGAAGGTGCCCGCCGCGGCGCTCGGCGCGGTGCAGTTGGCGGTGAAGCAGAGATAGGAGCCGCCGCCGATGTTGATCGCGGTCGGCGTGCCGGCGCCGTCATTGCCGATCGTCACCGCGTCGCCGACGCCGGTGTTGACGCGGATATAGCTGCCGCCTGCCTCGGTGATCGCGCCGGTGACGGTGAAATCACCACTGCCGATGTTGAGCTGGCGTCCGCCCGAGACGGACAATGTGCCGAAGCTGTGTGCGCCATTGCCGATGGTGATGACGCTGCCGCTGTTGAAGCCGAAGGTGCCGACCACGGTGACGGTGCCGTCGCCGATCGTCAGGCTGTTGCCGCTCATGTCGACATTGTTGAACTTGAAGTTTAGCCCCGGCCCCTGGAACACGGCGTTGATGCCGCCCGCCATGACGAGGTTGCGATAGCCGGTCGTCACGAAGCTGGGCGGAAAGGTATAAGTGGCTGTGCTGCTGTTCCAATAAGGCAACAATGCCGCACTCGGACTATAGTTCAGAGGCAGATCGGTGGTCGAGACTGATGCGGTCTGCGTCGCCGGCGTCACCAGCGGCGTGATGCAGACGGTGTTGCCGTCCGCATAATCGGCATCGCTGCTGCCAGTCAGCTTGTTGACCGCGCACAGCATCGCCTTGAGGCTGCTATTGTCCTGCATCCAGTCAGTCGCCGCGCCCGCCTTGTTGGCCTGGATGTTGTTGGCGGTCGGCGTGGTGGTGATGCCGCTGCCGGGATTGATCACCGAGCCGGCCGCGGAGACCTGCTTGGCGGTGATATAGGTGCCCCAGGGCACCTCGACCCGGCCGTTGCTGTTGATCGCGCAATTGGGCGCGCTGATGCTGACGCCGCCGGACAGCACCACTCCGGTCGCAGCGGCGGTGTGGAGCGTGGTGATGCAGGGCGGCGTGGTGGTCGCCGTGGTGCTGGTGGTGGCCGAGCCTACCGCCCGCACGTCATAGCTCAGCGCCGTGGTCAGCACCCGGGCGAGCGACAGCGGGACGGAGGTGGTGACGGTCACCTGGACGAGCTGCTTCGATGTCGCCGCGTCGGTGACGAGCGCCACGCTGGCGGCACTGGCAGCGAGGCCCTGCGCCGCGACCACGGCCTTGGCCGTCGCGGTCATCTCGCTGGTCGAGCTGTTGACATTATAGGCCAGCGCGCCCGCCAACGCCGCCGTATCGGCGATGCGCTGGTTGCTGGCGCGCGCGGCATAGCCTTGGCTGGCCTCGACCGCGAAGGCCCCCATGCCGATGATCGAGGTCAGCGCGAGCGCGCCGATCAGCGCCACGCCGCCGCCCTCATGGCGATGCAGCGCGCGGAGCGACGACGCGATCGAATGAACCCAGGTCCGGACCATGGCGCCGTTCTAAACGGGAATGCTTAACGACCTTGCCAAGGACCTTGGTTAACGCGCCCGCCTTTCAGCTCAGATGCCCGTCATGGAGGCGCACCACACGGTCCATCCGCGCCGCAAGCCGTTCATTATGCGTCGCGACCAGCGCGGCCGATCCCTCCTGGCGCACCAGCCGGAGGAACTCGGCCAGCACGATGTCGGCGGTCGTCTCATCGAGATTGCCGGTAGGCTCGTCGGCCAGCACCAGCGCGGGCCGGTTGGCAAGCGCGCGGGCGACCGCGACCCGCTGCTGCTCGCCGCCCGACAGCTGCGACGGGCGGTGGCTGAGCCGCTGAGCGAGACCGAGCGTGCTGAGCAGCTCCTCGGCACGGGCTCTGGCAGGCGCGGGTTCCGCCCCGTGGATCAGCTGGGGGAGGACGACATTCTCGACCGCCGTGAAGTCCGGCAGCAGATGGTGGAACTGGTAGACGAAGCCCAGGCGATCGCGCCGCACGCGGGTACGACCGGCCGAATCGAGCTTCGCCGCCTCCTCGCCGGCGATCCGGATCGAGCCCTCGAACCCGCCCTCCAGCAGCCCGACTGCCTGCAGCAGGGTGGACTTGCCCGAGCCCGAGGGCCCGAGCAACGCGACGATCTCTCCCGGCGCGATGGCGAGGTCGACCTGGCGCAGCACATGGATGGCGACATCGGCCTGGTGGAAGGTGCGGCTGAGCCCGCGCAGCTGGAGGACCGGCTCACTCATAACGCAGCACCTCGACCGGGTCGGTGCTGGCGGCCTTCCAGGCCGGATAGAGCGTCGACAGGAAGCTGAAGCCGAGCGCCATGACGATGATCGCGGTGACCTCGACCGGATCGCTCTTGGCGGGCAGCTCGGTCAGGAAGCGGATCGACGGGTCCCAGAGATTCTGGCCGGTGATCAGCTGGACGAAATTGACCACCGCCTGCCGGTAGAAGAGGAACACCGCCGCCAGCACGATGCCGGTGCCGGTGCCCAGCACCCCTATCACCGTGCCCACGGTCATGAAGATCTTCATCAGCGCCGCGCGCGATGCGCCCATGGTGCGCAGGATCGCGATGTCCCGTCGCTTGGCGCGAACCAGCATGATCAGCGAGCTGAGGATATTGAACACCGCGACCAGGATGATCAGCGACAGGACGATGAACATCGTCACCCGCTCGACCGCCAATGCCTCGAACAGCGAACTGTTGAGATCGCGCCAGTCGCGGACCTGCCCGACCAGCGCGACCTTGTCCTTCAGCGGTGCCAATATCTCGCCCACCCGATCGGCATCGACCGTCTGCACCTCGATCATTCCCACCGCATCGCCCAGCATCAGCAGGGTCTGCGCGTCCGGCATCGGCATGACGACGAACGCCTTATCATAATCATAGACACCGACCTCGAAGATCGCGGCGACCTGATAGGAGACGATGCGCGGCACCGTTCCGAAGGGGGTGGTCTGCCCCTGCGGGCTGATCAGGCTGATCTGGCTGCCGAGGTCGGCGCCCAGCTGCTCGGCGAGCCGCGCGCCGATCGCCACCCGATCCGATCCGGGCGCCAGCGCGTTCAGCGAGCCGCGCACCACCTTGCCCTGCATCACCGGATTGCGGCGGATATCGGGGATCGTCATGCCGCGCACCAGCACCGCCTCGACCCGGCCGCCATAGGTCGCCATCAGCGGCTGTTCGATCAGCGGCGTCGCGGAGGTGACGCCGGGCAGCTTCCTCGCCTCGGTGGCGATGCGCTGCCAGTCGGGCAGTTTCCCGTCATAGCCCTGGACGACGGCATGGCCGTTGAGGCCGACGATCTTGTCGAACAGTTCGGCGCGGAAGCCGTTCATCACGCTCATCACCACGATCAGCGCGGCGACGCCCAGCGCGACCGCGACGAGGCTGATCGATGCGACCAGGAAGATGAACGCCTCGCCCCTGCCGGGCAGCAGGTAGCGCTTGGCGATCATGCGCTCGTAGCGATTGAGGATCATGAGAAAAGGAAGACCCTCATCCCAGCCTTCTCCCGCAAGCGGGAGAAGGAGCAAAGCGCCCGACCGTCCCGCCCGACAGAGCCCTCTCCCGTCTTCACGGGAGAGGGTTGGGTGAGGGTCTTCTTGTTCTTATTCACCCGCAACCTTCGCGATCGCGTCCTCGATCGACAGCTCGACCTTTTCGCCGGTGGCGCGGCGCTTCACTTCGACAACGCCCTTGTCGAGGCCCTTGGGGCCGATCACGATCTGCCAGGGCAGGCCGATCAGATCCATCGTCGCGAACTTGGCGCCGCCGCGCTCGTCGCGGTCGTCGTAGAGCGTCTCGACACCGGCGGCCTCGAGCCTGGCGTAAAGATCGTCCGCCGCACCGGCGCAGCGCGCATCGTCGGCACGCATGTTGATCAGGCCGACATGATAAGGCGCCACCGCGTCGGGCCAGATGATGCCCGCATCATCATGGCTCGCCTCGATGATCGCGCCCATCAGCCGCGACACGCCGATGCCGTAGCTGCCCATCTGCGGCACCACCGGCGAGCCGTCCGGCCCCTGCACGCTCATCCCCATCGCCGCCGAATATTTGGCGCCGAAATAGAAGATGTGGCCGACCTCGATGCCGCGGCGTTGGACTACCTGATCTCCAAGCTCTTGTTCTCGATGGAGATCTCTCTTCTCATCCGTGGCGGCATAATGTTCTCGGTAAAATGCCATCTCTCTTTCGCCGAGGTCGTCTGAGAATTCCCAGCCAGTCAGATCATTTATGCTGGAACGGTCCAATACCGCCTGCTCAACAAAAACCTCACTTTCGCCGGTATCAGCCAAGACGATGAATTCGTGACTCAGATCTCCCCCGATAGGGCCTGTGTCTGCCCGCATCGGAATAGCGTTCAGGCCAAGTCTCGTGAATGTCCGAAGGTAGGCAATGAACATCATCGCGTAGCTGCGACGCGCGCCCTCGGCGTCGAGATCGAAGCTGTAGGCGTCCTTCATCAGGAACTCGCGGCCGCGCATCACGCCGAAGCGGGGGCGGACCTCGTCGCGGAACTTCCACTGGATGTGGTAGAGGATGCGGGGAAGATCGCGATAGCTGCGCGTGTTGTCGCGGAAGATCGCGGTGATCATCTCCTCGTTGGTCGGCCCGAACAGCATCTCGCGGTCATGCCGGTCCTTGATGCGGAGCATTTCGGGGCCATAGGCATCGTAACGGCCCGATTCGCGCCACAGGTCGGCCGACTGGATCGTCGGCATCAGCATCTCGATCGCCCCGGCGCGATCCTGCTCCTCTCGGACGATCTGCTCGATCTTGCGCAGCACGCGATGGCCGAGCGGCAGCCAGCTGTAGATGCCGGCGGCTGTCTGCCGGATCAGCCCCGCGCGCAGCATCAGCTTGTGGCTCACGATCTGGGCGTCGGCGGGCGATTCCTTCATCACGGGCAGGAAGTGGCGGGAGAGGCGCATGAAACGGGTTACTCGCAATGAAACGGAGATGCGGCTGTCTATTCGTCGAAGCCGTTCGGAGCAACTGCTTCGCGGATCGAATCGCCCCCGTACCGGTCGGTCTCTGTTGCCAAGAAAACACAGTTGTCAGTCATTCGAGTCCGCTTCCTTTGAAAGCCAATGACAAGATCAGAGGCTCCCTGTAGGAAAAGCGTCACTGAACATGAGCAAACAAAACAGGCCATGGTTCGGGGAAGAAAGTCGTTGTTCCGCCGTCATTTAAAGGGGTGACCGGTGTAGAGCGCGACAAGGGGGTTGGCGAATTTTCGTCACGCGGCGCCGGGATCGGAAACGATCCCGGCGCTTGCATTTTCAGACCATCGCGGCTGCGCATCGGCCTGCCGCTGCTGCGGATAAGCGGACCGAGTCGGGCGTTTCCCCATCGAAGGAGAATCGCCATGGCCAGCCAGCCGCCCCCGCCCGAGGACATTCCCGCCGATACGCCGGTGGACATACCGGTGCCCACGCCCACTGACCCCGATCCGGGCGCGCCAAGTGATCCAGTGATTCCGGGGCTGCCGGGCTGAGCAAGCAGGCGGTCCACGAAAAGCGCTCGGCGGGAAGCGGAGCGCGCGCAGCGACGCTAGAAACTGATCGGCCCGACCTGGAAATTATCGGCGTAGGCCTGGATCTTGAGCTTCTTTTCCGGTCCAGCCACGACATGGGCGGTCAGCCCTTCGCGGCCCGCATAGGCCTGCGCGGCGGCCAGCGTGGGGAAGGTCAGGCTGACCTGGCCGCGCGTGTCGCCTGAGCCCGCCCAGCCGGTCAGCGGATCGGGGCGCTTAGGCTCGGCGGGTTCATATTCCATCACCCACTGATCGGTGCGCGCGCGTCCCGACTGCATCGCGTTCTTTGCCTGCTGATAGATACGTGCATGCGCCATGATGATCGTCCCGAGGGGATATCCGTTGCCCTCGCCATGCCGCAGCGCGGCGATGCCCGTCAAGAACGCTGCGCGGCTTTCTTGGTACGAAGCGTGGGATCCGCCGCCGCAGGATCGTCGGGCCAGGGGTGGCGCGGATAGCGGCCGCGCATCTCCTTCGCCACTGATGCCCAGCTGCCGGACCAGAAGCCGGGCAGGTCCTTGGTGGTCTGGATCGGCCGTCCGGCGGGCGAGGTCAGCCGCAGGGTCAGCGGCACCCGGCCGCCCCCGACCATGGGATGCCGCGCCAGCCCGAACAACGCCTGCGGCCTCACCTCCACGGCGGGGCCGCCTTCGGCCGCATAGTCGATCGGATGTTTGCTCCCGGCCGGCGACTGAAGATGCTCGGGCGCCAGCCGGTCCAGCGCCTGCCGCCCGTCCCATCCCAGCAGATCGTGGAGGGCGTGCGAAAGTTCGCCGGCCGAGATATCCGACAGCCGTCGCTTGCCCTCGGCAAGCGGCGCGAACCAGTCGTCGAGCGTCAGCATCAGCGTGTCGTCGGAGAGGTCAGGCAATTCGCCCCCCTGTTCGGCGGCGAAGGCGGCGCGGGCGCGCAGGCCCTGCACTCCGTCAGGCCAGGCCAGCAGGCCAAGGCCCCGTGTCCGCACCGCGTCGATCAGCGCGGCGCTGATCATCGCAGGCGAGGCGCTCTCGTCGCGTCCGGCCGCCAGCACGATTGCCCCCAGCCGCCGCTCGCGGCGCGCCTCGACCGCGCCTGTCGCGGGATCGAACCGCGCGGTGCGGCGCAGCTCGATATGGTCGGCGAACAGCCGCTCGACATCGCCCGCCTCGATCGGTGCGGCCGACAATATCCGCGCGCCGGAGGCCGCACCCTGTATCTCCGCGACCGCCAGCCATTCGTTGCGCGCCAGCGGTGAGGTGGGATCGAGTCGGAAGCCGCGCCCACCGCTCGAAATCCATTCCTCGCCCGATGCGGTGCGCCGCTTTGCCACGCGATCGGGATAGGCGAGCGCCACCGATGCCGCGATCATCGCGTCGTCGCGTCCGCGCGCCCCCGAAAGCCGCGCCCAGCGCCCGGCGAGCTGGCGCGCGCCTTCAGCCCGCTTGCCGCGCTCGCCCCGCCACCGGCGCAAGCGCAGTTCCAGATCGGCATCGCTGCCGCCAAGGCCGCGTTCGGAAAGCAGCACCGCCACCTCGGCGGCGGTCTCGGCAAAGCCCTGCTCGGCGGCGCGGATCAGCATATGGCCCAGGCGCGGCGGCAGCGGCAGCGCGGCGATCGCCTTGCCATGGGCAGTGGGCCGGCCGTCTTCGTCCAGCGCGTCGAGCCGCCCGAGCCGCTCGCGCGCTTCCCCGATCGCGGCGGCCGGGGGCGGGTCCAGCCAGCGCAGGCTGCCGGGATCGGCCACGCCCCAGATCGCGCAGTCGAGCGTCAGCGCCGACAGGTCGGTCTCCAATATCTCGGGCGGATCATATTTGGGCAGGCCCGCCGTCGCGGCCGCCTCCCACAGCCGGTAGACCACGCCGGGCTGCTGGCGCCCGGCACGGCCGGCGCGCTGGGTGACCGCCGCCTGGCTGGCGCGTTCGGTGACGAGCCGGGTCATGCCCGCCGCACGGTCGTAGCGCGGCCGCCGGGCGAGCCCCGAATCGACAACGACGCGCAGTCCGTCGATGGTGATGCTGGTTTCGGCGATCGCGGTGGCGAGCACCAGCTTGCGCCTGCCGGCAGGGGCGGGGGCGATCGCGGCGCGCTGCTCGGCGGGTTCGAGCGAGCCGTGCAGGCGATGGAGCACGACGTCGGCGGGCAGGCTGCCCTCCAGGCGCTCGGCGGTGCGCTCGATCTCGGCGACGCCGGGCAGGAAGGCGAGCAGGCTGCCCGTCTCTTCGGCAAGCGCGCGGCGGATGGCCGGAGCCATGTCGTCCTCGATTGGCTTTTCTGCCGAGCGGGCGACATGGCGGATGTCGAGCGGGAAGCTGCGCCCCTCGCTCTCGATCAGCGGGGCGGGCTGCTGCGGAGCCCTGGCCATCAACGCGGCGAAGCGGCCTCCGTCGAGGGTGGCGGACATCGCGACGAGGCGCAGGTCGGGCCGCAGCGCCGCCTGCGCGTCGAGCGCCAGGGCGAGGCCGAAATCGCTGTCGAGGCTGCGTTCATGGACCTCGTCGAACAGCACGGCCGACACGCCCGGCAGATCGGGATCGGCCTGGATGCGGTTGACGAAGATGCCTTCGGTAACGACCAGGATGCGGGTACCCGCCGACTGTTTCGTGTCGAGCCGGGTGGCATAGCCGATCGTCTTGCCGACCGCCTCGCCGGCCAGTTCGGCCATCCGCTCGGCCGCCGCGCGGGCGGCGAGTCGCCGGGGCGAAAGCAGCAATATCTGCCCGTCGCACCAGGGCTGTCCGAGCAGCGCCGGCGCCACCGCCGTCGTCTTGCCGGCGCCCGGCGGGGCGACCAGCACGGCGTTCGGCCCATCGCGCAGCGCGGCGATCAGATCGGGCAGGACGGCGTCGATCGGCAGCATGGGCGTGGGTTTGGACGCTTCCCCCCTCCCTTTCAAGGGAGGGGGCCAGGGGGTGGGTGCGGCGCAGCCGCAAAATCCGACAAGGCTCCCCCACCCCCCGGCCTCCCGCACTTCAAGGGAGGGGAAGAGGTCAGTAGGCCCGCGCTACCGCGAACTGCGCCGCCTCGGTGAGCGCCGCCTTGGCCACGCCGTTGGGGAAACCGGCCAGCGCGTCGATCGCGCGCTGGGCATAGAGGCGGGCGCGGGCGGCGGTGTCGGCAAGCGCGCCGGTGCCGCGCAATATGCCGGTCGCCCGCACCAGATCCTCGTCCTCGTTGCGGAGCCCCTCGATCGCCTCGCGCAGGAATTCGCGGTCGGCGGGGTTGGCGCGGGCGTAGGCGAGGATCACGGGCAGGGTGACCTTGCCGTCGCGGAAATCATCGCCGGCATCCTTGCCCATCGTCGCCCCGTCCGAGACATAGTCGATCACGTCGTCGACCAGCTGGAAGGCGATGCCGAGATAACGCCCATAGGAATCGAGCGCCTCCTCTGCCGCCGGTTCGCGCTCGGCGACCACGGCGGCGATCTTGCAGGCGGCGGCGAACAGCACCGCCGTCTTGGCGGTGATGATCTCCAGATAGCGTTCCTCGCTGGTCTCTATCCGGCGCTGCGCGGTGAGCTGGTTCACCTCGCCCTCCGCGATCACCGCCGATGCGTTCGACAGGATGCGCAGCACGCGCAGCGAGCCATCCTCGACCATCAGCTCGAACGCGCGGCTGAACAGGAAATCGCCGACGAGAACGCTGGCCGAATTGCCCCAGATCATGTTGGCGGTGCTGCGCCCGCGGCGCAGGCCCGACTGATCGACGACATCGTCATGCAGCAGGGTGGCGGTGTGGATGAACTCCACCGTGGCGGCGAGCTTGTGGTGCCGCTCGCCATGATAATCGAGCAGCTTGGCGCAGGCCAGCGTCAGCATCGGCCGCATCCGCTTGCCGCCGCCCGCGATCAGGTGACCCGCCAGCTCCGGGATCAGCGGCACATCCGATTGCATCCGCGCCAGGATGACGCTGTTGACCGCATTCATTCCCGGGGCGACGAGCGCCATGATCGGGTCGAGCGACGGCTGCGCCTCGCGGCGGATCGGGGTGACGGTGGCGGTCATGGGCGTGCCCATGGGCTCCGCGGCGTCGAAACGCAAGAGCGTAAGCCGCCGTAACGGTTTGATTCGGGGGCCAATCGCCCGGCCTGCCCCAACTCGGCGCTTGCCAAGGCGGGGGCTGTCCACAATAGGCATGGGACGGGCAAGACAAGGGGACGCCGCTGCATGGCCGATGAGACGCTGAGCCGCTACCGCGAGAGCATCGACAATATCGATGCGGCGCTGATCTTCATGCTCGCCGAGCGGTTCAAGATCACCCAGGCGGTTGGCGAGCACAAGGCGAAGACCGGCCTGCCGCCCGCCGATCCCGGCCGCGAGACCGTGCAGATCGAACGGCTGCGCAATCTGGCCAAGAGCGCCAATCTCGACCCGGATTTCTCGGAGAAGTTCCTGCGCTTCATCATCGACGAGGTGATCCATCACCATCGCAAGGCTGGGGCGCAGGGATAAGCCTTCCAGATCCTCCCTATGCGAAGCATGGGGAAGGGGACCGCGCCGCAGGCGTCCCGCCCCACGGGCAGGGAGAATCTTTCAACCCAGCCCTTCCGCCATTTCCGCCAGCTTCAGCCAGCGCATCTCGGCTTCTTCCTTCTTGCCCCGGGCCGTCTCGATCGCCTTCATCAACTGATCGAACTTCGCCGGGTTCTTCGCATAGAGATCCGGATCGGCCATGGCGGCCTCGTCGCGGGCGATCGCCGCTTCCAGCTTCTCGATCTCGCTCGGCAGCATGTCGAGATCGCGCTGGTCCTTGTAGCTCAGCTTGGTCCTGGCCTTGGGCGCCGCCACCTCCGTCCTGGGCGCGACGGACCGCTTCGTCTCGGTCCTGACGGTCCGCTGCCTTTCCCAGTCCTCATAGCCGCCGACGACGATGTCGACCTTGCCCGACCCGTCGAGCCCCAGAGTAACCGTGACCGTGCGATCGAGGAAGTCGCGATCGTGGCTGACGATCAGGACGGTGCCCTCATAATCGGCGATCACCTCCTGGAGCAGATCGAGCGTCTCGAGATCGAGATCGTTGGTCGGCTCGTCGAGCACCAGCAGGTTGGAGGGCCGCGCGAATTCGCGGGCGAGCAGCACGCGGGAGCGTTCGCCGCCGGAGAGCGTTCCCACCTTGGCGTCGGCGATCGACGGCTCGAACAGGAATTCCTTAAGATATCCATGGACATGCTTGCGCACGCCCTGGACCTCGATCCAGTCCCCGCCATCGGCAAGGACGTCGCGCACGCTCTTTTCGGGCGCCATCAGCTTGCGCTGCTGGTCGATGATGATGCCGTTCAGCGTCTTCGACAGCTTCACCGTGCCGCTGTCGGGCGCGATCTCCCCGGTCAGAAGCTTGAGCAGGGTCGACTTGCCCGCGCCGTTCGCGCCGACTACTCCGATCCGGTCGCGCCGCGTCACCCGGAAACTGAAATCGCGGATGATCGTCCGCTCTCCGAACGCCTTGGTGACATGCTCGGCGTCGATCACCACCTTGGTCTTGGTATCGTCGGCGGCGATGGCGATCCTTGCGGTGCCGGGCGGCCCGAGCATCGCCTTCCTCTGTTCGCGCATCTCATAGAGCTTGGTGAGCCGGCCCTGGTTGCGCCGCCGCCGCGCGGTGACGCCGCGCAGCTTCCAATGCTCTTCGATCTTGAGCTTTGCATCGAGCCGCTCGGCGTTGCGGGCTTCCTCCTCATAGACCCGGTCGGTCCATTCCTCGAAGCCGCCGAAACCGACCTCATGGCGCCGGATGCCGCCGCGATCGAGCCACAGCGTCTGGCGGGTCAGCCGGGTCAGGAAGGTGCGGTCATGGCTGATTGCGATGAACGCGCCGGTATATCGGCCGAGCCAGGATTCGAGCCATTCGATCGCGGCGAGATCGAGATGGTTGGTCGGCTCGTCCAGCAGCAGCACATCGGGTTCCTGCGCCAGTGCGCGGGCGATGGCGGCGCGCCGCCGCTCGCCGCCGCTGGCGCTCGCCGCCTCGCGGGACAGGTCGATGCCGATCTGGTCGGCGATCGCCTCCACCGCATGGGCGTCGGGCGCATCGGGGGCCGCCAGCGCGAAATCGCGCAGGGTGGCATGGCCCGCCAGCGAAGGTTCTTGCTCCAGCAGAATCACTTTGGTGCCGGGCACGATCGTGCGCAGCCCCTCATCGGCATCGATCCGGCCGGCGAGCAGCTTGAGCAGCGTCGTCTTGCCCGCGCCGTTGCGGCCGATCAGGGCCAGCCGGTCGCGGGGGGCGATGTGGATGTCGAGGCCCCGGAACAGCCAGCCGCTGCCCTGGTTCAGGCCGAGATTCTGATAGGATAATATGGGAGCGGCCATGTGTCTTCGCGGTGCAACAATGGGAGATTTTCGCCAGGGCAGGAACATTCATGCCCTATTCAAGCCCCTGACCCTATGCCAATAGCCCATGTCAATGCGTAAACCCCTCGTCGCCCTTTTGTCGGCGCTGCTTTTCGTTGCCGCATCCCCCGCCTCGGCGGAGCGGAATCGCGTGCCCGAGCAGGATGCGCTGCGCAACGGCGTCCGTTCGGGCGAATATATCCCCTATCAGGAGATGCGCGCGCGCGCGCAGGGTCGGGTCGACGGCCAGATGATCGGATCGGAATTCGATCCGGGAACCGGACGCTACCGTTTCAAGTTTCAGCGCGGCGGTTCGGTGATATGGATGGACATGGACGGCCGCACCGGCCGCGAAGTCGGTCGGGTCGGTCAATAAACATAAAGGGGATAGTCCCATGCGCGTCCTGATCGTCGAGGATGAGCCCAATCTGGGCCGGCAGCTCCGTGCCACGCTGGAGGGCGCGGGCTATGCGATCGACCTCGCCACCGATGGCGAGGACGGCCATTTCCTTGGTTCCACCGAAGCCTATGACGCGATCATCCTCGATCTTGGCCTGCCCGAGGTCGACGGCCTGACCGTGCTCGACCGTTGGCGCCGCGAAGGCCGCGATACGCCGGTGCTGGTGCTGACCGCGCGCGACAGCTGGTCGGACAAGGTGGCCGGGCTGGATGCCGGCGCCGACGACTATCTCGCCAAGCCCTTCCAGACCGAGGAGCTGATCGCACGCCTCCGCGCGCTGATCCGCCGCGCCTCGGGCAACGCCTCGTCGGAACTGACGGCAGGCGACGTCCGCCTCGACACGCGCAGCGGCAAGGTGACGCTGGCGGGCGAGCCGGTGAAGCTGACCGCGCAGGAATATAAGCTGCTCAGCTATCTGCTCCATCACAAGGGCAAGGTGGTGAGCCGCACCGAGCTGATCGAACATATCTACGATCAGGATTTCGACCGCGATTCGAACACGATCGAGGTGTTCGTGACCCGCATCCGCAAGAAGCTGGGCCAGGATGTCATCACCACGATCCGCGGGCTTGGCTATTCGCTGGATGACCCGGCTTAAGCGAGGCCTCGCCGCCGCGCGCGCCTGGTTCCTGAAACGGCGCCACACTGCGGGCGCGTCCACGGGCTCGCTCACCCGCCGCATGATCTCGATCGCGGCGCTGTGGATCAGCGTGCTGCTGGTCGGCGGCGGCTTCGCGCTCGATCGCGTGCTCAGCGAGGCGATCACCCGCAATTTCGACGCCCAGCTCGAATATGTGCTGACTGCGATGATCGGCTCGGCCGAGATCGGCCCCGACGGGGAGGTGCGCTTCAACCGGCCGCTCGGCGACCAGCGCTTCCTGGAGCCCTATTCGGGCCTCTACTGGCAGGTCTCGGCGCCGACGCACGAGCCGTTCCGTTCCCGATCGCTGTGGGACCGGGCGCTGCGCCAGGGCGAGAAGCATGACGGCCAGACCCTCCATGTCGCCGACAGCGACGAGTTCGGCGGGGAGCCGCTGCGCATCCTCGACCGCGAGATACGGCTGCCGGGATCGCCGGTCGAATGGCGCTTCCAGGTCGCCGCCAGCCGGGCCGGGCTCAATGAGCAGATCGCCGTGTTGCGGCGGACGCTGGTGCGCTCCTTTGCGATCCTCGGGCTGGGGCTGATCATCCTGGCTGCGCTGCAGGCGACCTATGGCCTCTGGCCGCTGCGCAGCCTGCGCCGCGCCGTCGCCAAGGTCAGCGCCGGCACCAGCTCGCGGATCGAGGCGCAGTTCCCGAACGAGGTCCGTCCGCTGGTCGAGGAACTCAACGACCTGCTGACCCACAATGAACGCCAGGCCGAGGAGGCGCGCCGCCACGCCGGCAATCTCGCCCATGCGCTCAAGACCCCGCTGACCGTGCTGATGAACGAGGCCACCGCCGGTGGCCCGGAGCTGGCCGAGACCGTCATCCGGTCGACCACGACGATGCGCCGGCAGGTCGATCACCATCTCGCCCGTGCCCGCGCGGTCGGCCGCCGCGCGAACGCCCAGGCCCGTTCGGAAGTCTGGCCGTCGCTCAAGGCGGTCGAGCGGGCGATGAGCCGGATGCACCGGCACGTCACGGTCGATCTTGCCGGCGACCAGAAGGCGACGGTCCATGTCGAGCGGCAGGACCTCGACGAGATTCTCGGCAACCTGATCGAGAATGCCGCCAAATATGGCCAGGGCCGGGTGTTCGTGACGGTGGTGCGCGAGATCGCCGACTTCCCCGCCAACCGAAAGCCGAACGTCGTCGAGATATTGATCGAGGATGACGGCCCCGGCATCCCCGAAGCCGAACGCGGCAAGCTGTTCGAGCGCGGCGCCCGGCTCGACACCGGCAAGCCCGGGACCGGCCTCGGCCTCGCAATCGTGCGCGACGTGATCGGCATCTATGGCGGAACCATCACGCTCGAGGAAAGCGAGGATCTCGGCGGACTGCAGGTACGCCTCAGGCTGCCAGCGGCGGCGTAGCCCTCTCCCTTTTTTCCTCCGATATGGTGATATCGCGGATGGAGCGGCGGCGCTTCCCGCCCTATGCCCCTACGGTAGCCGCGGCAGCGGGAACGGCCGATCCGGCGAGCAGGGGAAAACATGTCGACGCCGACCAGCAACTCCGTCACGGCCGAACGCATTACCCTGCCGGCGGATCCCGACCTGTCTTCACTGACTCATGGTAGCCGGTGGGTCGCCACGGGCGCGACGACATCGCTGACCTACAGCTTCCCGATCAACGCTGGCAACTGGGCCAACCCCTATTCCCCGTTGAACGAGCCTTCGACGGGAGGCGTGATCCCGCTCGATGCGGCGGCGGCCACGGGGGCGGTTACGGCGCTTCAGCTGTGGAGCCGCTACGCCAATATCAGCTTCGCCGCGACCAGCGATACCGGGGCAAATGTAGGTGACATTCGATTTGCCTATACCAGGGATGAAGACGCTGCAGCACACGCCTATCTCCCATCCAGTGGCCCGGCAGCGGGTGACATATGGCTCGATAGCACCACGGATTTCGGCGGCTTCGAGCGGGGGTCGTTCGGGCTCTTCACCCTGCTGCACGAAGTCGGCCATGCCCTGGGCCTGAAGCATCCCTTCGAAAGCTCCACTCTCAACGAGCAGATATTGGATCCCGAGCTGGACTCCGTGAACAGCACGGTGATGTCCTATAATCTCTATTCGGATTTGCCCGCCTCGGATTACGGCATCAGCTATCTGCCGACCACGCCGATGCAGCTGGATATCGAGGCGGTCCAGGCGCTCTACGGCGCCAGGCCGTTCAACACCGACGACAACGAATATGTGTTCAATTCGGGGTCCCAATATTTCGAGACGATCTACGACAGCGGCGGCAACGATACGATCATCTGGAATTCATCCACGGAAGAAGCCGTGATCGATCTGGAATCCGGCAGTTGGAGTGCGCTGGGGGATCCTCTCATAACCTTCGATCGGCAGGGGGAGGTCGTGAAGGTTGACTATTTCACCGTCGCGATCTTCTCGGAGACGATGATCGAAAACGCCACCGGGGGCGGTGGCGATGACCTGATCTACGGCAATGCAGTCGCCAACCGTCTGCTCGGCAGCGACGGGCACGACGACATCTTCGGCTATGAGGGCGCCGACACGCTCGTCGGGGGGGCGGGCAACGACCATCTCTACGGCCGTGCCGCATCGGGCGGGGCGGACGGGGAGGACAGCCTCTCGGGAGGAGCTGGAAGCGATTATCTCCAGGGCAATGCCGGCAACGACATGCTGGACGGCGGCGAGGGCTCGGATCGCATCAACGGCGGTGGCAGCGACGACAGCATCTTCGGCGGAGCGGGCAACGACACCGTCAACGGGAACCTGGGATCGGATGTCATCAGCGGAGGCGATGGCGACGATTCGCTGCGTGGCGGCCAGGGTGCGGATTCAATCAGTGGCGGTACCGGCAACGACATCCTCTCCGGCGATCTCGGCGAGGACATATTGAGCGGCGGCGACGGCAACGATCTTTTCGTGGTCGGCGGGTCGGGCTCGCCGCTCGCCCAGCCCGATCGAATCCTGGATTTCACCGATGGGACCGACTGGGTCGCGATCGGCTTTGCGCCTGCTGCGATACTGACCGGCGCGGCCCAGGCAAATGCGGGCGCCGCCGCGACGACGGCCCAGCAACTGCTCGACAATCGAGAGGGTAATGGCGAGGTGGCGGCGCTGGCCGTGGGGGCCGACACCTATCTTTTCTATGCCAGCAATGGCGGTGGCATGATCGATTCCGCGATAGTGGTCGTTGGGATCGCCCCGCAGGCGTTTGGCGTCGCGGACTTCGGTTAGACTAAACGCTCTTCCCCGCCCGCCCGGCCAGTTCCACCACATATTGCCAGGCGACGCGCCCTGAGCGGCTGCCGCGCTGGGTGGCCCAGGCGATCGCGTCGAGCGGTTCGAAGTCGAGGCCGAAGCGGTCGGCATAGCCGCGGACCATCGCGACATAGCTGTCCTGGTCGCAGACATGGAAGCCCAGCGACAGGCCGAAGCGGTCGGCCAGCGCCAGCTTGTCGTCGACTACGTCGCGCGGGTTGATAGGGCTGTCCTGCTCGCGCAGGTCGCGCGAGACGATGTGGCGGCGGTTGGCGGTGACGTGGAGCCGGGCATTGGCCGGCCGCGCCTCGGCGCCGCCCTCCAGCATCGAGCGCAGGATACGTGGCCCCTGCGATCCGGCGGCATCGTCGAAGCCGAGATCGTCGAGGAACAGGATGAAGGCGCGCGGCACATCGGCGATCAGATCGAACAGGCGGGGCAGGTCACCGATCCGGTCGCCCGGTATCTCGATCAGGGCGATGTCGCACCCTTCGCCCCGCAAATGGCCCACGGTGGCCTTGACCAGCGCCGATTTGCCCGCCCCGCGCGCGCCCCACAGCAGCACGTCGTGCGCCGCAGCCCCCGTCGCCAGCCGCCGGGCGTTGTCGAGCAGCGCGGCTTTCTGGCTGTCGATCCCGGCCAGCAGCTCGATCGGCAGCGGTGCGAAGGCACGGGTCTCGGCCAGGCCATGGTCGCGCCAGACATAGGCGGGGTGCGCGGCGGGATCGGCATGCGGCGCGGGCGGCGGCGCGAGACGGTCGAGCGCGTCGGCGATGCGGGCGAGAAGGGCGGGATCGGTCATGGATGGGGCGAATAATCAAACTCTCCCTGTCATGCCAGCGAAGGCTGGCATCCATGTCTGTTCTCTCCCCGGATGCCATCTCATGTGAAGAAAGACATGGATGCCAGCTTTTGCTGGGGTGATGGTCGATCACGCCTCGATCGCGTACTGCTTCAGCAGATCGTAGAGGGTCGGCCGGCTGATCCCCAGCATCTTCGCCGCGCTCGATATATTGCCCTCGCTGCGCGCGATGGCGCGGGTGATGGCGGCGCGGTCGGCGGCCTCGCGGACGGCCTTGAGGTTGAGATAGCCGCCGTCCTCGCGGTCCGGCGTCAGATCGAGGTCTTCGGCCGTCACCAGCTTGCCGTCGGCCATGATCACCGCGCGCTTCAGCTTGTTCTCCAGTTCGCGGACGTTGCCGGGCCAGCTCCAGCCGTCGATCGCGGCGAGCGCGTCGGGCGCGAAACCCTTGACGTGCGAATCCATCTCGCGGGCGAGGCGGCGAAGCAGCGCTCGGGCGATCAGCAGCGCGTCGCCGGGCCGCTGCGACAGGGGCGGGATGCGCACCACGATCTCGGCGAGGCGGTAGTAGAGATCCTCGCGGAAGCGCGTCTCGGCGATCATCGCGTCGAGATCCTGGTGGGTCGCGCAGACGATCCGCGTATCGACGGGGATCGTCTTGCGGCTGCCGATCCGCTCGATCACCCGCTCCTGCAGGAAGCGCAGCAGCTTGACCTGGAGCGGCAGCGGGATGTCGCCCACCTCGTCGAGGAACAGGGTGCCGCCCTGCGCCAGTTCGATCTTGCCTTCGGTGGTCTTGATCGCGCCGGTGAAGGCGCCCTTCTCATAGCCGAACAGTTCGGCCTCAAGCAGGTTCTCGGGGATCGCGGCGCAGTTGATCGCGACGAAGGCGCCTCCGCTACGCTTGCTCGCCTGGTGGAGCATGCGCGCGAGCACCTCCTTGCCGGTGCCGCTGGCGCCGAGCAGCATCACCGAGACATCGGTGTTCGCCACCCGCTCAATCGTGCGGACCACCTTGAGCATCGCCGGATCGTTGGTGAGCAGGCCGCTTTCCCCGCCGTCGCCCTGCGCCTGGAGCCGGGCATTTTCCCGCTCCAGATCGTGCAGGTGGAAGGCGCGCGCGACGATCAGGCCCAGCTCGTCGATGTCGACCGGCTTGTGGTAATAGTCATAGGCGCCCGCCGCGACCGCGCGCAGCGCCCCTTCCCGCGCGCCATGGCCCGAGGCGACGATCACCTTGGTATCGGGCTTCAGCGCGAGGATCGCGTCCAGCGTGGCGAAGCCCTCGCTGGTGCCGTCCGGATCGGGCGGCAGGCCCAGGTCGAGCGTCACCACATTCGGCTCATAATGGCGCAGCGCATCGATCGCGGCCTGCCTGGTGGTGGCCGAGATGACCTCATAATCCTCATAGGCCCAGCGCAGCTGCTTCTGAAGGCCCTCGTCGTCCTCGACGATCAGCAGGCGGGGTTTGGCATTGCTCATGCGCTGGCTCCCGCGATCGTGCCGCTGAGCAGCGCGGCCATGGGCAGGGTGATGGTGAAGCGGCTGCCCTCGCCCTCGCGGCTCTGCACGTTGAGCCGCCCGCCCATGCCGACGACGATCGCGCGCGCCTCATAGGCACCGATGCCGAAGCCGCCCTCCTTGGTCGAGGAAAAGGGATGGAACAGCCGCGAGCGGATGAACTCGGCCGACATGCCGCAGCCCTTGTCCGCGACCTCGACCACCGCCTCCAGCCCGCGCCGGGCAATGACGATCTCGACCGGTTCGCCGCCGCTGGCATCGATCGCATTCTGGACGAGATGGCCGAGCGCCTGTTCGAACCGGTCGGGATCGACGGTCGCCATCACATCGTCCTTGCTGACGATGCGTACCGGATAGGCGCGGGCGCGGTCGCGCAGGGTTTCCTCGACCAGCAGGCGTAGCGAATGCGGCGCGGGCTCGTCGGGGCGGGCGCGGTGATGCTGGGACAGGCGCGCGAGCAGATCGTTCATCTTGCCCACCGAATTCTGCAGCGTGTCGATCATGTCGGCGCGGAACTCCGGCTTGTCGGCATGGCGTTCGGCGTTGCGCGCGAGCAGGCTGAGCTGGCTCACGAGATTCTTGATGTCGTGCATGATGAAGGCGAAGCGGCGGTTGAACTCGTCGAATCGGCGGGCATCCGAAAGCGCCTCCTGTCCACGCGCCTCCGCCAGATAGCTCGCAACCTGCCGCCCCGCCACCCGCAGCAGATCATGATCCTCATCATCGAGCAGGCGCGGTTCGCGCGGCCGTTCGAGCAGCACCGCGCCGACCAGCCGGTCGAAATGGATCAGCGGCACGATCGCCCAAGCGACCTCCTCCGCGATCATCCATTCGGGAACCAGGGGCAGCGCGGCCGGCTCCTCGCCCTGGCGGATGCGCGCGATCTCGATCACGTCGCCCTGGGCTTCGAGCAGGGTGGCGAGATCGGGTCCGGCCGCCGCGACGGGCGCGTCCAGCTCCTGCCAGTTCCAGCGTGCCGACGCCTCCAGCCCGCCGTCCGGGCCGCGCAGCAGCAACAGCCCGCCGGGGCAGTCGAAGATGTCGGCGATCGCCTTCACGGTGCGCTCGGCGAGCGGCGGCGCGGCCTCGCCCGGCTGGCCGACCGTTTCGGTGAAGCGCCGCCATTCGAGGCGATAATCATAGCGATGGTGGAAGAGGTGACGGCCGAGCGCCTTCTTGAAGCGCTGGCGATAGCGGGTGGACGGAAACAGCGACAGCGCGAAGGCGAAGAAGGCGGCCGCCAGGGTGAGCTGGGGCAGCCATCGCTCATAGCCGCCCAGGGCGAGCAGCCTGTCGGTCAGCACCATCGCCGCCAGATAGGCGCCGCTGAGCACCAGGGTCAGGGTCTGGAAACCCGCCGAGCGCGACGCGCGGACCCGATCGAGCGTGGCCAGCCGGCTGACGGTGACCAGCATCGGGGCGATCAGCACCATCAGCATGCCGCGCAGTGCGAACAGCCCCATCGGCCAGCCGTCGATCAGATAGGCGACGGTCGCGATGTTGAGGTCGAAGCCCCACATCACCGCCAGCGCCAGCATGGGGGAACCGAGCCCGAAACGCGCTTCGGGGGAAGCGGCGGTGTAGAGATTGTGGAGCAGGCAGAGCCCGCCGATCGTTACCAATATGCGCAGCGCCTGCCCCGATACGAACAGGCCCTGCTGGATGCGCGGGCTGCCGGTGAAGGCGAACGGCAGCAGCTTGATCACGATCGCGGCGACGATCAGCGTCCCCAGCAGCACATAGATGGCGAGGATCACGGGCCGGCGCCGGCCCGCCGCGGTCGGTGGCTGGAGCGCGAACAGGAAGCCCAGCCAGGCGGCATCGGCAAGGCTCTTGGCCACGCTCGACGATATGCCGCCGGCGCCATAGCGCGCGACAAGCAGACACCACAGCGCGGTGAGCCCGCAGGCCAGGGTCAGCGCCACCCGCCGGGGGCCGCCGGTCCGCACCGTCATCTGCCAGCCGACCAGCGCCGCGAACATGAAGGCGGCCAGCGCATGGCCCCACTGGATGCCCGCAAAGATTACTGGTTCGGGCAGGCTGGTCGCATAGACGGTCGGCATTTCCGCCTGTTGCGCGAGCATTGCCGCTTCGAGGCCCCGTGCCATCGGTAGCGCCGGCCCTAGCGGGCCCCTTCGGCCCAGAGCAGCACCCGCACCGTCTGCAGCATGATCAGCAGATCGAGGAAGGGGCTGTAGTTCTTGGTGTAGTAAAGGTCATATTCGAGCTTGTGGCGGGCATCTTCCAGGCTGGCGCCATAGGGATAGTTGATCTGCGCCCATCCGGTGATGCCGGGTTTCACCATGTGCCGTTCGGCATAATAGGGTATCTGCTTTTCCAGCTCGGCGACGAATTCGGGGCGCTCGGGGCGCGGACCGACGAAGCTCATGTCGCCCCGCAGCACCGTCCACAGCTGCGGCAGCTCGTCGACCCGGATCAGCCGGATGATCCGGCCGATGCGGGTAACCCGGGCATCGCCCTTCTGCGCCCAGATCGCGTTGCCGCCGGCCTCCGCATCCTGCCGCATCGAACGGAGCTTCAATATCTCGAAGGTGGCGCCATAGCGGCCGACGCGGACCTGGCGGTAGAAGGCCGGGCCGGGGCTGTCGAGCTTCACCAGCAGCGCCGTCACGACGATGATCGGCGCGGTGATTGCGAGCAGCGCCGCGCTCATCACAAGATCGAAGATGCGCTTGAGCCCCATCGACAATTCGCGGCCCGAGGAGAAGCCATCCGAGAAGATCAGCGAGGAGGGCCGGATCGTGTCGAGGTCGATCCGTCCGGTCTCGCGTTCGACGAAGTCGGAGATGTCGGTAACGTGGACGCCGGTGGTCTTGAGCCGCAGCAGCGCGTCGACCGGCACGGTGTTCCGCCGCTCGTCGAGCGCCAGCACCACCTCATTGGCCTCGGTCTTCTCGACCAGCTGGCCAAGGCTCTCTACATCGGTGCGCGAGATCGCGGTTTCGATCTGTGGCGGCGCATCCTTCATGTCGACGCAGCCGACGATCAGGAAGCCTGCCCCCATCCGCTTCTCCAGATCCGCGACCCGTTTCGCCCGCCGGCCGGCGCCGAGCAGCAGCACCCGCCGCTTGAAGGTGTCGCCGCTGACGAAGCCGCCGAGCAGCACGCGCACCATCAGCAGCAGCACGACCGCGAGGATCATCGAATAGAGCGAGTTCGATCGCCACAGCGTGATGCCCGGCGATATGAAGTTGAGCACCGAGATCAGGATCACGCCCAGCGAGATCGCCACCAGCAGCCGGGCCGCGGCAAAGCGGAAAGTCTGCATCGATTCGGCGGCATAGACACCGACCCCGATCATCGGCGCCTGGATCGCCAGCGCGAAGCTCAGCAATTGCGGCAGGCGATTCCATAGCGGCCCGGGATCGGCGCCGATCTGCCGCATGCGCAATACCCAGCCGGCCTCGGCGACCAGCAACAGCACCGCGAAGTCGGCGACGCACAGCACCAGCACCGGATAGGCGATATAATGCTTGAACAGCCTTACCATCGCCTGCGCCGCGCCAGCGGTTTCATATCCTCGTCCATGAAACCCCCTTGCCGCTCGTCCATTCTGTAGCCGATAACGACAACCTCTTCTGGACCATGGAGCGGCCCATTTCCACCACCTTAATCACGCCCGTCATCCTGTCGGGTGGCTCGGGAACACGGCTCTGGCCCCTGTCGCGCTCGAAAAAGCCGAAGCAACTGCTCGCGCTGACCGGCGAGCGGACGATGCTTCAGATGACGGCGGCGCGCTGTATCGACCGCGCCCGTTTCGGCGCCCCGATCATCGTCACCAATGCGCTGCACGCGACGGAGATCGCCGCCCAGCTGGCCGAGGAAAAGCCGGCGGCGATCATGCTGGAGCCGGCCGGCCGCAACACCGCCCCCGCGATTGCGCTGGCGGCGCTCGAATCCGCGCCTGCGACGCCCCTGCTGGTGATGCCGAGCGATCATGTCATCGAGGACTGCCCCGCTTTCCTCGCCGCGATCGAGAAGGCGATGCCGCTGGTCGAGGCAGGGTGGCTCGTCACCTTCGGCATCACGCCCGACAAGCCCGAGACCGGCTATGGCTATATCCGTCGCGGCGAAAGCGTCGCGCCGGGCGTCCACAAGGTCGATGCCTTCATCGAAAAGCCGAACCTCGCCCGCGCGCAGGCTTATCTGGCGGAAGGTAGTTACAGCTGGAACGGCGGCATCTTCCTGTTCCGCGCCGATGCCTATCTCGCCGCGCTGGAGCGGTTCGAGCCCGAGATGCTCGCGGCGGTGCGCGCCTCGCTAGACGCGGCGGCGCGCGAAGGGGCGATGGTCATTCCCGCAGCCGAGGCCTTTCTGTCGAGCCGTTCCGAATCGATCGACTATGCGGTGATGGAAAAGGCCGAGCGGGTCGCGGTCGTCCCGGTCGACATGGGCTGGTCGGATGTCGGCAGCTGGGACGCGCTGCACCTGCTCGGCGTGCCCGATGACAACGCCAACGTGCTGCAGGGCGATGTCGTCGCGATCGACACGCGGGGCTGCATGATCCGCAGCGAAGGGCCCGTCGTGACGGCGGTCGGCATCGAGAATCTGATCGTGGTGGCCACCCGCGATGCGGTGATGATCCTGCCACGTGGGGCGAGCCAGGAGGTCAAGAAGATTGTCGAGGCGCTGAAGGCGAGGGGTCATGAGACCCTCGACGCGCCTTTCTGAGCGGACCGGCCATCCTTCTGGCGAAGTGACGCGGCGCGGACGGCCCCCGAGAAGGCAGAGACGATCGAGAGGAGAGATTGATGCCGGAACTGCGTAAATTGGGAAGCACCGGCCTGTCGGTCGCACCACTGGTCGTCGGCGGCAACGTGTTCGGCTGGACGATCGATGAGGCAACCAGCTTCGCCGTGCTCGATGCCTTCGTGGATGCTGGTGCGACGATGATCGATACCGCTGACGTCTATTATGCCTTCGCCCCCGGCAATGTCGGCGGCGAATCGGAAACGATCATCGGCAAATGGATGAAGGCACGCGGCAACCGTGCCGATGTCCAGATCGCCACCAAGGTGGGCCTGTTGGCGATCGACGGCGACAAGGGCCTCAAGCCCTCGATCATCATTGCCGGTATCGAGCAGTCGCTGCGGCGGCTGCAGACCGATTATATCGACCTCTATTACGCGCATTTCGACGATGATTGCGCGACGCAGGAGGCCGTGGCCGAAGCGTTCGACGGGCTCGTCCGCGCGGGTAAGGTGCGCGCGCTCGGCGCCTCCAATTTCTCGCAGGACAGGCTGGCCTCCGCGCTCGCCCTGTCCGAGGCCAAGGGTCTGGCGCGCTATGGCGCGCTCCAGCAGCAGTTCAACCTGATGGCCGAGGACAGTTTTCCTGCTGATTATCGGGCGTTCTGCATTGAGCAGCAGGTCGGCGGGCTTGCTTATTTCGGGTTGGCAAGCGGGTTTCTCACCGGCAAATATCGCAGCGCCGGGCAGGTCGCGGGCTCGCGGCGCGAGCACTCGCTCAAGCATTTCTTCACACCGCGCGGCGACGCCGTATTGGCCGCGCTTGACGGGATCGCGGCCGAGACCGGAACTACCCAGGCGCAGATCGCCCTGGCCTGGATATTCGCGACGCCCGGCCTGACCGGCGCACTAGCGAGCGCGACCAGCGTCGCGCAGGTCGAAAGTCTGATCCCCGCGATGGAGCTGGCGCTCGATGCGGAGCAGATGCGGCGTCTGAACGAGGCGGCGGCAACGCCGTCCTGAATCGGCACGGCGGCGCCGGCCGGTCAATCCCCCACGAACGAAAAGGGTGCCAGCCCCCGCTCACGCTCGTTGATCGTCAACGGCCGTCCTGCCGGGGGCGCGGCGCGCTGGACGCATTCGATGCGCTGGCAGCGCGTGCAGCCGAGCCCGATCGGTTCCGCCGGACCCGCGAAATCGATCCCCCGCGCCAGCGCGAGGCTGTGGGCATGCTCGGCGGCAAGGCCCAGCGCCACGACATGTTCGGCGGCCGGCACGCCCGCCGCCCCGCCATGGTGCCGGACGCTGCGCGCGATGGTGAACCAGCGCGAGCCGTCCTCGAGCTCGGCAAGCTGCTGGATCATGCGCCCCGGCTGGTCGAAGGCCTGGTGGATGCCCCAGAGCGGGCAGCGATGCACCGCGTCGATCAGCGCCGATCCGCTCGCCCCGGCATAGCCCTTGGAGAGCTGGCCGGCACGGTCGATCCGCAGCATGAAGAAGGGCAGGCCCCGCGCGCCGACCCGCTGGAGCGTGGTCAGCCGATGGGCGACCTGCTCATAGCCCGCGCCGAAGCGGCGCTGGAGCAGCTGGATGTCATAGCCCGTCGCCTCGCAGGCGCGTAGAAAGCGGCCATAGGGCATCATCAGCGCCGCCGCGAAATAGGAGGTGACATGGCGACGGTACAGCCGCTCGGCAGGGCGATCCCCGAAGGCCGCGCCGGATACCAGCGCGTCGATCTCGCCCTTGGCCTCGATCTGGGCAAGCTGGAAAGCCGCCTGGAAAGTGCGTGCCGCCGGGTCGAGCAGTTCGGAAAGCTGAAGCTGGCGGGCATGGAGGTCGAGCCGGCGCAGGCGATCGGGCATCACATCGAAGGGCAGGATGCGGATCGCGAGCTGGTGCTTGACGCGCAGCCGGTCGGTGATCGCGCCGTAAAGATCGCCGGCGCCTATCCGCAACTCATCGGCCAGCCCCTCGGCATGCGCGTCGAGATCGGCGAAATGATTGCGCCAGCGCTCGATCTCGCGGCGTGCGGCGGCGACCGGGCCCGGGCCCTGCTCGGCCGCGCCGCCGCCTCCTTCCCGCCAATGGTCGAACAGCCGGGCGAAGGCCTCGGCGGCGGTCGGGGCGTTGTCCAGCCAGGCTTCCAGTTCGGCCCGGTCGATCGAGAGATCGGCGAACAGGGGGTCGCTCAGCCGGCGTCGCATCGCCGCAGCGCCACCGCCCGGTTCCTGCTGGCTGAGGCTGCGGATGTCGAAGTCGAACAATTCGGCGAGGCGCAGGATCAGTCCGGCGGTGAGCGGCCGGCGGTTGCCCTCGATCAGGGCGAGATAGCTGTCGGAAATGCCCAGCATCTCGGCCATCGCCTGCTGGGTGAGGCCCTGGTCACGCCGTAGCCGCTTGACCCGCGGCCCGGCGAATATGCCCTGCTTGGCCATGAGGCGTCCTTCGTAAAGATCTTACAAAATTACATGGTTCCTATCAGGGGAAGCGACATCTGGACATCAAATTCGGGACGCTCCGGATGGCCGCCTGCTCGGTTGTCGAGCAAAAGAGCCGCAGAACCTGATTGCCCGTACAGGCCGCGTCCCCCCGGTTTGTAAGCAGGCCCACCGTCTTTTCCTGGGGAGGAAGAGAAACGCCCGCCAGGCCCCGGCCTGGCGGGCGTCACTCATTCGGACTGGATGAATCGATGAGCCGAGACAGCGGGGCGATTGATTAAGCCCACTTTCTCCGCCATCTAGGATGGATCAGGGTGCAACAGGGAATATCGATCGTGAGCCAGCCCCCTGCGGGAACGAGGGTACTGATCGTCGAGGATGACACGATCATCGCGATGACGGCGGAAGACATGCTGGAGGAGGTAGGCTGCAGGACGGCCGCCGTGGCCGGCTCCGTAGCCGAGGCACTGGCGCGCGCCGCCGACACCGAATTCGACATAGCGCTGCTGGACCTCAATCTGAAGGACGAGAACAGCCTGCCGGTGGCCCGCGCGCTGCGCGACAGCGGCAAGCGCTTCGTGTTCGCGACCGGCTATGACGGCCTGCCCGCAGACAGCGGCTTCGCCGATGCGCCGGTGATCTCGAAGCCCTACCGGATAGAGCAGCTGGCGACGGTGATCGCAAACACCCTGGCGGCCTGAAGCCCCTCCGCAGGGAGGGTGCCTATTTTTTCAGGACGTCCAGAGCGGCGGTGGTCATCGCCTCGACCGCTGTGGAAATGACGGCCTCCGCATCGGGCGCCCAGAACGGGCTGTGGATCGAAGGCAAACGCGTGATGTCGCCCTTGGCTTCTGCCCACTTGTCCTTGTGGACCCCACCCACCCAGAAGAGCATCGACTGGATCGAGGTGTCGGCCAGGTAGAATTCGCTGAAATCCTCGCCGCCCATCTGCGAGCGGACGGGCACCACCCGGTCCTTGTCGAAGCGCTCGGCGAAGATGCCGGTCAGCCGGCTGGTCAGGTCGTGCGTGTTGAAGGTGGCGGGGGTGCGCTGGTCCTGGAAGTCGACCACCGGAAGCCTGTCGTCGGGCATGCCCGCCGCAATCGCCTCGCCCTTCGCGATCCTGGCGATGCCGTCGAGCAGATGCTGGCGCACCTCGGGCTTGTAGGAGCGGACGGTGATCTGCAGTTTCGCCTCGGGCGGGATGATGTTGTGTTTGGTGCCGGCCTGGAAGCTGCCGACCGTCACCACCCCCGATTCCAGTGGATCGACTTCGCGCGAGACCAGGGTCTGGAGCGTGGTGACGATCCGCGAGGCCAGCACGATCGGATCCTTGGCGAGGTGCGGATAGGCGCCGTGCCCGCCCTCGCCCCTCACCAATATGTCGACCGAATCGACATTGGCCATCACAAAGCCGTCCACCACCCCGATCGTGCCGGCGGGCAGCTGTGCCGAATCGTGGAAGGCTATCACGACGCTCGGTTTGGGAAAGCGGCTGTAGAGCCCGTCCTTCAGCATCGCCCGCGCGCCCGAGCCGATTTCCTCGGCGGGCTGGCCGATCATCACCAGCGTTCCGGACCAGCTCGATTTCATCGCCGCCATGCGGCGTGCAATGCCGATCCAGCTGGTCATATGGGTGTCATGCCCGCAGGCGTGCATCACGCCCGGTATCTGGCTGGCATAGGGCAGGCCGGTCTGCTCGGTGACGGGCAGCCCATCCATGTCGGCGCGCAGCATCAGCACCGGCCCGGGTCCATTCTTCATCACCGCGACGACTCCGGTGCCGCCCACCCCGCTCGTCACCTCGAAGCCCGCCTTTTTCGCTTCGGCGGCCATGATGCCGGCGCTGCGGCCTTCCTTGAAGCTCAGTTCGGGATGGCTGTGGAGATCGCGGTAGATGGCGGTCAGGCTGGGCATGTCGGCCTTCACCGCCTGTTCGAGCGGATCGGCGCGCAGCGGCGTGGCGGACAGCGCGGCGATCAGGCCAAGCAGCGGCAGGACAGGCTTCATGTTCATCCTTTCGGCACCAGTTCGAATATGTCGATCGTCGATTCCCAGCGCGGATAGGGGAAGGCGATCCGCCAGCGGCGTGGGGATACCCGCTCGACGATGCCTGCCATGTCGCGCTCGGCATCGCGGCCATAGGGAAGCGGGCGGGTTTCGTCGCCCAGCATCATCGTGCCGAGGAAGATCATTCGCCGCCCCTCGTCAGGGAAGATGTCTCCCACCGGCCGCTGCGATCCGTCGAGCTTGACGAGCCGCAGCCGCCCGTCCTGCGCGGTCACCCGGCAGGAGAAGAAGGGATAGGCGATATAATCCATCTGCCCCTTCGCCTGGGCACCCATCTTTATCACCCGGCAGCCATAGTCGCCGGGCGGCAGCAGAGGATCGTCGAGCGCGAAATCAGGCTTGAGCAGCGCGCCCTGCGCCGCGATCTGGGGGCCATTACCGGCGGCGGTCGCCTTGTCGAGCCCGCCGAGCCATGCCGCGCGCCAGCGGGCGATCCGATCGCGGTCGGCGGTGGTGATGATCTGACGCCAGTCATTGGGGCGAGGCTTGGGCGGCTTGGGCTCGATCTGATTGGAGCCACAGGCCGCCAGCAGCAGCAGCGCCGCTCCCGCAAGGCTCCATCGGACAAGCTGCAAAGCGATCGTCTCCTCCCGCCCCCTCGCCATGCAGCGTGCCCCGCCGACCAGGGCTTGGCAAGCTCCCCCTTCAGGCGGCTATTGCGCCGTCCAGCCACCATCGATCGACATGTTCGCGCCGGTGATGCCGGCGGCCTCATCGCGGCACAGGTAGAGCGCCATCGCCGCCACCTGCTCGACCGTGACGAACTGCTTGGTCGGCTGGCCGGCGAGCAGCACGTCGTTCATCACCTGCTCACGGGTCATGTTGCGCGCCTTCATCGTGTCCGGAATCTGGTTCTCGACCAGCGGCGTCCACACATAGCCGGGGCTGATGCAATTGGCTGTGATGCCGAAGGTCGCGACTTCGAGGGCCACCGTCTTGGTGAGCCCGGCCAGGCCGTGCTTGGCGGTGACATAGGCCGATTTGAACGGCGATGCGGTCAGCGAATGGGCCGACGCGGTCTGGATG
This sequence comes from Rhizorhabdus dicambivorans, assembly GCF_002355275.1. Taxonomy (NCBI): domain Bacteria; kingdom Pseudomonadati; phylum Pseudomonadota; class Alphaproteobacteria; order Sphingomonadales; family Rhizorhabdaceae; genus Rhizorhabdus; species Rhizorhabdus dicambivorans. Next base: position 4,637,708 of record NZ_CP023449.1, on the reverse strand, counting down.
ATCCGGCCCCATCGGCGCGACTTCATATAGGGAACGGCGAGCCGGGTGGTGTGGAAGGCGCTGTTGAGGTTCAGCGCGATGATCAGGTCCCATTTGGCGACCGGGAAATCCTCGATCGGCGAGACGAACTGCATCCCCGCATTGTTGATCAATATGTCGACCCCGCCGAATGCCCTCGCCGCCTCGGCCATCATCGCCTCGATCTGCTCGACCCTGGTCAGGTCGTGCGGCGCATAGATCGCCTTCGCGCCGCTGAGCGCCTCGAGCGCCGTCCGCTCGGTCTCGATCGCGGCGGCATCGCCGAAGCCGTTGATGACGATATTGGCGCCTTCGCTGGCCAGCGCCTTGGCATAGGCAAGGCCGATGCCCGAGGTGGAGCCGGTAATGAGGGCGGTCTTGCCTTTCAGGAACATGGACATGGTCTCCGCTGGCCGCAAATCCGATCGTGCGGCTATGGGGCATCATGCTGCACCGCATCAAGGGTCCATGAAAAAGGGCCGGCGCCAAGGCCGGCCCTTCCTCGATCGACGGAGGGCGATCAATAGGTGCCGGAGAAGGCCCGGTTGAGATAGTGCGGGCCTTCGCCGCGCTCCTCGTCCTTCCACGCCGCCTGCGCCTGCGCGGCGGTACGGTTGATCCGAACCTTGTCGCTTACCTCTACGATCCACGAGCAGGGGATCGAATGGTGACGGCCGTCGGCATCCTTGTCGTTCCTGGCGAGCAGGATGCGATCGCCGCGGACATGATCGACCTTGCCGACATGGGCGCCGTCGGAGCCGATCACCTCCTGATGCTCCTGCACCTGGTCCAGCGCCTGGCGCTGGGTCTGACGGTTGTTGCGCCAGCTGCCGAAGTCATTGTGGAAGCGCTCCTCATTCTCGCGGCGATAATCGTGATAATCGCGGTCGAGTTCGGCGAGCTGGCGGCGGCGCCAGGCGCGATAATTCGGATCGAGACCCCAGCCGTCATGATCGCGCGCCGCGCCGAGGCCATAGTTCATCGTCGCACCCGCGCCGCGGCCCGCGCCATGGTCGGGGCCGTAGGAACCATAGCCCGAGCCCAGATCGCCTGCGCGCGCGCCGGTATAGCGCTCTGCGCCTTCATAGCGGCGGCCCTCATAGTCGCGGTAGCGGCGATCCTCGTCGCGTTCGCGCAGGCGCTCGTCCCAGCGGCGACGGCGTTCGGCCTCCTCGTCGCCGAACCAGGAACGTACTTCGTCTCCGGCCCGCTCGAAAAAGCCGCGATCCTCATCATAGTCGCGATAGTCGCGCGGGTGACCATAATCTCTCTCGCGGGCCCGATAGTCCCGGTCACGACCATAAGCGTCCCGGTCGCGCCAGCCTCGATCGGCCTCGTCGCGATAATAGCGGCCGGTGCTGCGTTCATATCCCATGGCATCCTCCTGATACTGGACTGGACAGGCCGGGTCGTTCCGCTGGGAGCGGTGCCGGCTCAGGACCAGGAAAACCCCTGGGGAAATGCACCGTTCCGCCTGGATGAGCCCAGCGGGGACGGGGCGGCGGCGAACGGTTGGACGCCGCCGAAACGGCTCGGCGACGGGGCGCTGGCTGGCCTGCCAACCCGGCGCGCAGCCACGGAAGGAGGGCGTCGGAAATTTTGCGATTCTGCGCTGTTGCATCGCGCCCGCGCTACGGTTAGAGGGAGCGCCCGGCGTGCGGGGCTGTAGCTCAGATGGGAGAGCGCTGCAATCGCACTGCAGAGGTCAGGGGTTCGATTCCCCTCAGCTCCACCACCCACGCCGTCGCTCCTCGGTCGCAGGAGCGCAACCTCAGCCCTCCAGAAACCGCTTGAACAGCGCCCGGCAATAGTCTGATCGGGCGAGGTCGGCGAACACGTCCGCCTCGGCCGCGATCTGGCGGGCGACCTGATCGGCGGTGGCGCCGCGCAGCAGCCGCTTGGTCTCGATTGTCGCTTGCGGGGATCGAGAGGCGATCTGCCGGGCCGCTTCCGTTGCCCGGGGCAGCGGATCGCCTTCGACGAGATGGCTGATCAGGCCGATCTCCAGGGCTTCCGCCGCGCCCAGAACCTCCCCTAGCAGGAACAGGCGATTGGCGGATTTCTGTCCGATCTGCCGGGGGGCGAGATAGGTCGAAGCAGCCTCGGGCACCAGGCCCAGGCTGATGAAGGGTGCCGAGAAGCTGGCATTGGCCGAGGCCACCGCGAAATCGCAATGGAACAGCAGGGTGACGCCGATGCCGACCGCCACCCCTTCGATCGCGGCGCCGAGCGGCTTGGGGAAGGTGCTGATCGCGTCGAGGAAGGCCATGGCCCCGCCACCATCGGCCGCCGGCGGTGCCTGAAGGAAGTCGAGCAGGTCGTTGCCGCCTGTGAAGGCGCCGCCGCTGCCGCTGATCAGCACGCAGCCGATCATGCCGTCCGTCTCCGCCTGGCGCAGCAGCGCGGTGATCGCCTCATACATCGCGATGGTGATCGCGTTGCGCTTGGCGGGGCGATTCAGGACGATGTGCAGCACGCCCGCTTCCTGCCGGCTCACGATTAGGTCCACGCTTCGTCTCCCTTTCGCTGTCGGGCCCTCATGACCCGCGAGCTGTCCGGCATCAAGATCATGCCATCTCGTCAACTGGAGCAAAGGCGGGGGCGAAGAGGCGCCGCCCTCACTTTCGCGAATTATGATTCACGTTTATGCGGCGGTTAAGATCATTCGGTCGAGGAGGATGAGGGTGCAGTTCGCGGGACAGACAGCGTTGGTGACCGGCGCGGGCCAGGGGTTGGGACGGGCGATAGCCGATGAATTGCTCAAGCGTGGAGCGTCGGTCTTCTATACCGACGTTCGCCCTGAAGCGCTGGAGGACGTCGACGTCAGTTCGGGCCGGGCCACTCCTCTCGTCCTCGACGTCCGTTCCGAGCGGGATTGGGAGGCCGCGGCTGCCGCCCTGCGGGCCGGCGGCGGGATCGACATCCTCGTCAACAATGCCGGGGCCGACATGATGTGCGCGTTCGAGACGATCGCGCTGCAGGATTGGCAGCGGCTGATGGCGGTCAATGTCGATGGCGTGTTCCTGGGCATCCGGGCGATGATCCCACTGCTCGCCGACGCTGCGGGGCGGCGGCCCGGCGGTGCGAGCATCGTCAACATCTCCTCCATCCTCGGCCAGAAGGGCATGGCCGAAGTCACAGCCTATTCGGCAAGCAAGGGCGCGGTGACGATATTGACAAAGAGCCTGGCGCTGGAACTCGCGCCACGCGGCATCCGCGTCAATTCGATCCACCCGGGCTTCATCGACGGGCCGATGCTGCGCCATGGCAGCCAGCGCGCCGTCGCCGCCGGAAAATATGCGAGCGAGGCCGATTTCATTGCCCATCTCGTCAAGATGGCGCCGCTCGGCCGCCCCGGCACTGCGGCCGAGGTCGCCGCCGCCGTGGCTTTCCTCGCTTCCAGCGACGCGAGCTACGTCACCGGGGCCGAGCTTAATGTCGATGGCGGCTACAACGCGAGCTGAGCCCTGACCGCCGGCGGTTCAGGGCTTTGCGATCAGGTCGAGCCGCTCGGCAATTTCTTCGACCGGCGTTCCGGGGGGTGACGAGCAGCCACGCATCGGGCGCCGACGCGTCGACCACCACCACCCGCCCCTTGGGGCACAACTTCAGGCAGCGCGTCTCGATCACCCCGAAATCGGCCTTGCGCCCCTTTCGGCCGTTGCCGAGGGCGCGCAGCTCGCGCGCCAGCGGCCTGCGGCCATGCTTGCCGAAGCCGCCTTTCGCGCGCTTGGTGCATTTGGCGCAGACCAGCACCGCCTTGCGCCATTCCGATCGGACCCGATCACGCATCGCACTTCCCGGAAAAAAGAAGGGGCGGCATCGCTGCCGCCCCCCCCAATTCGATCGATGGCGGGCGGCGCATGGCGCCACCCGGCCGGATCAGCCGTTCAGCGCATCCTTGAGCGCCTTGGCGGCGGTGAAGGAAACCTTCTTCGACGCAGCGATCGTCAGGGTTGCGCCGGTGGCGGGGTTGCGGCCCTCGCGCGCCGGACGATCGGCGACCTTGAACTTGCCGAAACCCGGCAGCGAAACTTCCTCGCCCTTCTTGGCGGCGTCGGTGATCGCCTTGAGGGCGGAATCGATGACGCGCTTGGCGGCTGCCTTGTCGATACCCTGTTCGGCGGCGACGATGCCCGCGATGTCGGCAGTGTTCATGATCACTCCTGGTCTGCTTGTTAGAAAACTTCTTTGCACCGCGGCTGCGGCGCAAGGCGCCCCTTGTGCGCGGGCTTTTTTTCAGGAGCAATTGGAAAGTCGCCTGAAAGCGGGAAAAATTGGGCTCGTGATCATTTTCGGGCGATTTTTTTCGACGAGGCGCCCCATCCGTGCGCCACGACGTGGAACGGAAAGCCCTAATCCTCGCCGTTTACGGTGCTCACGAGCAGCTTGTCGATGCGCCGTCCGTCCATGTCGACGACCTCAAATCGCAATCCCTTGTGTACGAACGACTCGCCAGTCTGGGGCAGGTGCTTCAGTCGCCACAGCGCGAAACCGGCGGCTGTGGCGAAGTCGCGGTCCTCGGGCAGGTCGATGCCCAGCCGGTCGGCCATGGTATCGGCGGCGAAGGCGCCCGATATCAGCCAGCTGCCGTCCTCCCGTTCGACGATCGGCGGATCGGTGTCCTCGTCCTGGTCGGACGCGAACTCGCCCGCGATGGCGGCGAGGAGGTTGGCCGGCGCCACCAGTCCTTCGAAATGCCCATATTCGTCATGGACGAAGGCCATCGGCACCTCGGCCTCGCGCAGCGCCTTCAGCGCGTCCATCGCGTCGACATGGTCGGGCAGGACGATCGCCTTGCGGAGCATCGCCCGCAGGTCGATCGGCTCGCCGCGCAGCAGCCTGCCGACCAGGTCCCGCGCGTGGATCACGCCCAGCATCTGGTCTACCGAACCGTCCGCCACCGGCATGCGGGTATGCGGTATCTGGGCCAGCTGGCCGCGGATATCGTCCGGGCCAGCGTTGATGTCGATCCATTCGACCTCGGTGCGCGGGGTCATGACCTCGCGCACCGGCCGGTCGGCGAGGCGGACAACGCCCGAGATGATCGCCCGCTCGCTCTCCTCGATGACTCCCGCGGACGACGCCTCGGCGACGATCAGGTGCAGTTCCTCGGCAGTGACATGGTTTTCCGATTCGCGGGTGAGCCCCAGCAATCGGAAGATCAGGGCGCTGGTCCGGTCGAGCAGCCACACGAACGGAGCGGTCGCCCGCGACAGCCACAGCATGGGGACCGCCATCACCGCAGCGATCGGCTCCGGGGCCCTCAGCGCGAACTGCTTGGGCACCAGTTCTCCGATGATCAGCGACAGGAAGGTCGTGACGACGATGACCAGGCCGAAGCCGATTTCTTCCGCGCTTTCCGCAGGAACGCCGAGCAGGGCCAGCCGTTCGCCGACCGGCCCGCCCAGGCTCGCGCCCGAATAGGCACCGGCAAGGATGCCGATCAGGGTGATGCCGATCTGCACGGTCGAGAGGAACTTGCTCGGATCGGCGGCCAGGTCGATTGCGGTGCGCGCGCCACGACGGCCGGCGCGGGCCATCGCCTCCATCCGCGCCTTGCGCGCCGATACGATCGCCAGTTCGGACATAGCGAACAGGCCGTTGAGCGCGACCAGGGCCAGGATGATGACCAGATCGAACCACGGAAAGGGGGCCAGGGGGACGGGATGCGGCATGGCGCTTACCCGTTCATGCCGCGAATCGAACGATTTGCCAACAGGGGGCTACCTCAACGCCGTTCACGGAAGAAGGCGCGGAGCTGCGCCGCCGCCTCGACCTCGCCGATTCCGCCATAGACGTCGGGCCGGTGATGACAGGTGGGCTGGGCGAAGAGGCGCGGTCCGTTCGCCACCGCGCCGCCCTTGGGATCGTCCGCGCCATAATAAAGCCGGCGCAGCCGGGCATGCGAAATCGCCCCGGCGCACATCGCGCACGGCTCCAGCGTGACATAGAGATCGCAATCATCGAGGCGCTGGGCGCCCAGCCGCGCACTGGCCGCGCGGATCGCCTCCATCTCGGCATGGGCCGTTGGGTCGGTGCCTCCGGCCATCGCATTGGCCGCCACGGCGATCACCTCGTCCCCTCGCATGATCACCGCGCCGACCGGCACTTCGCCATCGGCGGCGGCCTCGGCGGCAAGGTCGAGCGCCATTCGCATAGGATAAGGCAAGGGAAAGTTCATCGCCCCCGCTCTAGGGGGCGTGGGGCTTCCTGGCTAGCGTAGCGGAATCCGCTCGGGCGCCAGCAGCAGGGCCAGCGCGAACACCGCACCCGGAAGCCAGCCGATCAAGGTCAGCACCACGGTCAGCCAGAAGGCGGGCGTCAGCCCGCGCTGCATGAAAACGCCGAGCGGCGGCAGCAGGATCGCCGCGACGATCGCCCAGGGCGACGAAGCTTCGGAAACCTGCTGCCGCACGAACTCAGTTGGCCTTCTGAACGTCGACCGTCGGAACCTTGATCTGTTCCTTGGTCGTGCCGACGTCGACCTTGGGTACGGTCACGTCGGTATTCTTGGTGCCGACGTCGACCTTCGCGGTATCGACATCGAAGGCCGGCGCCTGGCCGCCCGAAACCTGGACGTCGGGGGCTTTCATCTCCTTGGTCTGGTTGATGTCGATCAGCCCGAAGGCGAAAGCGGCGATGATCGCGAGAATCGCGACGACCGCGACGATGATGCCCACGCGCGCGCCGTTGGAGCGGGCGGGATATTCGCGATAATGGTCTTGCGTCGTATTCACCTCAAGGCACTCCTGCGCTACTCGATGGAGCCGGAACAACGATCGTTTCTCACAACGGTTGCATCCGGGGCTCGCGCTAGCTTGACGAATCCGGGGAAGCCCGTTATCCGGCGCCACTTTCCGGGCAACCCGAACATCAGGACGAAGTACAATGTCGCGCATCTGCGAGCTGACCGGCAAGGGCCGCCAAGTGGGCCACAACGTGTCCCACGCCAACAACAAGACCAAGCGGACCTTTCTGCCGAACCTGCAGAACGTCACGCTGATCTCCGATTCGCTCGGCAAGGGCGTCAAGCTGCGCGTCTCGACCCACGGCCTGCGTTCGGTCGAGCATGTCGGTGGTCTGGACAACTGGCTGCTCAAGTCGAAGGACGAGAGCCTCTCGCTGCGCGCCCGTCGCCTGAAGCGCGAAGTCGCCAAGAAGCAGGCCGCCGTCGCCGCCTGATTCGCTTTCCGCTCCGGCGGGATGCAGAACGAGGAGCCGGATCGCATCGCGGTCCGGTTTTTTCGTGTCCATTTTTGTTGAGCATCAGGTGTCCGGCACCTGAGGGCGCAAACAGAAACAGCTATTGCTGAAGCTCGAACTTCAGCAACAGCGTCCGCTCGATCGGCACCTGATTGTCGTCAGAGATCAGCCATAGGATGGTTTTCTCTCCTTCCCGGGTGACGCTGATCCCCTCCATATTGTCGATGTTCAGTGGCGGTTTCAGCTCGGCGATCTGCTCGCCCGTCACCGTCGCGCCGGGCTTCATGTCGGCGGGCTCCACGATCGAAAGCGCCGCCGAGAAGCCATCCCACACCCCGAAGCGGCGGTGGAGGACGATGAGTCGCCCGTCGGGCAGCTGCGCCGCATCGGTCGGCGCATAGCCCCTGGGGGGGCGATAGCCGAAATGGAAGGGCGGGTTCCTCGCACTGGTCGGATCGCCCGGGAACATCAGCGCGTCATGGACGTGCGGCGCGACGGCATTGCCTTCCGACAGGACCACGAACCGCCCGCCCTCCAGCCGCACCATCGCCTCGGGCCCCGAGTTCTGGGACCATTTGCGCATGGCCGGCGGCCAGCCGATCGAATGGAGCATGGCGAAGCCGGGCGCGTAGCGCAGGATCGTGTTGCGGAATTCGAAACCCACCCAGATGTCTCCGTTCGGCCCAACCGTCATCGATTCCGAATCGCGGTCCCCCTTGCGGTTGTCATAGGCCGGGAAGGCGGGCAGCTCCGCGAAGCGGGCCTGATCTATGACGCCCGGGCTCGCCATGCGGAAACGGAGATAATGGCCATTGTCCGCCAGTGCCAGGAACTGGTCGCCCTGCACCCACAACGCCGAATAGCCGCCAAAATCGCGCTGGCGGCTGTCGAGCTGCCACCCTGCCAGATACCGTAGCCGGCCGAACTGCCGATGCGCAGGATCGGCTGGGTCGATCGGGATCGGCGTCGCCATGACCCGGACATCGCCCTGGGGGAAGCCGGCGGAGCTCGGCACCAGGCAGAACAGCAATGCGGCCAGAGCCTTCTTCATGGCGCGCCGATAGAGCGTCGGGCTCCGATTCCCAAGAGCTTTGCGATGATCCGGCACCTGATGGCGGGCCCTTCAAACATGAACGAGCGCCAACAGCCATGTTCAGCATCGGCTCACGCGAATCGCGGCATAAGCGTCTCATCGATCGGGCCCCTGACGGTCCCTTGAGGAGTTCCGCCCTGCGCGACGCGCGGTTGAGACAGGAGGTTTTTATGTTGCGTAAGGTTCTCGCTGCCGCAGCGGCTTCAGCGGCGCTCTTCTCGGCGGTGGCCCCGGCGGCGGCCGAGGCCCAATATTATGGCGGTGCCCGTTTCGAACAGGTTCGCGATTGGGATGGCCGCGGCTATCGCGGCGACCGCGGATATTCGCGGGGCGAGCGTGGCTACTATCGTGATCGCGGCTATTATCGCGACCGGCGCCATTATGGCCGCGGCTATGGCCGCTGCCGTGACAAGGGCACCGGCGGCACGATCCTCGGCGCCATCGCCGGCGGCCTGCTCGGCAACGAGATCGGCAATGGCCGCTACGATCGCGGCGACGGCACCACTGGTGCGATCGTCGGCGCGGGTATCGGCGCCCTGGCGGGCCGCGCGATCGACCGCGACTGCTGATCGCCCAACCACATCCATAGCTTAACCAGATCCCCGCGTGGCGTTGTGGGGAGGAGGGTCGCCGGTTCGCTGGAGGAGTCGGCGGCCCTCCACTTTTGCGCCAACCTATCCCGCCTTGCGCGCGGCCTTCGGATCGGCATCGGCGCGCTTTACCGTCGATGCTCCACCGCCATTGCTCACCCGCACCGACAGCAAATTGTTGAGCTTCGCCTTGAAATTGGCGAGGTCACGGCCGGCAAGCTGCTGGACGGTGGTGAACTTCATCGAGGTCGGGTTGATCGCCTTGCCGTTGCGGTACATCTCATAATGGAGATGCGGGCCGGTCGAGAGGCCGGTCGATCCGACATAGCCGATCAGTTCGCCCTGGCGGACGCGCTGGCCGGGCCGCGCGATGATGCGACTCATATGGGCATAGCCCGTCGAGATGCCGCCGCTGTGGTTCAGCCGCACATAATTGCCATGGCCGCCATGCCGGCCGGCGAAACCCACCACGCCATCGCTCGCGGCAACGATCGGGGCGCCCATCGGCGCACCGAAATCGACGCCTTGGTGCATGCGCGAGAAGCCGAGGATCGGGTGGAAGCGCATGCCGAAACTCGACGTGAGATGGCCCAGCACGGGCTGGCGCATCACGCCCTTGGTTTCGCCGACGCCATTGGCCTCATACCATTGGCTGCGGCTGCCATTGGTCCATTTGAGCATCTGGACCTTCTTCTTGCCCTCGGTCACGCCGGCGAAGAGCAGGCTGCCGATCTTCACCTCGCCGGTTTCGGCGCGGGCATGTTCGATGATCGCGTCGAAACGCGCGTCGGAGCCGATGCCGCGCATCGACAGCTTCTGTGAGATCGCCTTGATGAAGGCCTCGATCGCGTCGCCGGGCAGGCCGGCGGCGCGGGCCGAACGGTAGAGACTGGAGCCGACCCGGCCCTGGACGCGCAGCGGGGTATGATCGACCGCGATCGGAATGCGCTTCAGCAGCAATTGCCCGTCAACCCGCGACACCGCGAGCTTGAGATCGAAACGGGCGCGGAAGTCGAGGCTCTCGAGCGGGCGAGGGTCGCTCTTCACCGCACGGCGGCCCAGGACGAGATCCATGCGCGTGCCCGCGTTGAGATCGCCCAGCGGCACCGCGCCATCGACCATCGAGGCGATCTTGCCGGCCTCATCGCGCGAAACGCCGGCGCGTTCGAGCACCCGGGCGAAGCCGTCGCCCTGGCCCAGTGTGGCGCTCAGTTCGATGCGGGGGCGTTCGGGGGTGTCGGTCAGCGGCTCGGCGTAGCTGGTCGGCGCCATCCGGTGGCCGGTGTCGCCGCCCAGGCTGAGCGGAGCGATCGCCAGCGCGCGGACCTGTTCGGCCTGTGCGCGGTTCAATGGCGGTTCGGCGCTGAAGCTGACCGGCTTGAGATCGGGTGCCAGCATGCCGGCGGCGGTGCATAGCGAGAGGCAGGTGAAAAGACCGCGGAACCATTCGCGCGATCCGATCCGCGCGCCGAGGTCGACGACCAGGTCGGCCCCCGCCAGCCGGTCGACGGCGTCGGCGATCGGTGCGCCGATCTGCTGGAAGCGGTTCGCCCGGACGAGGACGAGCGCGCCCCTGCCGGCGCCCGCTGCGTAGCTCTCTGTCGCGAATCCGTGGCCGTCGTTGCGGTACAAAGCCCCCCGCCCCTTTTTACAAAATGCCTAACTATCTGCCCTGACGAGACATTTTCGGTCCAGGCAGGATCAGTCTGCCTGAGCATGGTTAAAGTCAAACTAATCCGGCCGTTTATATTCGCCCAATGCGACGAGCCGAGTCATTTCGTCCGTGAGTCGAGTCGCGGCCCTGCATCGAGCCTTCGCCCGGGGCGGCGAACATGTTTGACCGCCCCTCGATCGCTTGGCGCTTGCGTTCGTCACCGGCCATGCCAATCTTGCGTCCATGGCCAGCTATAGCGCCCAGCCGGTCGTCGCCGTGCTGGGCCCGACCAACACGGGCAAGACGCATCTCGCGATCGAGCGGATGTGCGGCCATTCCAGCGGGATGATCGGCTTCCCTCTGCGGTTGCTCGCCCGCGAGGTCTATGATCGTGTGGTGGCGATCAAGGGCAAGGAGCGGGTGGCGCTGATCACCGGCGAAGAAAAGCTCCTCCCGCCCAACGCGCAATATTATCTGACCACCGCTGAATCGATGCCGCTCGATCGCGAATTCGCCTTCGTCGCGCTGGATGAGGCGCAGCTGGGCACCGATCCCGAGCGCGGCCACGTCTTCACCGACCGGCTGCTGCGCGCGCGGGGACGGGAAGAGACGATGATCCTGGGGTCGGAAGCGCTGCGCCCGATGATCCGCGCGGTGATCCGCGATGCCGAGATCATCGGGCGGCCGCGCTTCTCGACGCTGACCTATGCGGGGGCCACCAAGCTGTCTCGGCTGCCGCCGCGCTCCGCGATCGTCGCCTTCTCGGCCGAGGAGGTTTATGCGGTGGCCGAGATGCTCAGGCGCCTGCGCGGCGGCGCGGCGGTGGTTATGGGCGCGCTCAGCCCCCGCACCCGCAACGCCCAGGTGGCGATGTTCCAGGCCGGCGAGGTCGACTATCTGGTTGCCACCGATGCGATCGGCATGGGCCTGAACATGGATGTCGCCCATGTCGCCTTCGCGTCGCTGCGCAAGTTCGATGGCCGCCGCGCGCGCCGCCTGACCATTTCGGAAATGGCGCAGATCGCCGGCCGCGCCGGTCGCCACCAGCGCGACGGGACCTTCGGCACGCTCGCGCTCGAAGGCAGCAGCGGCGCGCGGTTCGAGGATGAGGAGGTCGATGCGATCGAGGGACATGTCTTCCCGCCGATCGATCATCTCTACTGGCGCGAGGGCCAGCCGTCGCTCGCCTCACTGGATGCGCTGATTGGCGATCTCGAACGGCGTCCGGACCGGCCGGTGCTGCGCGCAGCGCCCCAGGCGGTCGATCTCGCCGTGCTCAAGCGGCTTGCCGACGAGGACTGGGTGCGCGAGCGGGCCCGCGGCCCCCGGATGATCGGCCGGCTCTGGGCGGCGTGCGGCCTGCCCGATTTCCGCAAGACCGGCCCCGAACCGCACAGCCGCCTCGTCTCGCGCATCTTCCGTCATCTCAGCGAGGGCGACGGCTATCTGCCGAGGAGCTGGTTCGCCGAGGAACTGGCCCGGCTCGACAGCGTCCAGGGCGATGTCGAGACCCTGGCCGACCGGATCGCGGGGGTGCGCACCTGGGCCTATATCGCGCACCGCGCCGACTGGCTGGCCGATGCCGATCATTGGGCCAATCGCACCCGCACGCTGGAGGAGAAGCTGTCCGACGCGCTCCACCAGCGGCTCACCCAGCGCTTCGTCGACCGTCGCACCTCGGTGCTGATGCGCGACCTGGGCGCGAAGGGCGGCGATCTGCTGCTCCCGGTCAAGGTCGACGATGACGGGATCGTCACCGTCGATGGCGAGGCGATCGGCCGGCTGATCGGTTTCCGGTTCAAGCCCGATCATCTCGCCCGCCACACTGACATGAAGCGGCTGATGGCCGCGGCCGAGCGCCGGCTGGGTGCGGAACTGGCCAGCCGCGCGCGCCAGCTCGCGGCCGACGAGGACGGCCAGTTCAGCCTGGCCACCGATGTCGGTCGCCCGGTCGCGATCTTCTGGCGCGGCGACGTCGTCGCGCGGCTGGAGAAGGGGCGGACCCTGCTCACCCCACGCATCCGCCTCCACCGCGCGCTCGATACGCTGGGGGCAGCGGACCGTGCCGGCGTCGAGCAACGGCTGGCGACCTGGCTGGAGGGACGCATCCAGCGCGAGCTGAAGCCGCTCGCCCGCTATCTCGAGGCCGCGCGCGATCCCGCCTGTCCGTCCTCGCTGCGTGCGCTGCTGTCGCCGCTCGCCGAGGCGGGCGGGATCATCGCGCGTCCCGAGATCGCGTCGGCGATCGACCATCTCGACCGCGAAGGCCGTTCGCGCGCGGAACGGCTCGACGTGAAGATCGGCACCATCGACGTCTATTCCCCGACCCTGCTGAAGCCGGAGCCGACCCGCTGGCGGATCGCGCTGTTCGCGGCGGCAGAGGATCAGCTGATGCCCGAACTGCCGGTGCCAGGCGCGGTGTCGATGGCCACGCCGCCCGATCGCGACGCCTGTGAGGCGATGGTCCGCGCCGGCTTCCGCGCGCTGGGCGCGCAGATGCTGCGGGTCGATCTGGTCGAGCGGCTGGCGCGGCTCGCGCATGATGCCCGGGCCGGGCGTGCGCCCTTCACCCCTGATCCGGGGCTGGCCACGTCGCTGGGCCTGCGGCATGCCAGCTTCGCCCAGCTGATGTTGGCGCTCGGCTTCCGCGCCGCGCCCCCGGCCAGGGGGGATGGCGAGCCCGAAGCCTGGGTGTGGAAGGGCAAGCGCGAGCAGCGCAAGGAGCGGATCCACCGGCCCGGCAACGCCTTCGGGGCGCTTGCCGATCTCTATCCGACCGGCAATGCGGCTCGATAAATATCTCTGGTTCACCCGGCTGACCAGGACCCGTGGCCTCGCGCAGGAGGTGGCCGAAGCCGGGCATATGCGGATCGACGGGCGGGTGGTCGATCAGGCCCACGCCGCTGTCCATGTCGGTAATGTGCTGAGCTTCCCCCTGCACGGCCGGGTGCGGGTTATCCGGATCGAGGCGCTGCCCGTCCGTCGCGGTCCATCGCCCGAGGCCCAGGCCTGCTATACCGACCTTTCCCCGCCCCCTGTTGACGCGGGCCGAGCCGCGACCTAACGGGGGCCGCGTTCCGCCCTTGGGGAAAGTTGAGAATGACCTACGTCGTCACCGATGCCTGCATCCGCTGCAAGTATATGGATTGTGTCGAGGTGTGCCCCGTCGATTGCTTCTACGAGGGCGACAACATGCTCGTCATCAACCCCAGCGAGTGCATCGACTGCGGCGTCTGCGAGCCCGAATGCCCGGCGGAAGCCATCCTTCCCGACACCGAGTCTGGCCTGGAGCAGTGGCTGGAGCTGAACAATACCTTCGCCGCGCAGTGGCCCAACATCACCCGCAAGCGTGAAGCCCCGGCCGACGCCGATTCGTGGAAAGGCGTCGAGGGCAAATATGACAATCATTTCTCGCCGGACCCCGGCCAGGGCGACTGAGCCGACGCCGCAGCGGCGAAATCGCTGAAAATTGGGCTCGGCCTTCGGCAAAAGGCCGGAGATGCTGGTTTTTCGCTTACACCTGTGTTACAGGGATTCGTGTCCGGGCGCATTTCAGAGCGCCTGCAACAAGGAACCTGTGACTCGCCGTATAGTATTGCCGTCGGCCGCTGGGGGGAGGGCGGATCGGACGGGGCCTGTGCGGCACCCCAAAGAAAGGTCTGCTAAATGGCTGCCAAGGCGCTGAGCTTCGTCGTCGGCGATTATGTTGTTTATCCCAAGCATGGTGTCGGCCGCGTGGTCGAACTGCAAAGCCAGGAGATCGCGGGAGCCAAACTCGAACTCTACGTCCTGCGCTTCGAAAAGGAGCGGATGACCCTTCGCGTGCCCACCAACAAGGCCGAAGCCGTTGGCATGCGCAAGCTGTCGTCGAGCGTGACGATGGGCGAAGCCCTGACCACGCTGAAGGGCAAGCCCAAGATCAAGCGCACCATGTGGTCGCGTCGCGCCCAGGAATATGAGGCGAAGATCAACTCGGGCGACCTGGTCTCGATCTCGGAAGTGGTCCGCGACCTTTTCCGCGCCGACGATCAGCCTGAGCAGAGCTATTCCGAGCGCCAGATCTTCGAAGCGGCGACCAGCCGCCTCGCCCGTGAGCTGGCGGCGATGGAAGCGGTCGATGAGCCTACCGCGCAGGAGAAGATCCTCGAGATCCTCCGCAAGGCCGCGGCGATCCACAACAAATAAGCTTCGGCTCCGGTCGAACGCGAAACAGGCGGTCCTGCGGGATCGCCTTTTTCGTTTGGGCGTTCCCCGACTCCGTATTATTGCTGTAATACAGGAGAGAAGGAGAGCCCGATGCGCCGATCGATCATCGCCCTGACGTGTCTCGCCGTCGCCGCGTCGGTGGTTCCGGCCGCCGCCGCGACGCGCGCCTTTCCGGTGCCCGGCTTTGCCAAGTTGCGGGTCGAGGGCCCCTATACGGTGCGCGTCCGCACCGGCGCCAAGACGTCGGTCAACGCCCGGGGCCCGCAGGCACGGATCGACAAGTTGGTCGTCGAGCCGCGCGGCGATACGCTGGTCGTCACCACCGAGAAGAACTGGGGCTGGAGCGGGATGAGCTGGACCGGCAACGACCGGGTCTTCGTCGATATCACCGTGCCGATGCTCAGCGCGGTGACTCTCACCGGATCGGGCGACCTCAGTGTCGACCGTATCCGCGCCACCGCCTTTTCCGCGCTGCTCACCGGGTCCGGCGATCTGTCGATCGGCCGGCTCGACAGCAGCCGGCTGACCGCCAGCGTCACCGGGTCCGGGGACCTCACTCTTGCGGGGCGCATCGGTCGCGCTGATGCGTCGGTGCGGGGATCGGGCAATCTGCGCGGGGAAGGGCTGCAGGTCGACCTGCTCACCGCATCGGTCACCGGCTCGGGCGATATCGCCATCGGGCCG
This sequence comes from Rhizorhabdus dicambivorans, assembly GCF_002355275.1. NCBI lineage: Bacteria > Pseudomonadati > Pseudomonadota > Alphaproteobacteria > Sphingomonadales > Rhizorhabdaceae > Rhizorhabdus > Rhizorhabdus dicambivorans. Next base: position 4,622,257 of record NZ_CP023449.1, on the reverse strand, counting down.
ACCCGCGTCGCGAAGGCCAGCGTGGTGGGCTCAGGCGATATCCATGTCGGCGGGCGGCCGAGCTGTACGAAGAGCAAGCTGGGATCGGGCGATATCTATTGCGGACATTGACGGCGGCGCCCGCTTACGCGTTGCCTTGCCTCGCCGAACCTTGTCCTGGCTCGGTTCGTCGTCACCCGAACGCAACAGCTTGAACATTGCCGGCCCGTCCGGGTTTGGCGGGGAATGTCGAACCCGCCGCTCCAACCCGTTCCCGCGCAGCTGCTGCCCCCGCGCTGGATGATCGCTCCCCATCTTTGGCCGAAGCTGGCATCGCTCGGCTCCAGCCGCCTCACCAGCCCGGAAGGTGTCCGGTCCGCTCAAAGCAGCCCCATTGCCGCCAGTTCGGCGTGCAGCGCGGCCGGTATGCCTTCGCCCGAGGCGCCATCCTGCGGCAGGTCCTTCGGTGCATCCTCGGCGCTGAGATAGCGCCAGCCCTGGTGGGCGCGGCGGGGGCGGGGCTCCACCTCGATCAGCACGGGGGCCAGGACGATGCCGATCCGGCCGCCCTCAAGCTCTGAAAAGCCGACCAGCGGCTGGCGCAGCCCGAAGCGGTGCTGCGAAATCCAGTAGAGCGACCCTCCCGTCATCTCCTCGACCCGCTTGGGCAGGTAACGGGTGGACAGGACGATGTTCTCGCCGCGCTCGATACGGGCGGCGAGGCGGGCGCGCAGCTCGTCGAAGCCGTCGCAGCCGAAAGCGATCTTGGTCATGTTGAGCGCGGTCATCGCCGTCATATCGGCATAGACCGGGATGCGATCAACCGTGCAGACCCCACAATGTGGCAAGCCCCAGGAAGGAGAAGAAGCCCATCACGTCGGTCGCGGTGGTGACGAACACCGCCGATGAGACCGCCGGGTCGGCGCCCGCCTTGTCGAGGCTCACGGGCACCAGGATGCCGGCGAGGCCGGCGATGATGTTGTTGATGATCATCGCCAGGCAGATCACGATGCCCAGATCGCGATTGCCATAGATCAGATAGACCGCGATGCCGATCAGCGCGCCAAGGCACAGCCCGTTGGCGATGGCGATGCGGAATTCCCGCAGGATCATGCGCGCGGTATTCGACGATGTAAGCTGGTTGAGCGCAAGCGCGCGCACCGCCACGGCCATCGTCTGCGTACCGGCATTGCCCCCCATGCCCGACACGATCGGCATCAGCACCGCCAGCACGACAAGGCCGGATATCGTCCCCTGGAAAAGCCCCACCACCGAGGCGGCGAGCACGGCGGTGCCCAGGTTCACCACCAGCCAGGACAGGCGGACCTTCACGGTTTCGAGGATCGGCTCGTTGATGTCGCCATCGCCGGCGCCGGACAGCTTGAGGATATCCTCGCCAGCCTCTTCCTGGATGATGTGGACGATGTCGTCGACGGTGATCATGCCGACCAGCCGGCCGCTTGGATCCGTCACCGCCGCCGAGATGAGCGCATATTTCTGGAAGCGGAGCGCAACCTCCTCCTGGTCCATGTCGACCGGGATCAGGGTCTGCTCGCGCTGCATCACGTCGCTGATGCCGATCGCGCGCGGGGTGCGCATCACCCAGCTCAGCTTGCAGGTGCCGATCGGATGATGGGCATGATCGACGACGTAGATCTCCCAGAAATCGGTGGTGAGATCCTCGTTCTTGCGCAGATAGTCGAGCACATGGCCGACCGTCCAATGTTCGGGCACCGCGATCAGGTCGCGCTGCATCAGGCGGCCGGCGGATTCCTCCGGGTAGGACAGCGCTTCCTCGATGGCGGCACGGTCGTCGGGCTCCATCGCGCGCAGCACCGCGCGCTGGTCCTCCTCCTCCAGCTCCTCGATGATCGCAACCGCGTCATCGGTATCCAGCTGGGTGGCGATCTCGGCCACCTCATGGGGCGCGAGCGCCTCGATCAGTTCCTCGCGAACCCATTCGTTCATTTCGGCGAGCACATCGCCATCGAGCAGCCCGGCGATCGCCGATGCGATCGGGCGCCGCATGTCCTGCGGTGCAAGCTCGAAAAGGTCGGCGATGTCGGCGGGGTGGAGCGGGCGGACCAGGCTGCGCGCGCCCTCGAAGTCGCCCTGCTCGACGCATTCGATGACGGCGTCGACGAAGCTGGACTTCAGCCGGTCGTCCTCATCGTGCAGGGCTTCGGCCGCAGCCGGCTCGACGGCGGTCTCGATCTCGGTTTCGCTCATGCCGTCCTCCGCCGATGATCCGCGAGCTTCGGCCGCTCTACGAGCCTGCCGACGATATCGCAATGCGGCCCGGCCCGGCCTATTCCATGATCTCCATCGGCTGGCCCTTTCGGGAGCGGACCGGGCTTAGGAGGAACAGGATCGGGATCGCCGCCACGCCCAGCCACATCATCAGCCAGAAATCGTCGATATAGGCGATCATCATCGCCTGGCGGGTCACCTCCGCATTGGCGAAGGCCGCGATCTGGTCGCTTGAGTGGCTGCCGCCCAGCATCTGCGGCATCAGGAAGGGGGTGCTGCTGGCGTGCAGCGCGCTGCCCACCTCGGCATGGTTGATCTGCATGTTGCGCGCCAGCATCGACGTCATGAACGTGATCATCAGCGACGAGCCGAGGCTGCGCACCAGGCTGTAGCAGGCGGCGCCATCGGTCCTGAGCGCCGGGGGCAGCGTGGAAACCGATACGAAATTGATGGTGGTGATGGCGAGGCCCGATCCGGCCCCTTGCACGATCCCGGACCAGATCAGCAGCCTGGAATCCATCTGGAGGCTGAAGCCCGTCTGTATCCACAGCGACCATATGATCAGCATCAGGCCCAGCCCGATCACCACCCGTCCATCGAAATGCTGCATCAGCTTGCCGCCGATCACCATGCTGATCGCCATGGCGATTCCACGCGGCATCATGAGCAATCCGGAATCCAGGACCGGGTAGCCCAGCAGCACCTGGATCAGCGGCGGAAGCAGCGCCGAGCCGGCTATCACCACCGGCGCCACGACCAGCGCCAACAGCATCGCGCCGGCGAAGGTCCGGTTCTGGAAGAGCTGGATCGGGATGAGCGGGTGGGGATGGTGGCGCAGGTGGAAGATCAGCATCCAGAACGCGCCGGCGCTGATGCCCAGTTCGATGATGATCTCCGATGATTCGAGCCAGTCCTGCTGGGTGCCGCGATCGAGCGCCAGTTGTAGCCCGCCCAGTGCCAGGGCGATCAGGATGAAGCCGATATGATCGAAGGTCCGGCGGGTGGAGGGGAATTTCGGCATGACCGCGAAGATGCCGATGGCGGCCAGCGCCCCGATCGGCACATTGATGAAGAATACCCAGCGCCAGTTGAGATATTCGGTCAGCAGCCCGCCCAGCGCCGGGCCGATGACCGGCGCGATCATCACGCCCATGCCCCAGATGGTCATCGCCCGCATCTGTTCCGAGGGCTTGTTCATGTCGTAGAGGAAGGATTGCGACATCGGCAGCAGGAAGGCGCCGAAGAAGCCCTGTGTCAGCCGTGCCGCGACCATCATCGGCAGCGATACCGATAGGCCGCATATCGCCGAACTCATGGTGAAGCCGGCGATGGCGATGCCGAACAGCCGGTTGCGCCCGATCCGGCCGGCCAGCCAGCCCGTGAGCGGCGTCGCGATCGCCGTCGCCAGGATATAGGAGGTGAGCACCCAGGATATCGAATCCGGCGTGGCGCCGAGCGCCGCCTGCATGTGCGGCAGCGCGACATTGGCAATCGTCTGGTCGAGCACGACCAGTACGGTCGCGGCCATGATCAGCGCGGTGGCCAGGGCCTTGGGAACCGGGTCCAGGCGGACGATGGCTTGGTCTTTGGTGGGTTCGGTCATCGCGCGCACCATGTCACCCCGCCGCGGGCCGGGCAATCATCGCTCGCATCGGAGGACGTCTGGCGATAGGGACGGGGCGGATTTTTTCACGCAAAGGAGAGCCCGATGGCCGCCGATTCCGAGAACACGCTGATCATGACCCTGGAGGGCGGCGATGTCGTCATCAACCTTCGCCCGGATCTGGCCCCAGGCCATGTGGGCCATATCAAGGAACTGGTTCGCGAAGGCTTTTACGACGGTGTAGTCTTCCACCGCGTGATACCGGGCTTCATGGCGCAGGGCGGCGATCCCACCGGCACCGGCATGGGCGGCTCGAAGAAGCCCAACCTGAAGGCGGAGTTCAATGCCGAGCCGCATGTCCGTGGCGTCTGCTCGATGGCGCGCAGCCAGAATCCGGACAGCGCGAACAGCCAGTTCTTCATCTGCTTCGACGACGCACGGTTCCTCGATCGCCAGTACACCGTCTGGGGCGTGGTCGAATCGGGCATGGAGCATGTCGATGCGCTGCCCAAGGGCGAGCCGCCGCGCAGCCCCGGCAAGATCGTCAAGGCGCGCATCGCCGCCGACGATTGATGCCGTTGGACCTTCCCTGTCCGCAAGGGCAGGGGAGGGTCCCCCGGGGCCCTCACAAGCCCTGCTTATGACGTACCGCTCAGGAACATCTTTGCAGGGCGGAAGGGGCGGCCTATATTGGCGGTTCCCGATGGAGTGGGCCCTGAAGGTATAGCCGATGTTCGATGGTCTGATTTCCTACCTCGATTCCATCAAGGCGCGCGATCCCGCGCCGCGTTCGCGGTGGGAGATTCTGCTCTATCCGGGCGTGCTCGCGCTGGGGCTTCACCGGATCGCGCACTGGCTGTTCCAGGCGGAGCTTTATTTCCTCGCCCGGTTCGTCAACCATGTCTCGCGCATGCTGACCGCGATCGACATCCATCCGGGCGTACAGATCGGCCGCCGCTTCTTCATCGACCATGGCTTCGTCGTGATCGGCGAGACCTCGATCATCGGCGATGATGTCACCATGTATCAGGGCTGCACCCTGGGCGGGACGAACCCCACCAATGGCGAAGGCGGAAAGCGCCACCCGACGATAGGCGATGGCGCGATCATCAGCGTGGGCGCGGTGGTCCTTGGGCCGATCACGGTGGGCAAGCGGGCGCGGGTCGGCGCCAATGCGGTGGTGACCAAGGACGTGGCCGAAGGCCAGGTGGTGGTCGGCATCCCGGCGCGGCCGATGCTGGTGGATGCCAAGGAATATCAGAAGGGCTTCACGCCTTATGGTACGCCGTGCAGCGAACGCTTCGACCCGCAGACCCAGCAGCTTGAAATATTGCGATGCGAGCTGGAAACTCTGCGCGGTCGCATCGGCAAACTGCTCGACGAGCGCGATACCGTCCGCGCGAAACTGGATGAGGATCGTGAACGGGCCTGAGGATCGCGGCTGAATGGGGACGATCTCCCCTTTTCCGGGCAAACCCCTGCAGGTGGGGTTCGACCGGCCCGAATTGATGCGTATCCTCGATCTCTACGGCCGGATGGTCGCTGCCGGGCTTTGGCGCGACTATGCGATCGACCTGGGCCGCGAGGCCGCCTGCTTCGCCGCTTTCCGCCGCGCCGCGGAGCGTCCCGAATATCGCATCGAGAAACGCCCCGCGCTGCGCAACCGCCAGGGCATGTGGGCGCTGATCGGGGAGGGCGGCGCCATCCTAAAGCGCGGCCAGGAACTGGGCCCGGTGCTGGCGCCGGTCGAGCGGCGGCTGATGAAGCTCGTCGAGGACTGAGGTTTCAGGCAGCCTGCAGCCGGTCGATCACGGGTAGTCGCAGCGCGAGATCGTCCGGCAGCAGCCCGACGACATGGCGTCGGGCCACGGTCCAGAAGGCCGAGAGCAGCAGCAGTGCCGAGCCGATGATCAGCGCGGTCAGGCCGAAGCTCAGGTCGACCGCACCGCTCTGCTCGATCAGGCTCGAGAGGGCGTACAGCACATAGACCAGCGCCGAGACCATCAGCGCGCGCCGGTCGATCGCCAGGGCGACGAAGCCGAGCGCGATATAGATCAGGATCACGAAGGAAGCCTGCGCGGGCGCGGCGGTGCCTTCGAGCATACCCATCATCGCGAAGATCGGATGGACGATCATCGGCGCCGCCAGCAGATGCAGCCAGAAGGCCACGTCGGAACGCCGCGTGGTGCGGGTGCGGTCGCTCATGTCCCACCACATGGCGAGCGAAAAGACGCCGAGCCCCGCCACCAGCAGCAGCTTCAGGATATGGCCGCCGATGGTCGGTACCGCCGCCACGACCAGCGCCATCAGCACGCCGGCCAGGGTCGCGGCGCCGGCCGCCACGGTGATCGGCACCATGAAGCGGCGCCAGTGCAGCCACACGCCGCCCGCGGTGAGCGCGGCAGCGGCGGCGACGATCATCGCCAGCACACGCTCATTCTGCTCATGGTCATGCTCGAGGCCGAAGGTGACACCGATCAGCACGGCGAAACCCAGGAACAGCCCGCCCGCATAGGCCAGCAGCAGGATGATGCTGGGCAGCGCCATGCGCCGCTCGCGGGTGAAATATTCGGCCAGCCCCCAGGCGGTGGCGGCCACCGCGAAACCGATGAAGGGAGAAGGTCCATGTTCGGGGGCGAGCAATCGGATCATGTTGCCGATCCAGCCCGTCGCCACCAGCATCAGCACGGCGGCGATCGATACGAAGATATCGTTGAAGCCGGTCAGCAGCCGGAAGCTCTCCTCATCGACGGCGGGCATGGCGCGTTGCCCCGCGACATGGGCCCTTAGCGCCGTCGCTGCTTCGCGGCTCAGCGCGCCGGCCTCGACCGCGCCATCAATATCGCTCTCGCTGTACATGGGGCTCTCTCCCGGTTTCAGCGGGAAGAATAGCACTACTGTATTATAATAACAATACAGCCTTGCCGATCGGGTGCGTCAGAGCATGCCCTCGCTGTCGAGCGCATATCCGGCAGACCGGACGGTGCGGATCACGTCCGGCGCATCGGCGACGTTGATCGCCTTGCGCAGCCGGCGGATATGGACATCGACGGTGCGCGGCTCGATGTCGCTGTCGCGGCCCCAGACCGAATCGAGCAGCCGCTCGCGCGAGAAGACGCGGCCGGGATGCTCCAGGAAATGCTTGAGAAGGCGGAACTCGGTGGGGCCCAGCGCGATCGGCGATCCGTTGCGGCGTACCCGGTGGCTGGCCGTGTCCATCTCGATATCGGCATAATAGAGCCGCTCGCCGGCCAGCGCCGGGCGCACCCGGCGCAGCACGGCGCCGACCCGGGCAACCAGTTCGCGCGGGGAGAAGGGCTTTGTGACATAGTCGTCGGCGCCCGTCTCCAGGCCTCGTACCCGATCCTCCTCCTCGCCGCGCGCGGTGAGCATGATGATCGGGACATTGGCGGTGTCGGGCAGGCGACGGAGGCGCCGGCAGACCTCGATCCCCGAGACGCCCTCTATCATCCAGTCGAGAAGGACCAGATCGGGCGGCGTCTCGCGCGCCAGCAGGATTGCTTCCTCGCCGTCGCCGGTACGCTCGACCTCGAAATCCTCGCGCTCGAGATGCCAGCTGACCAGTTCGGCAAGTGCCGCATCGTCCTCGACCAGAAGCACCCGGGCGCGCGCCATCAACTATCTCCTGCGAGGGGGTCCTCGCCCTTGGCCCGTTCGGCCATCTGCCTGCCGGTCGCGGCGAAATAGACCATTTCGGCCACGTTGGTCGCATGGTCGCCGATCCGTTCGATATTCTTGGCGATGAACAGCAGATGCGTCGACGCCGTGATATTGTGCGGATTTTCCATCATGTAAGTCAGCAGCGTGCGGAACAGGCTGTTGTAGAAATCGTCCACTGCCTTGTCGCGCGCTGTCACCGCCACAGCGGCCTCGGCATCGCGCAGGACGAAGGCGTCGAGCACGTTGCGGACCATCTCGGCCGCGACCTTGCCCATCGCGGGCAGCACGGCCAGCGCCTCGATGCCGCGCGTCTCCTGGAGCAGGGCAACGCGCTTGGCGATGTTCTTGGCATAGTCGCCCATGCGCTCGACCACGCCCGCGATCTTCAGCGCGGCCAGCACCTCGCGCAGATCGTCGGCCAGCGGCGCGCGCAGCGCGATCAGGCGGACCACCTGGCGCTCGATCTCGGCTTCGAGCTCGTCGATCTTCTTGTCGTTTTGAACGATCTGCGCGGCGGTCTCGAGGTCGCGATTGACCAGCGCCTCCAGCGCGCCGGTGATCGCCGCCTCGGCGCGTCCGCCCATTTCCGAAATGAGGGCGCGGAGCTGGCCCAGATCCTCGTCGAATGCCTTGACGGTGTGACCCGTTGCCATCTTCCATTCCTTTCGGTCCCGGAAGGCCGGCACCGTCTAGGCGCGGCCTATGGTGGTTTGATGTTGCAATATCATGACAGGTTCTCGGACGACATGACCGGAAATGTGACAGTCACGGTCGTCCCGATACCCACCTTGGACGCGATGTCGAGCGTCGCGCGATGGCGTTCGGCGATATGCTTGACGATGGCGAGGCCGAGCCCCGTGCCGCCGATCGATCGGCTGCGGCCGGCATCGACCCGGTAGAAGCGTTCGGTGAGCCGGGGAAGGTGCTCCGGCGCAATGCCTTCGCTCTCGTCGGCGATCGAAAGGCGGACCTTGCCCTGGACCCGATCCAGCGACACCCGGATCGGGCTGCCGGGGCGGGCATATTTGATCGCATTGCCGATCAGGTTGTGGAGCAGCTGGCCCATCTGGACGCGATCGGCGCGGACATCGGGCACCGGCTCGATGGAAAGCTGGATGCGCTCGCCACCCTCGCGCATGCCGGATCGGATCACGCCTGCCACCTCATCGATCACGGGGCCGAGCGCGAGCGACGTCTGCGGCACGGCGAAGCGGTCGGCCTCGATCCGCGACAGCGAGATCAGGTCGTCGACGAGCTGCTGCATCCGCTTCGCCTCGCCCAGCATGATGCCCAGGAAGCGCTGGCGGATCGCGGCATCCTCGGCGGCGCGGCCCTCGCTCAGCGTTTCGATGAAGCCCAATATGGTGGCCAGCGGGGTGCGCAGCTCATGGCTGGCATTGGCGACGAAATCGACCCGCATCCGTTCGGCGATCCAGCTGTCGGTGCGATCACGCAACGTGACCAGCTTTGCGCCGCCTTCGACATGGCGGACGCTCATCACCCAGCGCCGATCAGCGTCGCCCAGGCCGGCGATCTCCACCGGTGCGTCGGTCTCGCGATCGGAGGCGATCAGGTCGGCGGCCACCGGGTGGCGCAGCGCGAGGCGGAAATCGCCCTCCACCCGCTCGGTGCCGAACAGTCGGCGCGCGGCATGGTTGGCATAGGTGATGCGTTGTCGTTCAATGATCAGCAGCGCGTCGTCGACCGCATCGATCACCTCTTGGGTGCGGTCGGGCGTGTCGGCGGCGGGGGGCGGGACGAGCACCGGCAACTGGCTGGCCGGCGCCGTGGAAATCCAGACGAAGAAGGCGGCGACCAGGCCGACCACCGCCGATGCCGCGAGCGGTGCGGCCAGCAGCCACGCCGCCGCCGCGACGATGGCGAAGGCCAGCGCGGCCCGACCATGCCGCCGCTCGGTCATTGCGCCATCCTGGCCGGGCTCCGGCAGGGTTTCATGCTTCATCCGTCCTCATTATAACCGAATTGTGAAATCTATCGGACAGAAAAGCCAGCCCGGGCGCGCGGTGATGGATGTTGCAATCTGCCCCTCGCCTCGATTGGCGATTGGCGGTAAGACGGCGGAGCGGTGTGGGGAGTATCATGCGTAACGAAGATCAGCAGCCCGAGGCCGATCGGCCGGTGACCGAAGAGGTTGAAGAGGGGCAGGCGCTGCAGAGCCGTCGCGGCCTGCTGCGGATAGCCACGCTGGGCACCGCGGCCATCGTCACGGTCAAGCCGGGCATCGCCAATGCGGCGGTTTCAGGGATCACCTGCTCGATCCCGGTTCCGCAGAGCAGCCAGGCGGGCAAATGGATCAAGAAGGATGGTACAGTGGTGAACCCCAACACTGCGCAGAGCTATGATCCGCCGGAAACCCCCCTGAAGGGCGAGGACGTCAAGAACTCGCTGGCCTATGGCACCCGTTACTCGGGCTACAACCAGAACGCGACCAACGCCTTCAACAATTATATCAAGAAGCTGACGATGGGGAAGCAGGGCTATACCTGCTATTCCTCGATCCAGAGCCGAATCTGATCCGGGCATGCCCGCTACGGCCGAACGGTGACAGCACCGACCTACCGCACCGATTATCCCGGCCAGTGCCGCACCCACGTGATCGACGGGATGAGTCTGATCTTCCATCGTCCGTCGGGCGCCACCCATTTCCTGGACAGTCCGGTGCCCGAAATGCTCCAGCTGCTCGCGGAAGCGCCGGATGGCGCCGCCGGGCTCACGTGCCGCCTGTGCGTCAATCTCGGTCTAGCCGAGGATGAAGAGGCACGGGCGGTCGTAGAGGCCCGGCTTGCCGAGCTGATCGCCATCGGGCTGGTGCAGGCGGGCTGATGCACGCTTTCCATGTTCGCATCGGCCCGGTTTCCTATCGGATCGGTTCGCCGTGGTCGGCCCCGGTCGCGGCGCTCCGCCGTCTTTATGCGGGCTATCCGTTGCCGGAGGAGGGCATGGCGACGGTCACCGCCAGGATCGGCCCGCCGCGGCCGTGGCGGCGCTGGCTGCATCCGCAGGTTGCGATCGAGGGCGATCATGTCCTGCCGGACACGGTGCCGATGGCCCTGCGGCATGGCCTGCTCGCCATCGAGATGGCGATGAACATGCAGGTGGCGCTGGGCGAGCGCCGCTTCCTGCTCGTTCATGCCGCGGCGGTGGAGCGCGGCGGCAAGGCGCTGATCCTGCCCGGCGACAGCGGTTCCGGCAAATCGACCCTCGCCGCCTTGCTGGGAGAGGCGGGCTGGCGGCTGATGGCCGACGAGTTCGTGCTGATCGACCTCGCGACCGGCCTTGCCTTCCCCTTCCCGCGTGCGATCAGCCTCAAGAACAGCGCCATCGCGGAGATGGAGGCGCGGATTGCCGATCCCGCCCGGTTCGGCCCGCGTCTGAGTGGCACGCCCAAGGGCGAACTGCGCCACTTGCGCCCCCGCGAGGACGCGGTCGCCCGGATGGACGAGCCCGCCGAGCCGGCGCTGATCCTCTTCCCCTCCTATGGCTATGAACCGGCCAGCGACGGCGTCAGCAAGTCGGAGCTGTTCGCGCGGATCACCGAGGGTTCGACCAATTATATCCCGCTCGGCCAGCCCGCGTTCGATCGGCTCGTCACCATCGCCGAGACGGTGCCTGCCGCACGCTTCGCCTATCCCGACAGCGCCAGCGGCGTCGCCATCGTCGAGCAGTTCTGCGCCGAGGCGGGGATATGAAGGACGCCCGCCCGCTGGCCACCGCGCTTGCCGATCCGGTCTCGGTGCTGGGCCTGGGGGCCGACGCGTGGACCAGCCTGCTGTCGATCGCCCGCGCCGAAAGGCTGGACGGCAGCCTTGCCTACCGCCTCGCCGACATGCCGCTGCCCGGCCCGGTCGCGCGCGCGCTGGAAGATGCCCGTGCCGAGGCCGAGTTCGGCCGCACCCAGGCGCTCTGGGAGGTGGAGATGGCGCGCCGCGCGCTGGCGCCGCTGGGCATCGCGCCGATCCTGCTCAAGGGCAGCGCCTTCGCCTTCGCGGGGCTCCCCGCCGCCGTCGGCCGCGTGGTCGGCGATCTCGACATATTGGTGCCGCGCGATCGGATCGACGAGGCCGAGGCCGCCCTGCTCGGCGCCGGCTTCGTCTGGGCGAAGGACGATCCCTACACCCAGGGCTATTATCGCCGGTGGATGCATGAGCTGCCGCCGCTGATCCATCCCGATCGCGGCGGCATGATCGATCTGCATCACACGATATTGCCGCTCACCGCGCGCCCGACGCCGGACGCCGGGGCGCTGGTAGCCGACAGTATCGAGATTGCGGCGGGTCTGCGCATCCTGTGTCCGGCCGACATGATCGTGCATGCGGCCTGCCACCTCTTTGCCGATGGCGATCTCTCCGGCGGCCTGCGCAACCTGTGGGATATCGATCGGCTGCTGCGGCTGTTCGCTTCGGCCCCCGATTTCTGGAAGAAGCTCGATGCCCGCGCCCGGCTCCACGATATGCGAGGGCCCGTGGCGCTGGCGCTGCGTCTCGCCGATCGGCTGTTCGCCACCCCGGTCGAACCGCGCATCGCCGGTCATGACCGGATGCGCGACGCGCTGTTCATCCGCCGGATCCTGGCCCGCGACGGGTGGGGCCGGCCGATCCGGCCGCTCAACCGCCTCGGCTTCTATGTCCGCTCGCACTGGATGCGCATGCCGCCGCTGATGCTGGCGCGCCATCTCTGGATCAAGGCGCGCAGCAAGTGACCGACGATCTGCTGGCGCGCGAGCTTTCCTGGGTCGATCCGGGCGACTGGTTCGCCCGGCTGGCGGGCCGGCCCGGCATCGCCTTCCTCGACAGCGCTGCGCTGGGCGATCCGCGTTCGGCCGCCTCCTATATCGCGGTCGATCCCGTCGAAGAGGTGCGGCTGCCCGTCGCCACGATGGACCAGGCAATCGCTGCGCTGCGCCGGCTGCATCGTTCGGCGTCGGGGCAGGGGCCGATGCCCTTCACGGGCGGGCTGATCGGCTTGCTCTCCTATGATCTCGGGCCGAGCGCGCTCGGTGTCGCCAGCCGTCATCGGGGCGATCCCGCCCTGCCGGCGCTGTTGGTCCGCCGCTATGATCTGCTGCTGGGCTTCGATCATCGCGAGCGGCGTGCCTGGGGCTTCGCCCGGCCGCGTGGGGCGCTGAGCGCCACGCAGCGGCTGGACCGGTTGCTGGCCGCCGATCCGGTCCCCGTCCTGCCCGACCCTGGGGCGCTCGACTGGGCCGAGGAAACCGATCCCGATCGTCACCGCGCCATGATCGGCGAGGTGCTCGCCTATCTGCGCGCGGGGGACATCTATCAGGCGAACATCAGCATCAGCTTCACCGCCTTGCGGCCCGAAGGCTTCGATGCCCCGGCCGCCTATCTCGCGCTGCGTGCCCGCACGCCGGCTCCGTTCGCTTCCTATCTGGATCTGGGCGGAGGCAGCGCGCTGCTCAGCGCCTCGCCCGAGCGCTTCGTCCGATGTGATCGCGACGGGCGGATCGAGACCCGCCCGATCAAGGGCACCGCCCCGCGCAGCGCCGATGAGGAGGAGGATCGCCGCAATGGTGAGCGGCTTGCGGCCTCGCCCAAGGATCGCGCGGAGAATCTGATGATCTGCGATCTGCTGCGCAACGATCTTTCGATTGTTGCCGAGGAAGGGAGCGTCACCGTCCCGCAGCTGGCCGGGCTGGAGCGATTCGCTTCCGTCTGGCACCTCGTCTCGGCGGTTGAGGCGCGGCTGCGCGAAGGAGAAGATGCGATCGGCCTGCTCGCCGCGACCTTTCCCGGTGGATCGATCACGGGCGCACCCAAGCGCCGCGCGGTCGAGATCATCGACGGGATCGAGGATTCGGGACGCGGCCCCTTCTTCGGCGTCGTCTTCGCACTGGGCGAGGATGGAGCGATGGACAGTTCCATCGTCATCCGCTCGATCGCGGCGACGCCCACGCGACTGATCGCCCGGGCCGGCGGCGGCATCGTCGCGGATAGCGATCCGGCCGCGGAATATGTGGAACTGCGTGCCAAGATAGACCCGGTGATCGGCGCCTGAGCTCCCTCGGCGGGAGGCTGTATCCCGGCCGTTCGTCGCCATATTGAAACAGGCGTACCGAACTGTTACATAGACCTCCCATTGAGGAGATGGGATCAACCGTGTCTGCGTCCAAGAAGTCCTTCTGCTGCGACGGTGATGGAACCGGAAAGAAGACCGCCGCGGTCCGCGTGTTCGAGGCCGCTCGCGATCTCTTCTATCATCGCGGCATCCGCGCGGTCGGCGTCGACGAAATCGTCTGCAAGGCCGGCGTTACCAAGCCGAGCCTCTACCGCGCCTTCGCCTCCAAGGATGATCTGGTCGCCGCCTGTCTGGAGGAAAGCGCCAGGGAGGGGCGTGCCGCGATGCGCGAGGTCCTGGATGCGGCCGGCGAGGATCCTCGTGACCAACTCCGCGCGGTGATCCGCCATTTCGCCCGCAAGGTCGCCGCGCCCGATTTCCGTGGCTGCCCGATGAGCAACACCGCGGTCGAGATTCCGGAGCCAGGCCATCCCGGCCGTGTCGTGCTGGAACAATGCAAGGCCGACACAAGGGCGCTGATCGTCAGCATCACCCGCGAGCTTCATGTCGATCGGCCGGAGGAGCTTGCCGATGGCCTGCTGCTGGTCATCGAAGGCGCGATGAGCGCGCATCATATCTTCGGCAGCCAGGGGCCCTGTGCGGCGATGGTCGCCACCAGCGATGCGCTGATCGACGCGCATCTGCAGACCGTGAAGGCCTGAACGGCTCCTATTCGCGCAGGCGACGGAAGGCGGCGCTCGCCGCCCAGCCCAGCATCAGCGACAGCAGTACCGCAGTCAGCCCGTAGAGGAAGCTGTGCCGTTCGGCGGCACGCGCGACAAAGGCCTCCATCCCCGATTTATGTATCTCGATCTTCCGGGTCGCGGCGGCGATGACCCGGCCCTTCTCGATCAGGAAGGTCTCGGCGGTGTAGCTGCCGACCGGGACGCGCGCCGGTATCGCGATGCGCGCGCGATAGAGCACGCCTTCGCTGATTTCGACGCCACGGTCGGTTTCGGAATAATAGCCCCCGCGGCGCTTGAGGTCGATCAGCCCAGCCTCGAAGCGGCGGTCCTCGGCCGGGTCGCCGCCGCTGGCGGGCGACAGCTGGAGATTGTCGATCCCCAGTTCGTAGATCACGGCGGTGCGCGGATCGACGATGCCGGCGATGGGCTTCGACGAGGCGAGCGCATAGAAGCTCGGCACCGATCGGAAATCGGCGCTGTCGGCGTTGATCCACATACCGGCGATCTTGCGCTTCTCGCGGATCAGCACCGGCTCCTGCGGGCCTTTCACCACCACCGCGATCTGGGCGTCGTCGCTCGGCGCGCGGCCGCCCGGATAGAGGATCGCCCCGAACAGCAGCAGTTCGGCGCCGGTGAAACTATAGATGATCTCGATCTTGCGCTGCGACACATCGGGGACGAGCCGCGGGCTTTCGGCCGCGACCAGCAGCGGCGCCAGCAGGAAGATCAGAAGCCGGCGTCGCCTTGTCTGTTTCAGCTTTCGCTGAAACGCGCGGCACCAGCCCGCTCCCCCACCCGACCTCCCACAGGGTACAATCAATGGGGGGCCGGGTGGGGGAGCGGGCTGGTGCCGCACCGCGGGCGGGAGCCCGCTCACAACGCCTGCACCGTGAAGATCTCGGGCGGGCGCCAGGTGAGGCCGAGCAGCATCCGGATCGCGACGACCAGGACGATGAAGGCAAGGATCAGGCGCAGATATTCGGGCTTCATCTTCATCGCGAAGCGTGCGCCGAACTGGGCACCCGTGACGCTGCCGATCAGCAGCAGTCCGGTCAGCACCAGGTCGACCTTCTGGGTGGTCATCGCATGGACCAGCGTGGTCGCGGCGGTGACGAACAATATCTGGAACAGCGAGGTGCCTACCACCACGCGGGCGGACATGCCGAGCAGATAGATCATCGCCGGCACCAGGATGAAGCCGCCGCCGACCCCCATCAGCACGGTCATGATGCCGGTGGCGAAGCCGAGCAGCAATGGCGCCAGCGGCGAGATGTACAGGCCCGAGCGGTAGAAGCGCCAGCGGAAGGGCAGCACCGCGATCAGCGGATGGTGGCGCTTGCTGGTCGATGTCGGGCGTTCGCCCCGCCATTCGGCGAGGAGCGCGTGGATCGCGTCGCGCGCCATGAAGATGCCGATGCCCCCCAGCATCACGACATACATGACCGAGACGACCGTATCGATCTGGCCGACGTCCTGGAGGATGCGGAACAGGAAACCGCCGATCAGCGACCCGATCGCGCCCCCGACCACGAGCACTGCGCCCATATGATAATCGACGCCGTCGCGGTTGCCGTGCGCCAGCACGCCCGAGACGCTGGCGCCCGTGATCTGCGGCGCGGAGGAGGCCACGGCGACGGCCGGCGGAATGCCGTAGAAGATCATCAACGGCGTCGTCAGGAAACCGCCGCCCACGCCGAACATGCCCGACAGGATGCCGACCAGTCCGCCCAGGCCGATGATCACGAGGATGTTCACCGACAGGCCGGCAATGGGCAGGTAAAGATCCATGCCCCTAGGGCTAGTCATTTCGCGCGAGGGATGGAAGGCTCCGCGACCCATTTCGTCATTCCGGCGGAGGCTGAAATTATCCGAGGACCAGGCCGCCGGGCGTTCTTCCGCGATTCCGGTTCCTCCGGAACGACTGGAGATCGGGAAGGCAAGGCCTTGCTCCCGCCGCCGAACCGGATATATCGGCTCCATGGTTCCCTTTTCGTTCTGTTCGGTCGACTTGTGCGCATTGCCGGAAGGCGGGCTATTTCATCCCGACTCCGCCAGCCTGCTGCTGGCCGACCTGCATCTCGAGAAGGCGAGCAGCTATGCGGTGCGCGGCCAGATGTTGCCGCCCTATGATTCGATCGAGACACTGCGCCGCGTCTCCGCGCTGGTCGAGCAGACCGGGGCGCGGGCGCTCTATTGTCTCGGGGACAGCTTTCACGATCGCGGCGGCATTGCCCGTCTCGGCGACGAGGCGCGCGGGCTGCTGAGCCTGCTGACGGCGCGGGTGCGCTGGACCTGGATCGTCGGCAATCATGACCGCGCCTTCTCCGATCCGCTCGGTGGCACGGTGGCGGCGGAGGTCGAGCTCCAGGGGCTGATTCTGCGGCACGAGGCCGATGCCGACGACCGGCGGCCCGAGGTTTCGGGCCATTACCATCCCAAATATAAGGTGACCCTGCGCGGCCGGCGGGTGTCCCGGCCCTGCTTCGTCGCGGGGCGGAGCAAGCTGATCCTGCCGTCCTTCGGGGTGCTGACCGGCGGCATGGACGCCGCCGACCCGGCTATCCTCGACATGGTCGGGCAGGATGCCCGAGCGCTGGTCGCGGTTCAGCAAAAGCTGCTGGGGTTCCCGCTGGCGGCGTGACGGCCATGGGTGTCATCCCGGCTTTCGCTGGAATGACCGGGTGATGGTCAGCCGACCGGGTACACCGTCACCGGCTGCTTGCGCCAATGAGTGGGGAAGGCGACGCGCAGCGCCTCGACCTTGGGCAGGTCATTATAGACGATATAGGGATAGTCGGGTTTCCGGACGAGGAAATCCTGGTGGTATTTCTCGGCCGGATAGAAGCCGCGATAGCGCTCCACCCGGGTCACGATCGGTGCCTTCCAGACCTTGGCCGCTCCGAGCTGGGCGATATAGGCCTGGGCAACTGCCTTTTGCTGCGGCGTGGTGGGGAAGATCGCGGTGCGATATTGGGTGCCGCGATCCGGACCCTGGCGATTGAGCGTGGTGGGGTCGGCGACCACCGCGAAGAAGATGCGCAGCAGCGCGCCATAGCTGACCCGCTTGGGATCATAGGTGATCTTCACCGCTTCCGCATGGCCGGTGGCGCCGGTGCCAACCGTCTCATAGTCGGCCGACTGGGCGTTGCCGCCCGAATAGCCCGATACGGCCGAGGTCACGCCATCGACATGCTGGAACACGCCCTGCACGCCCCAGAAACAGCCGCCCGCGAACACGGCGGTTGCGGTCTTCCCTGCTTCGGCGGGATCGACGGCAGGGGCAGGCACTCGCACGATCGGGCCGGGATCGACTCGAGGTGCAGGCGCTACCGCCGGGCTGCGGGTCGCCATGGTTCCCGCCGCCGCCAGCAACAGCAGGCCGGCCGAAATCCCGGCGATCAGCGGCCGGTTAGGACTGTCGGTCAAAGGGCAAACCTTTTTTCCATCTGTGACTATATTGCCACACAGATGGGGGGCAGCCAAACGGATTCAACGTTTTGGCCGCCGCGCCCCGAAACGATCCCGCTTACCGCAGCGCCGCCGCGGCTTCCTGGATGCGCTCGCACGCCGTGGTCAGGATCGCCTCCGAGGTGGCGTAGCTGACGCGGAAGGCCGGCTCGACGCCGAAGGCTGCGCCAGGGACGGCGGCGACCTGGTGATCGTCGAGGAAATAATCGATCAGGTCGGAGTCGTTGGCGATCAGCTTGCCCTTCGGGGTGCTGAGGCCGATCAGGCCGGAAACGTCCGGATAGACATAGAAGGCGCCTTCGGGGCGGGGGCAGTTGATGCCCTTCGCCTGGTTCAGCATCGACACCACGAGGTCCCGGCGCTTCTGGAAGGCGGCGGCGCGATCCTTGAGGAAGGCCTGGTCGCCGTTGAGCGCGGCGGTCGCGGCCGCCTGCGCGATCGAGCAGGGGTTGGACGTGGATTGCGACTGGAGCTTGGCCATCGCCTTGATCAGCGCGACCGGGCCGCCGGCGAAGCCGATCCGCCAGCCGGTCATCGAATAGGCCTTGGAGCAGCCGTTGATGGTAAGCGTGCGATCGTACAGGTCGGGCGCGACCTGGGCGATTGTCGCGAATTCGAAGCCGTCGTAGAGGATGTGCTCATACATGTCGTCGGTCATGATCCAGACATGCGGATGGCGGCGCAGCACCTCGGCTATCGCCTTCAGCTCGTCGGCGGAATAGGCGGCGCCCGAGGGGTTGGAGGGCGAGTTGAGCAGCACCCACTTGGTCTGCGGAGTGATGGCGGCGTCGATCTGCTCCGGCGTCACCTTGTAGTTCTGGTCGGCGCCGGCGCGGATGAATACTGGGGTGCCGCCCGCGAACTGGACGATGTCGGGATAGCTGACCCAATAGGGCGCCGGGATGATCACCTCGTCGCCGGCCGAGACGGTGGCGACCAGCGCGTTGAACAGGGTGTGCTTGCCGCCGACATTCACGCTGATCTGGCTGGCCTCATAGGTCAGGCCGTTGTCGCGCTTGAACTTGGCGGCGATCGCCGCCTTCAGCTCGGCGGTGCCGTCGACATTGGTATATTTGGTCTTGCCGGCGTTGATCGCCTCGATCGCGGCCTGCTTGACGAAGTCCGGCGTGTCGAAATCGGGTTCGCCCGCCGACAGGCCGATGACGTCGATCCCCTTCGCCTTCAGCTCAAGCACCCGGCTCGTCATGGCGAGCGTGGGCGAGGGCGAGATGCGGTTGAGGGCCGGGGCGATGAGGCTCATGGCGAGGCGCTTTCCTGTTGCGACGCGGGATTGAAACGCGGCGCCTATAGGCTGGACAGGCGCAAGCCTCAACCTTCAGTTGTGCGGTTGCGAAACCAACTTCGCGGAGATCAGCCCGCGCAGCGAGTTGCCGATCAGGAAACCGGCAGCGAGATCGGCCGGCCGAAGGTCCCCCTCGATCGCCTCTCCCCCCTCGATCAGCCGCTCGCGCAATATGCCGGGCATCAGCGATCCTGCCCTGGGCGTCACCAGCCGGCCGTCGCGCGGCACGAAGACATTCGTGAAGCTGCCTTCGGTAAGCAGCCCATCGGCACGGACGAAGACCACCTCGAAGGTCCCCGCGCGCTGCTTCGCCTCGTCGAGGAAGCTGCGGTTGCTGGTCTTGTGGCGCAGGCGTTGATCGTCGTCGGCGACGGGAAGCGGGGCCAGGGCCACGTCGACGGGTTCGGCCGGCGGCGCCGGCATCGGCCGCACTTCTATGGCGAGCGCGCCACTGCGGGCGAGCATCAGCCGTACCCGGGCGTCCTCGGTCAGCCGGAAGGTCGCGGCCTGCAGGTCGTTGCGGCAATCGTGGCGGTTGAAGCTGAAGCCGAAGGTTTCGGCGCTGGCCTTCATTCGGGAAAGATGGCGCTCGAGTTCGACGAATCCGTCGAGCGCCTCAAAGCGCATCGTCTCGATCAGATCGAATGCCCTTGTCGCCATCGCGACCAACGCCCCTGTCACGTAGTCCTAAGATACAGATACGAATGATCGAGGCGAAAGGTTTCGACTCGGCAACGGCCTCCACCCTAGCTGCAAGTTACCGATTCGCCTCGAAATTTTTCCGGCATGGTTAATGGGTCGGCCGACCCGCGCGGCGGTGAGCCTTGCAATGGTCCGGCGCTTTGATCATGTCGGCGGCATGAGCAGCACCGACACGCCGCCCCTCAAGGCCGTCATCATCCCCGTCACCGCCTTCCAGCAGAATTGCACCCTGCTGTGGTGCACGAAGACGATGCGCGGCGCCTTCGTCGATGCCGGCGGCGATCTCGACCGGCTCAAGGCCGCGGCTGCGCAGCATGGCGTGACGATAGAGAAGCTGCTCGTCACCCACGGGCATATCGATCATTGCGGGGGCACCGGCATCCTCGCCGAACAACTCGGCGTGCCGATCGAGGGGCCGCATCCCGACGACCGTTTCTGGATCGCCCGGCTGGGCGACGATGGCCGCGCTTATGGGATCGAGGGGCGGCCCTTCGAACCCGATCGCTGGCTCTACGATGGCGATCAGGTGACGGTGGGCGATCTGGTGCTCGATGTCATTCATTGCCCGGGTCACACACCGGGCCATGTCATCTTCCATCACGCGCCGTCAAAGCTGGCACTGGTCGGCGACGTGCTGTTCCAGGGCTCGATCGGCCGCACCGATTTCCCGCGCGGCAATCATGAAGACCTGATCGCCTCGATAACGAAGAAGCTCTGGCCCCTGGGCGGGGAGACGGCGTTCGTGCCCGGGCATGGGCCGATGTCCACCTTCGCCCATGAACGGGCGGGCAACCCGTTCGTCGGGGACCGGGCGGTGGCAGGGTAGTTTTTGCGAAGCGAAAGCAGCTTAATTTCCCGCTCCCAGCCCGTCGTTCGCCACTGTCGTCACGATGCCGTTCTTGGTGGTGTAGGGGATGGTGATCGCATAGCCGGCAAGGCCGATCAGCACGATCCAGGTGGTCAGGATGCCGGCGGCCCGCAGTGGATTGGGGGTCTGCTTGTCCAGCCCGAAGGGGTGGAGGATGCGGCCGATGATATAGATGATGCCGACCGCCCACAGCCATGTGTGGGTGCCCCGCGCCAGCTCGATCAGCCCGATCAGGATCAGCACCAGCGGTGTATATTCGATATAGTTGAGCTGAGCGCGCATCCGCGCCGCGAGCAGCGCATTGCCGCCGTCGCCGATCAGGATCTTGGCCTTGATCCGGATCGCGACGATGCGGATTGCCAGCCAGATGTTCACGATCGCCGCGGCGCCGGCGATCGTCAGCGTGATGGGCAGGATCATCTTCCCCCTCCGTTCATAAATCGGGCAGATGATTGGCAGGTCGCGGCGATACTTGCAACGCGGAGCGAAATCGCTATAGGTCGCGCGCTCGCGGCGAGCCCGACCGAAAGGGAAACGGGCATTCGTCGCTTTATTTATTTGCTAGCTAGGAACAGGTGCCGACATGGCCGTCCCCAAGAGAAAGACCTCGCCCTCGCGGCGCAACATGCGTCGCAGCCATCACGCGCTGACGGTCGATGCGTTCCAGGAATGCCCGAACTGCGGCGAGCTGAAGCGCCCCCACAATCTGTGCAACGCCTGCGGCCATTATAACGGCCGTGAGATCATCTCCGTCGAGGCCTGATCAAGGCCAACGGGGGAATGAGCGTGGACAAGGCACCGCGAATCGCAATCGACGCGATGGGCGGTGACGGTGGGCCGGCGACGATGATCGCCGGCGTCGCGCAGGCATGTGATCGCGATTCGAGCCTGCGCTTCACCCTGTTCGGGGATGAGGCGGCGATCCGCGCCGAACTGGCGCGCTATCCGCAGATCGCCGATTCGCGGGTCGTCCACTGCGATGACGTCATCACCGGCGACGACAAGCCCAGCCAGGCGATCCGTCGTACCAAGACCAGCTCGATGGGCGGCGCCATCCTCGCCGTGAAGGACGGGGAGGCGGTGGCGGCCGTCTCGGCCGGCAACACCGGCGCACTGATGGCGATCGCCAAGCTTTCGCTGCGCACGATGCACGGCATCGACCGGCCGGCCCTCGCCGCGCTGATGCCGACGCTGGGCGACCAGGACGTCGTCATGCTCGATCTCGGCGCCAACACCGATTGCGATGCCCGGAACCTCGTCGAGTTCGCGGTGATGGGTGCCGCCTATTCGCGACTCGCGCTCGGCGTGGCGAGCCCCCGCGTCCGCCTGCTCAACATCGGCACCGAGGAACTGAAGGGCACCGGCGAGCTCAAGGATGCCGCCGCGATGCTGCGTCAGCAGACCGGCGGCGCCTGGCGCTTCGACGGTTTCATCGAGGCCGACCGGGTCTGCCGTGGCGAGGTCGATGTCGTCGTCAGCGACGGCTTCTCCGGCAATATCGCGCTCAAGGCGATGGAGGGCACCGCGCGCTTCATCACCGATCTCCTCAAGCGCGCCTTCTCCAGCTCGTTGCGTTCGAAGGCGGGCTTCCTGCTCTCGCGCCCCGCCTTCGCGCTGCTCAGCCACCATCTCAATCCCAACAATCATAATGGTGCGGTCTTCCTCGGCCTCAACGGGCTGGTGGTGAAGAGCCATGGCGGCGCCGACGCGAACGGCGTGGCCAATGCGATCGACGTGGCCGCCAAGATCGCGCGCCAGGACCTGACCCGTCGCATCACCGACGACCTGGAGGATTTCCGCAGCCACGCGGTCGAGCCGCAGCCATCGCAGGAAGGGGTGGAGTGACCGTCGAGACTGCCCGCCGTGCCGTGATCACCGGGACCGGATCGGCGCTGCCCAGGCGCCAGGTGACCAATGCCGAACTGGCCAGGACCGTCGACACCTCCGACGAATGGATCGTCGAGCGCACCGGCATCCGCACCCGCTATATCGCCGGCGAGGGCGAGACCACCTCGACCCTCGCGACCGAGGCGGCGCGCAACGCGATCGCGGCGGCCGGTATTGCCGCGACCGAGATTGACCTGATCATCCTCGCGACCGCGACCCCCGACCAGACCTTCCCGGCGTCGGCCACGATCGTCCAGACCGCGCTTGGCATCGACGATTGCGTGTCATTCGACGTACAGGCGGTCTGCTCGGGCTTCCTCTACGCGATGACGGTCGCCGACAGCATGATCCGCTCGGGCGCGGCATCGACCGCGCTGGTGATCGGCGCGGAGACCTTCAGCCGCATCCTCGACTGGGAGGACCGTACCACCTGCGTGCTGTTCGGCGATGGCGCCGGCGCGGTGGTGCTGCGCGCGGAGGAAGGCACGCGCGGCGTGCTCGCCGCGAGGCTCCACGCCGATGGCCGGCACAATCAGCTGCTCTATGTCGACGGCGGCCCCTCGACCACGCAGACCGTCGGCAAGCTGCGGATGAGGGGGCAGGAGGTGTTCCGCCACGCTGTCACCAATCTTGCCTCGGTGCTGCGCGAGGTGATGGATGCGGCCGGCCTGGCCACGTCCGACATCGACTGGGTGGTGCCCCACCAGGCCAATCGCCGCATCCTCGACGCTACAGCACGCAAGCTCGGCCTGCCCGCGGAAAGCGTGATCGTGACGGTCGACCGGCACGCCAACACCTCCGCCGCGTCGGTCCCGCTCGCGCTCGACGTCGCGATCCGCGACGGGCGGATCAAGCGTGGCGACCTGCTCGTGCTCGAGGCGATGGGCGGCGGCTTCACCTGGGGCGCGGCGGCCATCCGGTATTAAATAGCGCCTTGCACCCTAAGCCCTTTGGAATCGGCTTTGATTCGCCTCGTAGTGAACGTAAGATGGCCGATACTCAGTGTAATTGGGGGACGGTATGGCGTTGGATCGGGGGACTTTGACGCGAGCGGACCTGTCGGAGGAAGTGCATCGCGAGATCGGCCTGTCCCGGGCCGACAGCGCGGCCGTCGTCGAACAGGTGCTGGAGCATATGTGCGCCGCGCTCGCCAAGGGTGAGAATGTGAAGGTTTCGGGCTTCGGCAGCTTCATCCTTCGCGAGAAGGGCCAGCGCGTCGGCCGCAATCCCAAGACCGGTGTCGAGGTGCCGATCGCACCGCGCCGCGTGCTCACCTTCCGCGCCAGCCAGATGCTCCGCGACCGGATCGTGGCCGGAAATTAAGGCGTTTTTTGAATGACTTCCGGCGCAGAGAAAGCCGAGGACGCTTTCCGTACCATCGGCGAGCTCTCGGCGGAGCTGGGTATCCAGCAGCATATATTGCGCTATTGGGAGACGCGTTTCCCGCAGCTTCGGCCGCTCCAGCGCGCGGGTAACCGCCGCTATTACCGGCCGGCCGACGCCGCTCTGGTGCGGCGCATTCACAGCCTGCTCAACGAGCAGGGCTATACGATCCGGGGCGTTCAGAAGCTGCTCGCGCAGAAGGTGTCGCCGGCCCCCGCCACCGAGCCGGCGGCTCCGCCGCCCGGCACGCCCATCGCGCCGCAACCCGTGCTGGTGGTCAATCAGTCCACCATCCCATCGCCCGCGCGCGCCGAATTGCTGGCGATTCGCGAGTCGCTGGTCCAGGCGCTGGCCGCCGACATGGATTGATGGCCTCCTCTCCGGTTGGGGAGAGGGGGAAGCTCAGTTCTGATCCGGGCCCAGCGCGGGATCCAGGTCACGGGGGCGGACGAACAGCGAGAGCGCGCCGCCATTGGGGCGGATATCCTCCCAGCGATCGACCGGGAAGCTGATCTCGGCGATGCTCGCGGTCGGGAATTTCTCCTCGACCTGGTCGCGCGCCGCGTCATCCGGACTGTCCGGAACCAGCATGAGGACCAGGTCCTCCAGGCCGGGATTATGGCCCACCAGCAGCAGATTGTCGTACCGGTCGTCGGCTTCCTGGATCACATCGAGGAGCGACACCGCCGAGGCGAGGTAGACGCGCTTGTCCCAGGCGGGCGCGATCGTCTCGCCAGTGCCTTCGGCCAGATGCTCGATCGTCTCCACCACGCGGACGGCGGGGGATGCGACGACATGATCGAAATGGATGTCGTGCTGGCGCAGATATTCGCCGACGCGATGCGCGGCGCGCTTGCCCTTGGCGTTAAGCGGCCGGTCGAAATCGCGGGAGACGGGGTCGTCCCAGCCCGACTTGGCGTGCCGCAGCAGCGTCACCTTCTTCACTTGTCCCACGCCCTCATCCGCCATTCCCCGGTGATGCCCGAAAGAAGCGTCGGAAGGAAGGGGCTGGCGATGCGCGCGCCATCCATCCCGTGGATGATTGAAATTTATTGCTATTGAGAATGCGTTGCAAAAACAAAAATACTTCCTTAAGCGCGGCCTATCGTTTCAGGGGAGTCAACCAAGATGTCTGCTGTCATTGCCTTGCTCGCGGCCGCCGTGGCCGTTCCCGCCGACGCGGCCGATGCCCGTTCGGACGGGGCGGAGATCATCGTCACCGGCCAGCGGACCGAGCGCGAGAACATCTACGGCGTGGAGGCCCAGACCACCACGACCCGCTTCCCGATCAGCCAGCGCGAGACGCCCCAGTCGATCAGCATCGTCACCCGTGCCCAGATCGAGGATTTCCAGCTCAACGACGTCAATGCGCTGCTGGCAACCGTGCCGGGCGTGAACGTCCAGGCGGTCGAGACCGACCGCATCCAATATTCGGCGCGGGGCTTCGACATCCAGACCTTCCAGGTCGACGGGATCGGTCTGCCCTTCGCCTTCGAGATCCAGACCGGGTCGATCGATACCGCGATCTACGACCATATCGAAGTGGTGCGGGGCGCGCCGGGCCTGCTGTCGTCCACGGGCAATCCTTCGGCGGTCGTCAACTTCATCCGCAAGCGGCCGGTCAAGCGGCTTCAGGCTTCCGGCAGCGTCCAATATGGCTCGTTCGAGAACAAGCGGGTCGATGGCGACGTCAGCGTTCCGCTGGTCGAGGGCGGCGCCCTGCGGGGGCGCGTCGTCGGCGCCTATCTCGATACCGACAGCTATCTCGACCGCTACCGCCTGCGACGCTGGACGGGCTATGGGATTGTCGAGGCCGATCTTGGCGCGGCAACCACGCTGAGTGCCGGCTATGGCCACCAGGACCACCAGACGCGGGGCGCTATGTGGGGCTCCCTGCCGCTCTATTATACCGACGGCAGCCGCATCGATCTCGACCGTTTGGCCAATACCGGGCCGTCCTGGGCGGGTTGGAACGTGGTCGATCGCCAGATCTTCAGCGACTTGACGCATGATTTCGGGAATGGCTGGAATTCGAGGATCACCCTCGTCCGGCGCGCGATCAACGAAGATGATCAGCTGTTCTACGTCTATGGCAATCCCGATCGCGCCACCGGCGATGGCGTGTTCAGCTATCCCGGTGCCTTCAGGGCGCGGACCCGCAACCTGACCCTCGATGCCTATGTCGCCGGCAAGCTCTCGCTGTTCGGCCGCGATCATGAGGTGATGTTCGGCGTGAACCGCGCCGCGCAGCGCTATCGCCAATATTCAAGCTATGACTTCGCCACGATCGGCGTCGCGCTGCCGCTGGCGACGCTGTTCGACGGCAATTTCGCGCGACCGGCCTTCCCGGCCGCCTATGATCTGAGCCTCGATACGCATACGCGGCGGGAAACCGGCTATGGGCTGGTCCGCCTGAGCCTGGCCGATCCGCTGAAGGTGATGCTGGGCGGCAACATCACCCGCGCGACCAGCGACGGATTCTCCTACGGCGCACCTACCAACTACAAGCGCACCCGGGTCCTTCCGTTCGTGGGTGCGACGCTGGACGTCGCCTCCAACATCAGCGCCTATGCGAGCTATGCGACCATCTTCAATCCCCAGACCCAGGTGGACGTCAACCGCCGCCTGCTCGACCCGATCGAAGGCAACAATGTCGAGGTCGGGCTGAAAGGGGAATGGAATGAGGGCCGGCTGACCGCCAGCATCGCCCTGTTCCAGGCGCGCCAGAACAACACGGCGGAACTCGCCGGCTTCGACACCACGATCGGGCAGAGCGTCTATCGCGGCGTCGATGCAAGATCGCAGGGGGTGGAGTTCGAGTTCGGCGGCGAACTGGTCGCCGGGCTCCAGGCGACCGGCGGATATACGCTCCTGCGCTTGCGGGACGAGGGCGGCGGATCGGTGAGGACGTTCGTGCCGCGCAGCACGGCGCGCCTGAACTTCACCTATTCGCCGCCCGCTCTTCAGGCTGTCAAGCTGGGCGCATCGCTGCGCTATCAGAGCCGCATCTATCTGGAGCCGGGTTCGGTGTCGGTCACCACCGGCGCGCCGATCCGCGTGACCCAGCCGCAATATGCCCTGATCGATCTGCTCGCCCGCTATGATCTGGACCGGCATCTGTCGCTGAGCGTGAACCTGCGAAACGTGACGAACGTCAAATATATCGAGGCCCTGAACTATGATCAGGGCTATCACGGCGCGCCTCGCAGCATCCTCGCCACGCTGAGCGTCAGATATTGAGGGGGGAGCCAGTGCGCGAGGGAGGAGCCATGGCCAGCCGGCGAAGATGGATCCGGATATTCTTCGCCGGTCCCGGCGCCGTCATCGTCGCCCTGGCGGTGATGGCCGGGATGGCGTTGTGGCTGCCCGGCGGTGCGGCGGGAATCGACAATCTGATCCTGCCGCTGGTGCTGGTGCCGCTGATCTGGGCCGGGCTGTTCTTCCACGCATGCCTGGATTCCAGCCTGGCCCGGGTCGCGGCGGTGGCGGTGGGCCTGTTCGCGCTGCATGCCGGCCTCGTCGCCAACCAGTTCCTGAACCCGCCGGCCGCGAGCGACGTGGAGACCCGCAAATGATCCACCTGTCCAGGGAAGACACCAAGCTGATGGTGGCCGTCCACGGCTGGTCGGGCATCCTGCTCGGCCTGCTGCTCTATGCCGTGGTGGTCACGGGCATGGTCGCGGTGTTCGCGGAGGAGATCGGCATCTGGTCGGCCGGTCATGTGGAGACCCGTTCGGCCTTCGCCCGGCCGTTCGACGCGACGGTGCGGGAACTGGCCGCCCGCACGCCGGCACGGGACCATGAAGGCGTCGACATGTTCGAGATCGGTGATCGCCGGCTCGGCATCTTCTTCCACCATCACGAGCTATCGCCGCGAGGCGAGCCGGTAAGCCGGGGCGTCTATTATCAGCTCGGCGCCGATGGCAGTGTCGCGAACACCGTCCGCGGCATCGGGGAGGAGGTGTTCGGCCCGCGCAACGACGATGCGCTGTCGAGCTTTCTGGTGGATACCCATGTACGCCTGCACGTCCCCGATCCCTGGGGTCTGTTGCTGACCGGAATCCTGGGACTGGCCATGCTGGTGGCCGCCATATCCGGGCTGCTGATCCATCGCCACCTGTTCAAGGACATCTTCACCCTGCGGCGGAGGGCCAATCCGGTGCTCGTGGATCGCGACCGGCACAGCGTCGCGGGCACGTGGAGCCTGCCTTTCGCCTTCCTGCTCGCCTTCACCGGCAGCTTCTTCTCCTTCTTCGGCACGGTCGGCGTGCCGATCGTCGCGATGGCGGCTTTCGGTGGCGACCAGCAGGCGCTCAGCGATGCGGTGTTCGGCAATCCCGGCAAGGAGGACAAGAGCCTTCGCCCCATCGGCGATCTGGACCGCATGGCGGCAGACGCGACGCGGCGTGCGGGCGGAGCCCCGATCTTCGTGTCGATCGAGCATTATGGCCGGGCCGACGCGAAGATCACGACCTTCCACGATCCGGCTCCGGGTGGATTGGAGCCGCTGACCCTGCTCTATGGCGGCCCCACCGCGGCGTTCGAGCGGACGAAGCCCTCGATCGGCACGGTGCCCTCGACGGGGGGCACGCTGGCGGCGATCATGGCGCCGATCCACTTCGGCCATTTCGCGGGGCTCCTGTCGAAGGCGATATGGTTCGGGCTGGGTTTCGCGATGTGCTACGTCACCTTTACCGGCCTGCGCCTCTGGCTGGTCCGGCGGCGCGAGGGGGCACGCTCGCTCGGCTGGCTGGAACGCGCGGTGACGGTGGTGGGGCTGGGCCTGCCGTTCGCGCTGGTCGCCTCGGCGGTGGGCTTCCTGTTCACCATGCCGCTCGGCACCGCCGTCTATTGGACGCCCGCCGCCTTCCTGATCGCTTCGGCGGTGGCGATCCTCGGCGGGCTGTTCGCCCGCTCGAACGATCTGCTCGACAGGGGATTGCACCTCGCGACGGGCCTGTTGCTGGTCGCACTGCCGCTTCTCCGTCTGATCGCGGGCGGGCCCGGCTGGGCGGGCGCGATGGCCGTGGGCCAGCCGATCATCATCGCCCTTGATTGCGCCATGATGCTGGGCGGTGGCTGGATGCTGTGGCGCAGGTTCGGCGGCTCCATCCCGCGTTTCGGGCGCCGCCCCCGCTTGCAGGCGGCGGAATGACGCTGCTGCTTCCCATCGCCGCCATCGCCTTTTCGGCCGTCATGATCGTGCTGCTGGGCCGGGGCGATCCCAAACGCCGCCGCGCGACCGGCCGGCATGATGGTGAAATGCCGGTTCGCCTCCGTCGCCTGCTGGCGGCGGCGGCCTGCCTGCCCGGATTGGCCTGCGCCCTGCTCGGCGATGCCGCTGCCTTCATGCTGTGGCTTGGCGGGGCGGCGGTGCTGGGCTGGTTCGTCGCCCTAGGATTGGGTCAGGCCGGGCAGAACATCGGTTGACGGAGCCACCGGCGCGCCACGCGATACCCGCGCCACCGCCTCGTCGAGGGTGACGCGCAGCACCGGCACGCCGCCGGGGAAGGCGTCGAGCAGCCGCGACGGGGTCGCCGCGCCGAGCAGCACGAAATGGCCCCGGTCCTGCGCGCTGCGGATCAGCCGGCCGAAGGCCTGGCGCATCCGCGCGCGCACGATCCGGTCGTCGTGGACGCTGCCGCCCCCCGCCGCCTTGCGGGCCGCGTGAAGTACGGTCGGGCGCGGCCAGGGAATCCCTTCCATCACCACCAGCCGCAGCGAATCGCCGGGCACGTCCACGCCGTCGCGCAGGGCGTCGGTGCCGAGCAGGGAAGCGTGCGGGTCGTCGCGGAAGATGTCGACCAGCGTGCCGGTGTCGATCGGGTCGACATGCTGGGCGTAGAGGGGGAGGCCGTCGCGCGCCAGCCGGTCGGCGATCCGGGCGTGGACCGCGCGCAGCCGCGATATCGCCGTGAACAGGCCCAGCGTGCCGCCGCCCGCCGCCGTGATCAGCCGCTGATAGGCCTGGCCGAGCTGGGCCACGTCGCCGCGCTTCAGGTCTGTGACCACCAGCACCTCGGCATGGGCGGCATAGTCGAACGGGCTGGGCACCGCGACATGGCGTGGCAGCTGATCGAGATGGACCGCGCCGCTGCGCGCCTCGGCACCCGACCAGTCCTCGCCGTCGCGTAGCGTGGCCGAAGTGACCAGCACGCCATGGGCGGGCTTGAGCACGGTCTCGGCGAGCGGGCGTGACGGATCGAGCCAATGGCGGTGCAGGCCGATGTCGATCTCGCGTCCCTCGATCCGGTCGACCGCCAGCCAGTCGACGAAGTCGGGGTCGAGCGGGCCGCCGAGCCGCGCCAGCATCGCGATCCATGCGGCGACCAGCTGGCCGCGCTGGGTGAGCCCCGCGATCGCGCCCTCGATCCGCGCGCGCGCCTGGCCGTCGAGCCAGTCGGGCCCGTCCTCCATCACCGCAGCGAGCCGTTGCTTGAGCCGGGCCATCGGGCGCATCAGCGATTCGAGCGCCTCGATCGCCGGCTGGGCCGCATCGATCAGCTGGGGGTCGGGTTCGCCGGCGTCGGTCTCCAGCCCATAGCCGGCGTCCTGGGCGCTGGCCCGGGCATAGACGCTGGCGCGCACCGCCGCGAGCAGCCGCTCGACGGGCCCGAGAGGCAGGTTCTCGCCGAGCCGTCCCAGCCAGCCGTCGGCGGGCAATTGGGTGGCCGCCGCCGAGGCCGCCTCGATCGCCAGCGCGCCATCCTCGTCATAGCTGGCGACATCGGAAAGCCGGGCCGACAGACCGCGTCGCCGCCCGCGCGACTTGGCTTCGGGGCCGATGATCCAGCGGCGCAGTTCGATCGTCTCCTGGCCGGTCAGCGCCGCCGCGAAGGTCGAATCGGCGGCGTCGAACAGATGATGGCCCTCGTCGAACACGATCCGGCCGAGCGGATGGCCGCCATCGGCGCCGCGCTGGGCCAGGATCATCACCAGCGCATGGTTGGCGATGACGATGTCGGCGCCCTCCGAGGCGCGCGCCGCCCGTTCAATGAAGCATTTCCGGTAATGCGGGCAGCCGGCATAGACGCATTCGCCGCGCCGGTCGGTCAGCGCGGTGGAGCCGGCGCGGCGGAACAGCGTCGGCAGCCAGCCGGGCAGGTCGCCGCCCACCATGTCGCCGTCGCGGCTGTACATCGCCCAGCGCGAGACCAGCTGGGCGAGGATCGCGGCGCGGTTCTGGAAGCCGCCCTGCAGCGCGTCCTCCAGATTGAGCAGGCAGAGATAATTCTCGCGGCCCTTGCGGACGACAACCTTCTCGCGCCGGATCGCCGGATCGGGAAACAGGCGCCTCGTCTCCTGATCGAGCTGACGCTGGAGTGCCTTGGTATAGGTCGAGATCCAGACCGCGCCGCCCGCCCGCTCGGCCCAGAGCGAGGCGGGGGCGAGATAGCCGAGCGTCTTGCCGATCCCGGTCCCCGCTTCGGCCAGGACGAGGTTGGGCCGCCCTTCGCCCGCGCGCGGATCGAAGGTGCGGGCGTTGACCGTGGCGTAATGCTTCTGTCCCTCGCGCGGTTCGGCGCGCTCGCCGACCAGCATCGCCAGCCGGTCGAGCGTCTCGGTCTCGCCGAGCTGGACGTTGAGCGGCGGCGGGCGGCTACCTGCCTCGTCCCATTCGGGCAGACGTGCGAAGGTGCCGCGTTCGGGCCGGGCCGGTTCGCGCAGCACCTGTCCGATCGCGGGGCTCCACGGCCAGCGCAGCCGGGCAAGCGACTGGTGGCTGTTCCAGGCACCATAGGCCTCGGCCCAGTCGTCGCGCTCGGCCATCCGCCCGAGCAGCGTCTGCGCCGCTTCGATCAGGAAGGCGGGCGCGCGGGCATCGTCGACCGGCGGGGTGAGGTCCAGGGCACGGGCAAGGCCGGCCGGCGTCGGCACCGCGAACCGCGCCGGATGCACGAAGGCGAACAGTTCGAGCAGGTCGAGCCCCGAGAATTCGGCGATGCCCAGCCGGGCGGCGGTGACCGCCGCGTTGAGCACAATCATCGGCGTCTCGGCCGCCCGCGCGGTCGCCTCGCCCCGCCCGATCCCGCGCACGTCACCGTTCGGCGAGGCGATCCAGATGCCGCCATGGGTCGCGTGAAGCGCGGGATAGGGGAGGGCGAGAGGCATCAAACCTATGTAGGAAGGATGGAACGATCAGGGAACAGAAATCCACGTCACCCCAGCGCAGGCTGGGGTCCATGTCTCTCTTTCGCCAGATGACTTCTGAGCAGGAAGCAGACATGGATGCCAGCCTTCGGCGGGGCCGAAGTTTATCCTGAGCGCCTGCAAGGCAGTCGAAGGGCTGGCATGACGGTTTCAGCGTTGTCGTGGCAAATCCCCAAATTGTTGATTCGCGGGTAGGTGGCGCTACAGGGAGCCCCATGTCCGACGCGATCACCCCCGCCGCCCTGCGCGAAGCCGCGCTCGTCTCCAAGGCCTGGCCCTATGAGGAGGCGCGCAAGCTGCTCAAGCGCTATGAGAAGGGCGCGCCGGCCAAGGGCCATGTGCTGTTCGAGACCGGCTATGGCCCCTCGGGCCTGCCGCATATCGGCACCTTCAACGAGGTTCTTCGCACCACCATGGTGCGCCGCGCCTATGAGGAGCTGTCGGACATCCCCACCCGGCTGATCGCGTTCAGCGATGACATGGACGGCCTGCGCAAGGTCCCCGACAACGTCCCCAACCAGGAGATGCTGCGCGAGCATCTCGGCAAGCCGCTGACCCGCATCCCTGATCCGTTCGGCAAATATGAGAGCTTTGCGCATCACAATAATGCGATGCTGCGCGAGTTTCTCGATCGCTTCGGCTTCGACTATGATTTCCGTTCCGCGACCGAGGCCTATGAAAGCGGGCAGTTCGATGAGGCGCTGAAGGACATATTGCGCCACTATGACGGCATCATGGGCATCATGCTGCCGACACTCCGCAAGGAGCGGCAGGCGACCTATTCGCCGGTGCTCCCGGTCAGCCCGACGAGTGGTGTCGTCCTTCAGGTGCCGGTCACCGTCGTCGATGCGGAGGCGGGGCTGGTCAGCTTCGAGGACACCAGTGTTCCTGGGGGCGAGACGATCACCCAGTCGATCCTGGGCGGCCGGGCCAAGCTCCAGTGGAAGGTCGACTGGGCGATGCGCTGGGTCGCGCTGGGCGTCGATTACGAGATGTCGGGCAAGGACCTGATCGACTCGGTCACCCAGTCCTCGAAGATCTGCCGGGAGCTGGGCGCCCGCCCGCCCGAGGGCTTCAACTATGAGATGTTCCTCGACGAGAAGGGCGAGAAAATCTCCAAGTCCAAGGGCAACGGCCTCAGCCTCGAGCAATGGCTGACCTACGGGCCCGAGGAGAGCCTGGCCTTCTACGCCTATCGCGAGCCCAAGAAGGCCAAGCAGCTGCACATGGGCGTGATCCCGCGCGCGGTCGACGAATATTGGCAGTTCCGGGGCAACTATCCGGCGCAGCCGGTCGAACAGCGGCTCGGCAATCCGGTCCACCATATCCACCGCGCCACGCAGGAGGATGTGCCGGCCGGGACGCTGCCGGTGACCTTCGGCCTGCTGCTCAATCTGGTCGGCGTGATGGGGGATGCCTCGCCCGAACAGGTCTGGGGCTATCTCGCCAATTATGTGGCCGACGCATCGGCGGCGAAATATCCCGAGCTCGACCGGCTGATCGGCCATGCGCTGGCCTATCATCGCGATTTCGTCGCGCCGACGCTCAAGCGCCGCAAGCCCGAGGCGAACGAGGCGGCGGCGTTGCGCGCGCTCGACGCGAAGCTCGCGGAGATGCCTGCCACCGCATCGGCCGAGGACATTCAGAACGAGGTCTATGCGATCGGCAAGGACGAGGCCTTTGGCTTCGCCTCGCTGCGCGACTGGTTCAAGGCGCTCTACGAGACGCTGCTCGGCGCGGAACAGGGGCCGCGAATGGGCAGCTTCATCGCGCTCTACGGCATTGCCAACAGCCGCCGCCTGATCGCCGAAGCGCTGGCCTGAAACCGCCTGATCCACGTTAATTTTTCGGCCTAAGGGGAAACCCTTAGCAGGACACGGCGTTGGCGTGCCGGTCCATCCCCTTTCGGACTGGCATCGCGTCCTCGGGACGCATGTCGGCCGCGCCGTTGCGTATCATGCGGCGCGGCCACAAGGGGGGTAATTGATCGCCCCGGCGGAGGCCGGGGCCGCCAGCGGCTCCGGAGGCAGCTTGGGAAAGAACCCAGGCCGGCCCCGACCTCTGCCGGGGCGACGCCTGGATCAGGGCTGCTTCGCCGACTTGATCCACGCGTCGATCTTCGCCTCCAGCACCGACATCGGCAGCGCGCCGCTATCGAGCACCTGCGCATGGAAAATACGGGGGTCGAATCTCTCGCCCAGCTCGGCCTGCGCCCTGGCCTTGAGCCTCAGGATGGTCAGCGCGCCCACCTTGTAGGCCAGCGCCTGACCGGGAATGGCGATGTAGCGCTCCACTTCGGCGGTGGCGTCGGTCTTGCCGATATTGGAGTGGCTGAGCATGTAATCGATCGCCTGGTCGCGGCTCCAGCCCTTGGCGTGGATGCCGGTGTCGACCACCAGCCGCATCGCCCTCAGCATCTCGTCGGAAAGTCCGCCGAAGCGCTGATAAGGGTCGGTCTCCATGCCCAGCTCCTTCCACAGCGTTTCGGCATAGAGCGCCCAGCCCTCGACGAAGGCGGTGTTGCCGCCGAAGCGCATGAAGGCGGGCAGCGCGACATTCTCCTGCGCCAGGCTGATCTGGAAATGATGGCCGGGCACGCCCTCATGCAGGTAGAGCGTTTCCATGCCCGGCGTCGTCCGCGACTTCAGATCATAGGTGTTGTAATAGAATACGCCGGGTCGCGATCCATCGGGCGTGCCCTGCTGATAGCTGCCGCCCGCCTCGGTCTTCTCGCGATAGGGTTCCACCGCCCTGATCTCGAGCGGGCTTTTCGGGATCAGAGAGAACTGTTCGGGGATGCGCGCGTCGACCCGCTTGCCGATCCGGAAATATTCCTCGCGGATCCAGGCGGCGCTCGGGGGCTGGAACTTCGGATCGTCGCGCAGATAGACGAAGAATTCGGCCAGGCTGCCCTGATAGCCGACCTGCGTCTTGATCTTCTCCATCTCGGCGGTGATCCGCGCCACCTCGCGCAGGCCCAGCTGGTGGACCTCCTCGGCCTTGAGCGGCAGGGTGGTGTTGCTTTCGATCAGATGGGCATAGAGCCGGTCGCCACCTTTCAGCCCGACCAGCCCGACGCTGTCGCGCGCGGCCGGCAGATATTCGGTCTTCAGGAAGGTGCGGAGGCGCTGATAGGCGGGGATGATCCCGTCCCGGATGATCGCGGCGGCTTCGGTGCGCAGCCGGGCCTGGTCGGCGGGCGAGATGCCTTCCGGAAATTGCTTCACCGGCCCGTAGAAGGTCGATCCCTCGACCCCCTGGCCGAGCTGCAGGTCGATCTGGTCGATCATGTTGTTGACCACCAGCTTCGGCTCGACCACGCCGGCCTTCATGCCCTCGCGGAACCTCGCGATCCAGCGGTCGATCATCGCCACATAGTCGCGATGGCGCTTCAGGTTGTTCTCATAATCCTCAAGGGTGCGGAAGGGCGCGGCGCCGCCGCCCGAGGCGAAGCCCGGATAGCTGTTGTGGAAGCCCGAGAAATGATCGATCGGCTGGACCGCGGTGATGGCGAGCATCGCCGGCGTCAGCCCCTTCAGGTTGAGCTCGGTCTGCCAGCGGAACACATCGTAGGCGATCCGGTTGGTCGCGGTAAGCTTCCCCCGGTCAATCCGCTTCAGCGCGGCCAGGTCCGCTTCGGCGGCCTCCCGTTCGGCGACGAAATAGGCGTCGGTCACATAGTCGCCCAGCCGGTCGGCGTGGCGCAGGTCGCCGCGGTAGATGGCGTTGATCGGATTGCGCTGGAGCGAGGCCTCGTCGCTGTCGGCGAACAGCTTGAGCAGGGCACTGTCCTGCGGCGAGACGGTCTGCTCCATCGGCGCGGCGGCGTGGCTGGCGGCGCCGGGCGGTATGGCGGCAGCCATCATCGTAGCGGCAAGAAGCAGGGGTCTGATCATCATCTGGAGAATATCCCGGGCGTCGCGTTGTTCCGTGCTATTCCCCTCATACAGCGGACGCAAGAAGCCCCGGCACTCGCGGGGAGTGCCGGGGCCCTTGGTCTTCTGGCCGGGGATTACCAGAAGAAGCCGTTGTGCACCTGGATGACGCGGCCGGTGCGGCTGTTCACCAGCACCACATCGTTGCCGTAGCGGATCCAGCGGTTGTAGCCGGTGGCCGCCGGCAGGCGATAGCGCCACGGATCGGCGATCACATAGCGCGAGCCATAATAGGCCGGCGCGAAGCGGTAGCCGGGGTTGACGGGCCGATAGGCGTAGCCGCGCGGGCCGACATAGGCGGGACGGCGAAAGGCGTCACGGTTGGAGCGGCGATAATCGCGCCAGTCCTGCCGCGCCTCGCGCTGGGCATCGCGCAGGTCCTTGCGGGCCTCACGTACGTCGCGGCGGTCGCCGTAGCGCTGGGCGTCGCGCAGATCGCGGCGCTCCTCGCGGACCTCGCGCTGGCTTTGCCGTGCCTCGCCCAGCGACTGGGCCTGGACGATGCTGGGCGCCGCGACCGCGGCCATCAGCGCCAGGATGATTGGTGTACGCATCGGATTACTCCTTCTCCACTTCGACTTCGATAACCGGTCGTGGCGGCGTCAATGTTCGGGCGCCATCACAGGTTCCTGATTCGCACAGCGCGGCTGAACCCGGCGGGAACGTCTCCGTCAGCCAATTGACAGCTAGAAGGCGGCTTTCAGGCGGATTGTTGCGGGCCTGACATTTTGTGCCACGGCCCGCCCTTTTTCGCGGGCCGCTCCAACGCAAAAGGAAAGGCCCGGCGGCTTTCGCCACCGGGCCCCCTTCGGCCACTCTCTCTTCGCCGAACCCAACCTTGATCGGATCGGGCTTCCCGGCCCGATCCGTGAATCAAGGTGTCAACTTCATGCCTAGAAGAAAAAGGAATAGATGATGTCGATGATCTCGCCCGAGCGGATATCCACCAGCACCGCATCGTCATAATAGCGGACCCAGCGATAGTCGCCATAGGCCGGGGGCAGGCGATACTGCCAGGGATCGGCTATCCAGTAGCTCGAGCTGTAATACCACGCGTCCCAGCGGAAGCCCGGCGACCAGCGGCGATAGCTGTAGCCCCAGCGCGGCGGATTGTAGCGG
Source organism: Rhizorhabdus dicambivorans (assembly GCF_002355275.1). Classification (NCBI taxonomy): domain Bacteria; kingdom Pseudomonadati; phylum Pseudomonadota; class Alphaproteobacteria; order Sphingomonadales; family Rhizorhabdaceae; genus Rhizorhabdus; species Rhizorhabdus dicambivorans. Next base: position 4,585,146 of record NZ_CP023449.1, on the reverse strand, counting down.
GGCAGGCGATAGATCTGCCGGTTGCGGTTCCGATAATCCTGCCAGCTGTAGCGGCGATCGTTCCGCCAGTTGCGGTCCCAGCGGCCGTCGTTGCGGTTGTCCCAGCGGTTGCGGTCGCTGGTCCAGTTGCGGTCTCCGGCGCGGCCGTCGCGGTTCCAGTCGCGCCGGTCGCTCGACCAGCGCTGGTTGCCGTCATTGTCGCGGCCGACATTGTCGCGATCGGAACGATCGCGATTCCAGTCCCGGCGGCGATTATCGTCACTGCCGCGCGCGGCATCGCGCTGGCGATCGTCATTGGCGCGCTCGCGGCCCCAGTCGCGCCGGCCTTCGGCATTGCCGCGGTCGCCGCGATTCCATTCGCGATTGCCGCCTTGCCACTGCCGGCGCGATTGATCCGATGCACTGGTCTGGGGCTGCACCACCGGCGCCGGCCTTTCCACCGCCCGCACCGTTTCCCGGCCACGCGCCATCTCGGCGCGGTTCGCGCGATCGCCGCCGATCGTCTCGCGGGGCTGGCCGCCGCCACGCTGCCACGAACGCTCGCCGCCACGGTCGCCGCGATCGCGCCCGCGCTCCTGGGCCTGTGCCACGGACGGGATCAGCATCGCCGTCCCGAGCAGCAGGCCGATCATCGCCCTCGAAAGGTTACGCATCGGAAATATTCTCCACATGGGCGGCATGATGCCACCCTTGCCTGCCTTATGCGTCGCGTCGACTGAGTCCCGGCTGAACCCGGTCGTCAGCAAACAGAAAGATTCACCGGCCGGAGGCGGGCGCCTTCGGATCGAGCGCGGGTACGGCACGCGCCGCATCGGCGGGATCGATTCCCGGCGGGGGGGCAGCCGCGATCGTCTCACCCCCAGCCATGACCCGCGCCGCCCGCCTTATAGCGCGCCGCACGCGCGGATAGGTGCCGCAGCGGCAGATATTGGTCATCGCCGCGTCGATCTCGGCGTCGCTGGGGTCGCGGTTGCGGTCGAGCAGGGCGGCGGCGGCCATCACCATGCCCGACTGGCAATAGCCGCACTGGGGCAGGTTCTCCGCCACCCAGGCCTGCTGGACGGGATGGCTGCGATCCCGCGAGAGCGCCTCGATGGTCGTCACGAAGCTGCCCTCGATCGATCCGATCGGCACCTGGCAGGCCCGCACCGGCTGGCCGTCGACATGCACCGTACAGGCACCGCACAGTCCCGCGCCGCAGCCATATTTGGTGCCGGTGAGGTTGGAGGCGTCGCGCAGCGCCCAGAGCAGCGGGGTCGCCGGGTCCATCCTGTAATGGATGGGCTGGCCGTTGACGGTGAACCTTGTCATGACCCGCTATAGCGGGTTTTTGTCGGTTTCAGCAAAGCTGAAACGTGCCCCACCGGCCGGCTCCCTCACCCGGCCTCCCATTGAGGGTGCCATGGTGGGGGGAGCGGGCCGGGGCGGTTCTCGCTGCAAAGCGTCACTTTCGCTTGAAGAATCATGCTTTGGTTGATAGGGCCCGCGCTTCACGACGTGGAAGCGATTCCGCGGCGACATGTTTTTTGCTCCAAGGCTGGAGACACCGTCGGATCGGCGGCGTGGATGGCTCGCTGGGGCAGATGATTGGAGAATTGGGTTTTTATGCAGATCATCGTTCGCGATAACAATGTCGATCAGGCTCTTCGTGCGCTCAAGAAGAAGCTCCAGCGCGAGGGTGTGTATCGCGAGATGAAGCTGCGCCGTCATTATGAGAAGCCTTCGGAGAAGCGCGCCCGCGAGCGCGCCGCCGCGATCCGCCGCGCCCGCAAGCTCGAGCGCAAGCGGATGGAGCGTGACGGCGTCCGCTAAGCTTTAGTTGGCTTACCCGGCGTCCGGTCGGCCGGGCGGCGGGAGTTTCCATCCTGGCTGAGAGAGCGAACCGTCTATGTCCGAAGTAACCGCCGTTCCCCTTCGTCCGATCGCGAAGGGGTCGCTTCCCAAGCTCTGGGTCGGTATCGCGGCGGTTGCTCTGCTGGGTGTGGGCGCGGCCTATATCGGCACCGAGAAGCAGGTGGCGATGGCCAAGACGCCTGCCGAATTCCTCGCGGACAACAAGGGCGGCGACGTCGTCGAGACGCCCTCGGGCCTCCAGTACAGGATATTGGATGAAGGCGACGGCCCCAAGCCGACCGCGAATGATCTCGTCCTCGTCGACTATGAAGGCCGGCTGCTCAACGGCGAGGTGTTCGATTCGAGCGCACGTCATGGTGGCCCGGCGCCGATGCCGCTGCAGGGCATGATATCCGGCTGGACCGAGGGGCTCCAGCTGATGAACAGCGGCTCCAAATACCGTTTCTGGATGAAGCCCGATCTGGCCTTTGGCGAGCGCGGCGTGCCCGGCAAGATCCCGCCGGGCGCGCTGGTCGTCTTCGATGTGACGGTGAAGGCGATCATCCCGCCGCAGGCGATGGGCATGGGCGCGATGCCGCCCGGCCATGGCGGCATGTAAGCTTCCGGCTTTCGCGAGATAGGAGAGGACGGGGCCGCGGTAAAACGCGGCCCCTAATTTTTTGGGCGGGGTTTGGCTCGATGGCGTCATTCCCACGAAAGCGGGAATCCACGGTCACGATGGACAAGAGCCGCTTGCGGGCCGCCGTCGATGGATTCCCGCTTTCGCGGGAATGAAAAGGGCGCACCGATCACACAGCCGAATATGGCCGACCCTAGTGTGTGCGGGGGAGGGGGCCGAACGCCCCCACACCCTTAACGCTCCTCGCGGCTCGGGTGCAGGCTCGTTCCCGCCCGGCCGCCGCGCAGCGCGGTGAACCAGCTGATCGGGTTCCACAGCTTGGTGGTGCCGTCCAGCGAGAAGGTGATGAACTCGGCGCGGCCGCCCAGATTCTCGAACGGAACCGGGCCGTCGAGGCCGTTGCGATAGGCGGGCACGCGGCTGTCGGCGGACTGGTCGCGATTGTCGCCCATCACGAAGATATGGCCGGCCGGGATGGTGATCGCCGGATAATCGTCGATCTCGGGCATATAGCCCAGGTCCAGCGTGTCATAGCTGCGCCCATTGGGCAGCGTCTCGCGGAAGCGGGGCAGCGCGCAATAGAGCTGGCCGTCGCGGCCGGTCATGCGGAAGCGGGCGACCTCGGGCTGGTCGCAGGGAACATTGGCGTCGACCGGGATCATCGCCGGGCTCTCGGGCACCCGCTTCACCGGCACGCCGTTGATCACCACCACGCCGCCGCGCACCTCCAGCCGGTCGCCGGGCAGGCCGATCACGCGCTTGATGAAGTCGGTATCGGCCTGGGGCGGCTTGAGGATGACGATATCGCCGCGCTCGGGAAGGCGGCCCAGCACCCGCCCGTGGATGAAGGGCAGCACATGGAAGCTGGGCGATACATAGGACCAGCCATAGGGATATTTTGTGACCACGAGCCGGTCGCCGGTGATCAAGGTCGGCATCATCGATTCGGACGGGATGTAGAAGGGCTTGGCGATGAAGCTGTGAAAGCCGAGCACCGCCAGGATCAGCCAGAAGATGCCGCGCGCTTCCGCCCACCAGTCAGTACCAGGCTTCTTGGAAACCACCGGCGGTTCGGCCGGTGCGGCGGGCACGTCGCTCGCATTGTCCATGTCGTCACTCGGCCGATCGCTCACGCGATCCCCTCCTTACAGCGGGCGCGCATACAGGATCACGAACGCCTGCGCCCAGGGATGATCGTCCGTCATCGTCAGATGTACTTCCACCGCGTGGCCCGCCGGGGTCAATGCGTCAAGCCTTGCCTTGGCCCCGCCGGTCAAAACCAGGGTGGGCGCGCCGCTCGGAAGGTTGGCGACGCCGATGTCCTTCATGAACACGCCAGCCTTGAAGCCGGTGCCCACCGCCTTGGAGAAAGCTTCCTTCGCCGCGAATCGCTTCGCATAGGTCCCGGCGCGGGTGAACGGGCGCCGTTCGGCCTTGTTGCGCTCGGTGTCGGTGAAGACGCGCTGGATGAAACGGTCGCCGAAGCGGTCGAGAGAATTCTGAATCCGTTCGATGTTGCAGAGATCGGAACCTATGCCGACGATCACCGCGCGTCGTCCATCAGCTGGCGCATCCGCTGCACCACCGGGCCGAGTCCCTCGAAGATCGCCTCGCCGATCAGGAAATGGCCGATGTTCAGTTCGGCGATCTGGGGGATGGCCGCGATCGGCTGCACATTGTCGAAAGTCAGGCCGTGCCCCGCATGCGGCTCGATGCCGTTCTTGGCGGCGAGCGCGGCGGCATCGGCGATTCGGCGCAGTTCGGCGGCGCGTTCCTCGCCTTCGGTGTGGGCGTAGCGGCCGGTATGGAATTCGACCACCGGCGCGCCGAGCGATACGGCGGCTTCGATCTGACGGGGGTCGGGCTCGATGAACAGGCTTACCCTTATGCCCGCATCGGCGAGCCGGGCGATCATCGGCTTCAGATGATTATGCTGGCCGGCGGCGTTGAGCCCGCCCTCGGTGGTCACCTCCTCGCGCCGCTCGGGAACGATGCAGGCGGCGTGCGGGCGGTGCCTCAGCGCAATCGCCAGCATCTCCTCGGTCGCGGCCATCTCCATGTTCAGGGGCACCTGGATGGAGCCGATCAGCCGGCCGATATCCTCGTCGATGATGTGGCGCCTATCCTCGCGCAGATGGGCGGTGATGCCGTCGGCGCCGGCGGCGCAGGCAATCTCGGCGGCGCGGATCGGATCGGGATAGAGCCCGCCGCGCGCGTTGCGGATCGTGGCGACGTGATCGATGTTCACGCCCAGCCGCAGATGGCTGCTCACGCGTCGACTTTCGCCCGGCTGCCCGGCTTGATTGCCGGGATCGCCGCCAGTTCCGGCGGCAGCGCGTCGACGGCGTAGGTCGGCACCTCCAGCCGGATCAGCGGATAAAAGGGCACGCCCAGGTCGGCGGTGCCGTTCGACCGGTCGACCAGTGCGGCGGCGGCGATCACCTGGCCGCCGGCCTCCTCGACCGCCTTGATCGCTTCGCGCGAGCTGAGGCCGGTGGTGACGACATCCTCCATCAGCAGCACCTTCTGCCCCGGCTCCAGCCGGAAGCCGCGGCGCAGGTGGAAGATTCCGTCGGGCCGCTCCACGAACATCGCGTCGAGGCTGAGCGCGCGGCCCATCTCATGCCCCGCGATCACCCCGCCCATCGCGGGGGAGACCACCGCGCCGAGCTGGATCTTGATCTTGTCGGGGATCTTGCGGGCCAGCGCCTCGGCCAGCCGCGCGGCGCGGGCGGGATTCATCAGCACGCGCGCGCATTGCAGGTAGCGCGGGCTGCGCAGGCCTGAGGACAGGATGAAATGGCCTTCCAGCAGCGCTTCCGCAGCGCGAAATTCGGCCAGTACCTGTTCGTCGGTCATCGCAGTATCCCTGTCAGTCGGCGCCGCTTTGCAGCATTCGCCCAGATAGAGGCAGGATATATTCGCTTCAACCGCTTGCATTCGGCGCCAAGCGGTGCTTGAGGCACAGGCGAGCCGCGCCTATAAGGCGCTCGATTTCGTAGGGCCCGATAACAGGCAGGCGTGGAATCACCGCGCTTCACGGGGGTAAGATGAAGACGTTGAAGACAATCATGATGGCGCTTTCGCTGGCGGCCATTCCGGTGGCGGTCCAGGCTCAGGAAGCGGCTCCGGCCCCGGCGGCGCCTGCCGCGGCGGCCCCCGCAGAGGCCGCTCCCGCCGCTGCGCCGGCCTTCGAGCACCGTGCGCCGGAGGCCGATATCGGTCAGCCGATTCCCGGCGGCTACAAGATCCAGCCGCAGGTGACCGAGATCGGCGAGAGCGCGGAGTGGTTCCACAACTCGCTGCTCATGCCCATCATCACGATCATCTCGATCTTCGTTCTCATCCTGCTCGCCTATGCGGTGATTCGTTTCCGCGCCAAGGCGAACCCGGTTCCGTCGAAGACCTCGCACAACACGCTGATCGAGATCATCTGGACGCTGGTCCCGGTGCTGATCCTGCTGGTGATCGCGGTCCCCTCGATCCGGCTGCTCGCGCATCAATATGGCCAGCCCAAGCCCGATCTCACCGTCAAGGTGATCGGCAACCAGTGGTACTGGACCTATCAATATCCCGATAATGGCGATTTCGAGCTGGTCTCGAACATGCTGCCCGACGCCGAGGCCAAGAAGCGCGGCGAGCCCCGCATGCTCGCGGTCGACGAGCGGGTGGTCGTGCCGGTCAACGCGGTCGTCAAGGTCATCGTCACCTCGAACGACGTGATCCACAGCTGGGCGGTTCCCGCCTTCTGGACCAAGATGGACGCCGTTCCCGGCCGCCTGAACGAAACCTGGTTCAAGGCCGAACGCGAAGGCGTTTATTACGGCCAGTGCTCGGAACTGTGTGGCGCCCGCCATGGCTATATGCCGATCGCGGTCGAGGTCGTCTCGAAGGAAAAGTTCGCCCAGTGGGTGCGTTCGAAGGGCGGCAAGATGCCGGGCGAGGAAGTGGCCGCAGCACCGGCTGCCGCGCCCGCGGCCGCCACCGCCGCTCCGGCCGAGGGCGCTCCGGCGGCCCCGCCGGCAGCCGGCCCCGCGGCCCCGGCCGCTCCCGCCACGTCCCAGCCTGCGACCGCGCAGAACTAAGGCCTGATCCCATGACCGATACAACCGCAACCGCATCGCACTTCGAGGCGCATGGCGATGATGCGCATCACCATGATGCCGATCACAAGCCGGCCTTCTTCCAGCGCTGGTTCATGTCCACCAACCATAAGGACATCGGCACCCTCTACCTGATCTTCGCGATCTTCGCCGGCATCGTCGGCGGCGCGATCTCGGGCCTGATGCGCGCCGAGCTGGCCCAGCCCGGCATCCAGTATCTCCAGACCTGGACCGCCCTGATGGGCGGCGCGCCCGATTTCGACACCGCGCTCCACATGTGGAACGTGCTGATCACCGCGCATGGCCTGATCATGGTGTTCTTCATGGTCATGCCCGCGATCATCGGCGGCTTCGGCAACTGGTTCGTCCCGATCATGATCGGCGCGCCCGACATGGCCTTCCCGCGGATGAACAACATCTCGTTCTGGCTGCTCGTCCCGGCCTTCCTGATGCTGCTCGGCTCGTCCTTCGTCTCGGGCGGCACCGGTCATGGCGCCGGCGTGGGCTGGACGGTCTATGCGCCGCTGTCGACCAGCGGCTCGGCCGGTCCCGCCGTCGACATGGGCATCTTCGCGCTGCACATCGCGGGTGCCTCGTCGATCCTCGGCGCGATCAACTTCATCACCACCATCTTCAACATGCGCGCGCCGGGCATGACCCTGCACAAGATGCCGCTGTTCGTATGGTCGGTGCTGGTCACCGCCTTCCTGCTGCTGCTGGCGCTGCCGGTGCTCGCCGCCGCGATCACCATGCTGCTCACCGACCGCAACTTCGGCACGACCTTCTATGATGCGTCGGGCGGCGGCGATCCGGTGCTCTACCAGCACCTGTTCTGGTTCTTCGGCCACCCCGAAGTGTACATCATGATCCTGCCGGGCTTCGGCATCGTCAGCCAGATCGTCTCGACCTTCTCGAAGAAGCCGGTGTTCGGCTATCTCGGCATGGCCTACGCCATGGTCGCGATCGGCGTGGTCGGCTTCGTCGTGTGGGCGCACCACATGTTCACCACCGGTATGTCGGTCGACGTGAAGATGTACTTCACCGCCGCGACGATGGTGATCGCGGTCCCCACCGGCATCAAGATCTTCTCGTGGATCGCCACCATGTGGGGCGGCTCGATGACCTTCAAGACGCCGATGCTCTGGGCGATCGGCTTCATCTTCCTGTTCACGGTCGGCGGCGTCACCGGCGTCGTCCTCGCGAACGGCGGCGTCGACAACTATATGCACGACACCTATTATGTGGTCGCGCACTTCCACTATGTGCTGTCGCTCGGCGCGGTCTTCTCGCTGTTCGCGGCCTTCTACTACTGGTTCGGCAAGATGTCGGGCCGCATGTACAACGAGTTCCTGGGCCAGGTTCACTTCTGGCTGTTCTTCATCGGCGTGAACGTGCTGTTCTTCCCGATGCACTTCCTGGGCCTCGACGGCATGCCGCGCCGTATCCCGGACTATCCGGATGCGTTCGCCAAGTGGAACTCGCTGGCCACCCACGGCTATGAGATCATGGCCTTCAGCATGATCTTCTTCTTCATCAACGTCTTCTGGTCGCTGTTCGCGGGCAAAAAGGCCGAGGGCAACTATTGGGGCGAGGGTGCAACCACGCTCGAATGGACGCTGTCGAGCCCGCCGCCCTACCACCAGTTCGAGCAGCTGCCGCACATTGGCGACGATCACAGCCACTGATCGACGCTGCAGCGAAAGACAGGGGCCGCCGCTTCGACAGACGTCTGAGCGGCGGTTCCGTTAGGACCGACTGAGAGACCATGGCGAGCAAGGCTTATCCCGTTGCGAACGCGGCCGACTGGCGCGATTTCCTCGCGCTGACCAAGCCGCGCGTCCTCACCCTGGTGGTGTTCACCGGGCTGTGCGGGCTGCTTGCGGCGCCGGCGTCGATCCACCCCGTGCTGGGTTTCACCGCGGTGCTCTGCATCGCGCTGGGCGCGGGCGCGGCCGGCGCGCTCAACCAGTGGTATGAAGCCGATCTCGACGCGATGATGAAGCGGACCGCGAACCGGCCCCTGCCTGCCGGACGCATGGATCGCCAGTCGGCGCTGCATTTCGGCGTCGGCCTGGGCGTCTTCTCGGTCGTCCTGATGGGCCTCGCGCTCAACCTGCTCGCGGCGGCGATCCTGGCCGTCTCGATCCTCTTCTATGTCGTCGTCTATACCGTCTGGCTGAAGCGCCGGACCCCGCAGAACATCGTCATCGGCGGTGCCGCTGGTGCCTTCCCGGCGCTGATCGGCTGGGCCGCCGCAACCGGCCGGGTCGAGACGCTGCCCGTGCTGCTGTTCGCCCTGGTCTTCCTGTGGACGCCGCCGCACTTCTGGGCGCTCGCGCTCTACATCAACTCCGATTATGCGCGCGCCGGCGTGCCGATGCTTCCGGCCGTCGTCGGGCAGCGTGCCACCCGCATCCAGATCCTGCTCTACAGCGTGCCGATGGCGGTCGCGGCGGTGATGCCCTGGCCGCTGGGTCTGACCGGCGCGCTCTATGGCGTGGGCGCGGCCATGCTGTCCGGCCTGTTCCTGCTGCTGGCGCTGCGCGTCGGTTTCAGCCGCGAGACCGAGCAGGCGAAGATGAAGCCCGAACGGCAGCTCTTCGCCTATTCGATCCTCTATCTGTTCCTCGTCTTCGGCCTGGTTGTGGCCGACAAGGTGCTGGCATGACCCCCGATGACCAAAGCGAGATTCGCCGCCGCCAGAAGTCGCGCGCGATCGTGATGGCCCTGCTGCTGGGTGGCTTCGTCGTCCTGATGTACGCGATCTCGATCGCGAAGATGCTATGAGCCTCGCGCTTCCCGCCGACCGCAACACCCGCGTCGGGCTGATCGCCATGGCGATCGCTATCGCCATGCTCGGGCTCGGCTATGCCGCGGTTCCGCTCTACCGGATGTTCTGCCAGGTCACCGGCTTCGGCGGCACGACGATGCGCAGCACCACCGGCGTCGCCCCGGGCGAGGTGGCCGGCAAGATCATCAACGTCCGCTTCGACGCGAACGTCTCGCCGAGCCTTCCATGGCGTTTCGGCCCCGAGAAGAGGATCGAGCGGACGGCGATCGGCGCGCGCAAGATGGCCTTCTTCACCGCGACCAATCTCAGCGACCGTCCGATCACCGGAACCGCGAGCTTCAACGTCACGCCCGAACTGGCGGGGCAGTATTTCACGAAGATCCAGTGCTTCTGCTTCACCAGCCAGACGCTGCAGCCGGGCGAGACGATACGCATGCCCGTGATCTACTATGTCGACCCCGCCATCCTGAAGGACAAGGAAGCGGGCAAGTTCAACGAAATCACCCTGTCCTACACCTTCTTCCCCGACAAATCCGCTGTGGATTCGGAACGGGCGGGCGGTTAAGGACGATCCATCAATAGGCCTGCGGGCGAACGATCAGGGGCACGAAAATGGCCGGAGCCAAGAGCCACGACTACCATATCCTTCCACCGAGCCCATGGCCGCTCATGGGTGCCGCCGCGGCCTTCGCGCTGTTCGGCGGCCTGGTCATGTGGATGCACAAGGTGGCCTATGGTGCCGAGGTGATGGGTCTCGGCCTCGCGGGCGTGCTCGCCACCATGTATTTCTGGTGGGCCGATGTGGTGAAGGAAGCCCATGCCGGCGATCATACGCCGGTGGTGTCGCTGCACCTGCGCTATGGCATGATCCTGTTCATCGCCTCGGAAGTGATGTTCTTCGTCGGCTGGTTCTGGGCGTGGTTCGATTTCTCGCTCTTCCCGGTCGCGCTGCAGTTCAACGAGGGCGCCACCTCGATCATCGAGGGGCCGAACAGCATCACCCATGCGGCGGGCGTCTGGCCGCCCAAGGGGCTGGAGGTGATCGACGCCTTCCACCTGCCGCTGCTCAACACGCTGCTGCTGCTCTGCTCGGGCACCACGGTCACCTGGGCGCACCACGCGCTGCTGCACGGCGACCGCGAGGGCCTCAAAAAGGGTCTGTGGCTGACGATCATCCTCGGTGCGGTTTTCACCTCGGTGCAGGCCTATGAGTATATGCACGCGCCCTTCCCCTTCAAGGGCATCAACTATGGCGCGGCCTTCTTCATGGCGACCGGCTTCCACGGTTTCCACGTGCTGGTGGGCACCATCTTCCTGATCGTCTGCCTGATCCGCGCCTATAAGGGGCACTTTACCCCGCAGCAGCATTTCGGTTTCGAAGCCGCCGCCTGGTACTGGCACTTCGTCGACGTCGTGTGGCTGTTCCTCTTCGTCGTCGTCTATGTCTGGGGCGGCTGGGGTGCACCGGTTCACGGCTGATCGGGCCGACCGACTGGACATCGGGGCGCGGCGGCGGGGAGACCTGCTGCCGCGCCTTTCTTTTAAAGGGCATCATCGAAGCCATGGCTGACCCGACCGCCCCCCGCCACTCGATGCGGCCCTGCGTGGCCTGTGCCCGCGCTGCGGGGCGCCGGGTCTGTTCGCCGGCCTCCTGCGCTTTGCCGATCGTTGCGGGGGATGCGGGCTTGATTACCGCAGCTTCAATGTGGGCGACGGTGCCGCCGCCTTCCTGATCCTGATCGTCGGCGGGCTGGTCAGCCTGCTTGCCATCCTGGTCGAGCTGAAATGGTCGCCGCCGCTGCTCGTCCACCTGCTGCTGTGGGTCCCGCTCACCCTCATCCTCACCGTCGGGCTGCTGCGCGTGGCCAAGGGGCTGCTGCTCGCCCTAGAATATAAGAATGCCGCCCGCGAAGGGCGCATCGTGAAGCGCGACTGATGCGCCGCTTGCCCATCCTGGCCACGCTGGTCGTCGGCCTTGCCGTCGCGGCGATGATCGCGCTCGGCCTCTGGCAGCTGCGCCGCGCCGAATGGAAGGAAGGGCTGCTCGCCAGCTATCGCGCGGCCCGGCATGAGCCGGCGCTCTACGGCCTGCCGGCGGACCTGCCGATCGAACGCGCCGCTTTTCGCCGGGCCCACATCCTCTGCCGCATTTCCGGGGCTCCGGTCCAGGTCGGCGGCTTCGGCCGCGGCGAACAGCCCGGCTTCCGCAACATCCTGGGCTGCACCCTCATCGACGGGCGGCGGATCATGGCCGATCTCGGCTGGAGCCCGCCCGGCGTGAAACCCGCGCTTCCCGCGATCGGCCAGCGGATCGAGGGTGATGGGCTGCTCATTCCGGACGAGGTGCTGGCGAAGCGCGTGCTGGGCGGCGCGCCCGGGGCGGTGCCGCTGCTGATCGTGCTGGAGGGCGGCGCGCCTGGCCTTTCGCCGAGTGTGGCCCCATCGATCGAAACCATCCCCAACAATCACCGCAGCTATGCGGTGCAATGGTTCCTGTTCGCCGCGGTCGCGCTAATCATCTACGGCCTTGCGCTGTGGAAGCGGAGCCGGGCGCGGTGAGAAGCATGGGCGGCCCCGCCGAACTGGCGGGCCGGCGCTTCGATGTGCTCGTTGTCGGTGCGGGCTTCGCGGGTGCGGTTATGGCCGAGCGTTTCGCCGCCGATGCGGGTCTGGAGGTGCTCGTCATCGACCGGCGCCCGCATGTCGGCGGCAATGCCCATGACGAACGCGATGCGGCCGGCATACTGGTCCATCGCTACGGCCCCCACATCTTCCACAGCAACGCGCAGGAGGTGGTGGACTATCTGTCGCGCTTCACCGGCTGGCGCCCCTATGAGCATCGCGTCCTCGCCGATCTGGGCGGCGGCCTGCGGGTGCCGATCCCGATCAACCGGACCACGCTCAACCGGCTCTATGATGCCGGGCTGGAGGATAATGCGGCCGTGGAGGCCTTCCTCGCCGAGCGGGCCGAGCCGGTCGATCCGATCCGGACGTCGGAGGATATCGTCGTCGCGCGGGTGGGGCGTGATCTCTATGAACGCTTCTTCCGCGGCTATACCGCCAAGCAGTGGGGGCTCGATCCCTCCCGGCTCGACCGCTCGGTCGCCGGGCGGTTGCCGGTGCGCACCGATACCGACGATCGCTATTTCACCGATCGTTTCCAGGCGATGCCGGCGGAGGGCTACACCGCGATGTTCGAGCGCATCCTCGATCATCCGCGGATCACGGTGCTGACCGGCATCGATTTCGCCGAGGCGCGGGGGGCGGTCGCGTTCGACCGGCTCGTCTGGACCGGGCCGATCGACGAATATTTCGGGCACGCCCACGGCCCGCTGCCCTATCGATCGCTGCGCTTCCATCACGAGACCCATGACGTCGAGCGTTTCCAGCCGGCGGCGGTGATCAACTATCCCGACGAGGCGGTGCCCCATACCCGCATCACCGAATATAAATGGCTGACCGGCCAGCAGGCCCCCCGCACCTCGATCAGCTACGAATATCCCAGCGCCGAGGGCGATCCCTATTATCCGGTCCCCACGCCCGAGAACCAGGCACGATACAAGCTTTACGAGGCGATGGCCGATGCCCGGCCCGACGTGATCTTCGTCGGCCGGCTCGCCACCTATCGCTATTATAATATGGATCAGGTGGTGGCGCAGGCGCTTGCCACCTATCGCCGGGCGGCGGGCCGGTGAGGCAACGGCTTCGTCGGGCGATCGGCGGCTGGCGTGCCGCGCTGGCGGTGGGGCTGCGCCCGTCCGCCCGGCGGATGCTGCTGGTCAGCGACGGGCGCGAATATACCAGCGAGCAGCAATTCGCGCCGATCTGGCGGCATCGCACCCGGCTGCGCCGCGACCTCGGCCTTGCCATCGACTGGTTGCCGCTCGATGGCCCGATCCCGTCGTCCCTGTCGCACTATGATCTCGTCGGCCTCAAAATCTCCTTCCGCCGGTCCGCCGAAGCCGTGGCGTCGACGGCCAGGCGCTGGGCGGGCCGGGGGCCACGGCTGGTCTATTTCGATGGCGACGACGACAGCGCGATCCTCTGGCCGGCGCTGCTCGATCTGTGCGATCTCTATGTGAAGAAGCATGTCTTCGCCGATCCGGCCGACTATGCCCGGCGCTTCATCGGCAAGAGCAATCTCACCGACCATGCCGCGCGGAGCGCCGGCCGCTCCTTTGCCGACGACATCATCCCGGCCTCGGGTGGGATCGATCCGGCGCGGCTGGGGGCGCTCCACCTCGGCTGGAACGTCGCGCTCGACGACCGGATCGCCGGGCTGACGGTCTGGCCCGCCGACGCGCCGCGCACGATCGATATCTGCGGTCGCGCCTATGTGGCGCCCGACAAATGGCTGCTTGACTTGCGCGCGCCCGCCGTCGCGGCGCTCGAATCTCTGCCGCGGGACTGGGCGGTGGCGGTGCCGCGCGAACGGGTGCCGCAGGCCGATTATGACCGCGAATTGCGCTCGGCGAAAATCTGCGTCAGCCCGTTCGGCTATGGCGAGATATGCTGGCGCGATTTCGAGGCGATCATGGCAGGCTGCCTGCTGGTCAAGCCGGACATGTCCCATATCCGCACCGCGCCCGATCTGTTCGTGCCGGGCGAGACCTATGTGCCGGTACGCTGGGACTATGCGGATCTCGAAGCGGCCTGCGCGCCCTTCCTTGCCGATGAGGGCGCCCGGATGGCGATCGTCCGCCGCGCTCAGGCGCGCCTGGCGGAGGCGCTCTCGCCAGACTGGTTCGTCGCGCGCATGGGCGAGTGGCTGGAGCGCGCGGACCGCCAGAGGTGAAGCAGCGCCGGCCGTCCCGTGCCGGCGATGGTCTGGCGCAGCACCGTGCCGGGCGTTGCCGCCAGCCGGCGGTCGAGCTCGCTGCCCGCGAATGTCAGCCACAGCCGGCCGGGCACGACCGGGCCTGGCGGCAGCGTCGAGACGTCGGTGACGTCGATCGCGTGCCCCGCCGCGAGATAGGCGATCGGCCAGGCGAGCCACCAGTCCTCTGCCATCACCCCCGTTGGGCGTCCGCCGCTTTCGGCCAGGATGGCGTCGAACGCCTCCTGTTTGGGTTCGACCGGCCCGGTCTGGAAGGCGCGATGGGATAGGCTGCCGCTCATTTCCAGCGCGCGGATATAATGCTGCCAGAAACCGGCAAGCAGCAGCGCCGCGATCAATGCGGTAGCGGCCACCGGGAAGGTGAGCCGTTCGCGCCGCCCCCCGATCTCCCGCGCCAGCACCGCTAGGGCGAGGGTGCTGGGCGCGATCAGGCACATCGCATAGCGCTCGAAATGGGGCATGATCGCGCCATTGCCGGCCACCAGGAAGAAACCGAGCAGCGTCGCCAGCCAGCCGGCCACCACACCCGCCTCGCGCCCGAAGCCCCGCCGGCTCAGCGATCGCAGCCCCAGCGCCGTCAGCCCGCACAGCAGAACCATGGTCGTCACGTCGACCAGGGGGCGCAGCGCACCGAAGCCGGTGCCGGCGACGAACATATAGACGGTATCACCCGACAGCAGCCGCCCGTAGAGCATAAGGAAGGCGATCCACTGCCGCGGATCGGCCAGCCGCTCCGCGATGGCCGCCGGCTGGACCGAGGCGTTCCCGCCCGAGATCGTCACCGTCATCACCGCGAGCGCGAGGATCAGAAGCAGCGAGAACAGCCCGGCGTGCCGAAGTGCGGGCCGCCAGCCCTCCTGTTCGCGTGCCGCGCCCAGCAGGGCCAGGGTCAGGAAGGGCGCGATGAATATGCTGGTGGCATGCGTCACCAGGGCGATGGCGAAGGCGATCGCACAGAGCAGCGGCCGGTTCGCCAGCGCGCATCCGGCGGCGGCCAGACCGATCAGCGGCACATGGCTCGGGTCCCAGCCGAAGCGCGCATAGGCGATCGTCACTGGCATCGTCGCCAGCAGCAGCAGGGCGATCAGCCCCGCCCCCGCGCCGAAGAAGTGGCGGACGATCCACCAACCCAGCCCCATGGCGGCGATCGAAGACAGCAGGCTGGGCAGGCGCAGCAGCGCGAAGTCTGGATCGAAGAAGGGCTGGAGCAGCAGCAGCAGCCCCAGCTGGAAAGGCCCGGGCAGATTGCCGGTGGGGGTCCGCCATGACGCCGAGGCGCCGGCGGCGATCTTCTCGGCCAGAACGCCATACCAGGCCTCGTCGCCGTTGATGCCCGGCAGGTGGCCGAGCCCGATCACGCGGAACACCAAGGCGAGCGCCAGGGTCGCGCCGATAGCGGTCCAGGCGCAGATTCGCGCGATCGATGCGGGCCGGGCGCCTGCCGCCCCCTGTTCCGGCGCGCTGTCCATCGCCCCGCTATAGGGAGGGAAGGGCCCCCACGGCAATCAGGCGGAGGTGGATGCCAGTTCGAGCAGCGCCGGAATATCGAGATGGCGTTCGAGCGAGCCGGCGATCGAATCGAGCGCGGCATCGACATCGGCATGATGGTCCCGGCCCGCCGAGACCGCGCCAAGCCGGGCGAGCAGCGCGCCGCGCAGGCCGGGCGCTGCAAACAGGCCATGGACATAGCTGCCCATCACCAGCCCCCGCGCATCGACCGCGCCGTCGCCGCGCCCGTCGTCGAAGCGGGCGAAGGGCCGGGCGGTATCGGGCCCTGCCGTCTCGCCCATATGCATCTCATAGCCGTCGAAGGCCGCGCCCATCGCCATGCCCCGGACCCGGCGCAGCGTCTTGGCCGGCGACAGCCGGGTCTCGACGTCGAGCAGCCCCAGCCCCTCGGCGCTGCCCGCCGGCCCCTCGATCCCGTCCGGATCGCTGATCTGCCGCCCGAGCATCTGATAGCCGCCGCAAAGCCCCAGGATCGCGCCGCCCCGGCGGTGATGCGCCAGGATATCGATGTCCCAGCCCTCCGCCCGCAGCGCGGCGAGATCCGCGATCGTCGCCTTGGAACCGGGCAGCACCACCAGCCGGGCCTCGGGGGGGATCGGCCGCCCCGGCGGGATCATCGCCAGTTCGACGCCGGGCTCCAGCTTCAGCGGATCGAGATCATCGAAATTGGAGATGCGCGGCAGGATCGGGCAGGCGACCAGCAGCCGGCCGGCATCGCGGGCCGAAGCCCGTTCAAGGATCACCGCATCCTCGCTCGGCAGCCGGGCGACGGCTGGCAGCCAGGGCACCACGCCGAAGCCGCGCCAGCCTGACAGCCGTTCGATCGCGCGATAGCCGTCCTCGAACAATGTGGGGTCGCCGCGGAATTTGTTGATGATGAAGCCGCGGATCATCGCCGCGTCGGCCGGGTCGATCACATTGCGGGTGCCGACCACCGCCGCGATCACGCCGCCGCGATCGATATCGCCGACCAGGACCACCGGCACCCCCGCCGCGCGCGCGAATCCCATATTGGCGATGTCGCCGCTGCGCAGGTTGATCTCCGCCGGCGATCCCGCGCCCTCGACGACGACGATGTCGCACTGTCCCGCCAGCCGCTTGTGGCTCTCCAGCACCTCCGGGAGCAGCGGACGGCGCCCCTCGATGAAATCGGCGCTGCCCAGCGTGCCGCGCACCCGGCCGTGGACGATCAGCTGCGATGTCATGTCCGCCTGTGGTTTCAGCAGCACCGGGTTCATGTCGCTATGCGGTTCGGCCCGGCAGGCGATCGCCTGCAACGCCTGGGCGCGCCCAATCTCGCCGCCGTCAATCGTCACCGCCGCGTTGTTCGACATGTTCTGAGGCTTGAACGGCCGGACGACGAGTCCCCGATTCGCGAAGGCGCGGCAAAGCCCCGCCACCAGCACCGACTTGCCGACATCGGAGCCGGTCCCCTGCAGCATCAGGCTAGGCATGACGGAGCTCTGGAAGCGTTATCGCGGAACGGGATGATGGATGGCAGACCGACCTCGTTTCATTCCAAGGTGGCCTGCCACCCGAAGCTCCCGCTAGGGAGCGTAGGGTGGCGGAGAGGGTGGGATTCGAACCCACGGTACCCTTGCGGGCACAACGGTTTTCGAGACCGCCCCGATCGACCACTCCGGCACCTCTCCGCAGAGGAGCAAGCAGGGGGCCGTGGAGCCGCCTGCCAGTCGATAGGGGGCGGGCCTTAGCGGAAGGATTCGCGCTTGCCAAGCGCCAGCTTGCATGTCGATGAGACTTCCCTACATTAGCCCTGTGATTGAAAAGAGCGTTTCCATTCCGCCGGTCATCGGCGCTCCGCACCAGGGAATCATCTCCCCGCCCGTCGCCCACGCCCGCTTCGCGATCGGCGATGTGGTGCGTCACCGGCTGTTCGAGTTTCGCGGGGTCGTGTTCGATGTGGACCCGGTCTTCGCCAACACCGACGAATGGTATGAGGCGATTCCGGAGGATATCCGCCCTTCCAAGGAGCAGCCCTTCTATCACCTCTTCGCTGAGAACAGCGATAGCAGCTACATCGCCTATGTCAGCCAGCAGAATCTGGTGCGGGACGACAGCGACGAGATGATCGACCATCCGGCGATCGATGGCCTGTTCGACAGCTATGCCGACGGGCGCTACCGCCTGCGCCGCGAACACAGGCACTGAGGCGGACCCGCTTCGGCCGCCCCTGATCATTTTGGGCGGCTGGTCTGGCCATAATGGTTGACTTTCGGCGACTCCCCCTATAGCGAGCCCCTTCCCGTGCGGGGTGGATGGCCGCGAGCCATTGCCTTTGCGCTAACAGATTTGAAGAAGTGATGAGGGCCATGTTCGCTATCGTGCGCACGGGCGGCAAGCAGTATCGCGTTGCCGCAGGAGACAAGATCGTCGTCGAGAAGATCGCGGGTGACGCGGGTTCGACCGTGTCGCTGGACGATGTCCTGCTGGCCGGCGAGGGCGCGGACCTCAAGGACGTCAAGGGCCTGAGCGTTTCTGCCGAGATCATCGCCCAGGCGAAGGGCGAGAAGGTCATCGTCTTCAAGAAGCGCCGCCGCCACAATTATCGCCGTCGCAACGGCCATCGCCAGCAGCACACGATCCTGAAGATCCTGTCGATCGGCGGCGAAGCCAAGGCGAAGAAGGCACCGGCCAAGGCCAAGGCGGAAGCGCCTGCGGCCGCCGAAGCCTGATCCGAAGAGCCCAGGGAGTAGTTTGAGATGGCACATAAGAAAGCAGGCGGCTCTTCGCGCAATGGTCGCGATTCGGCTGGCCGCCGCCTTGGTGTGAAGAAGTTCGGCGGCGAGACCGTCGTCGGCGGCAACATCATCGTCCGCCAGCGCGGCACCAAGGTCTATCCGGGCCGCAATGTCGGCATCGGCAAGGATCACACGCTGTTCGCGCTGGCCGAGGGCCGCGTCGCTTTCCACAGCGGCAAGCTCGGCCGGAAATATGTCTCGGTCGACGCTATGGCGGAAGCCGCCGAGTAAATCGGACGAACCGTTTTTCGGGTCGTCCAGAGGGCGACCCGAAGGTCCGGCACGCCGGATCGATGAGGGAGAGGGTCGCACCCCCTCCCTTTTTCGTGTCTCCCTCAAAAAATTGTCGCTGCCCTGTAACCTTTTAAGTTCAAAGGCGTTTTCGGGGCGGCGGAGAGGGAGTTCTCAGATTATGTTCGCTCGTACCCCGCGGCTGCTGCTGCGCCCCGGCTGGATGGAAGATGCGCGGGCGCTGGCCGACGCGATCGGCGATTTCGCCGTCGCCGGCCGGCTTGCGCGCGTCCCCTGGCCCTATCGGCTGGAGGATGCCGAAGCCTTCCTTGCGGCCGATCCCGGCCCGCTGCCCAATTTCCTGATCTTCGCGCGTACCCATGGCGCCCCCCGGCTGGTCGGCGGCATCGGCCTCGAGCCGCACGCGGATGGCGCCGAGCTCGGCTACTGGATTGCGCGGCCCTATTGGGGTCTCGGCTTCGCGACCGAGGCCGGGCGCGCGGTGGTCGACCTGGCCGACCGGGGCCTGCGTCTGCCCCGGCTCGTCGCGGGTCACTTCGCCGAGAACCGGGCCTCCGCGCATGTGCTCGAAAAGCTCGGTTTCGAACCGACCGGCACGGTCAGTGCCCGAAGCTGCGCGGCGCGCGGGTCGCTCGAACCCTGCGTCGACTATGTCCGCACGGCCTTCGCGCAGGGACGGACGCGGTTCCCCGCCAAGGCCGGCTATGATCGCGAGGATGCGATGGCTGCCTGACCGCATCGCCGCCACGGGCCATCATTCGGTGGTCTGGGCGGCGTTGTGCGCCGCTTCGCGCAATAAGCTTTCAAGCGATCAGCTTACATTGTTGCAAATTGACTCTAAGTCACTGTTTTAGCGACATCACACAGGCAAAGCACGGCTTGCAGCGGACACAGAAATTGCTTTGCGTTCGGTCGCGGCGGCGATGCTATTCGCGGCGGCCACGGCGTGGGGCCGTCGCTTCCGCTGCCTTGGGGGCGTCCGCTTCGCGCCTGTTTGAGATCGTCAGGGCCCACCGATGCCGCATACCCGTCCGCGCCTGTCCACCGACGAGATGCGCCAGCTCGCGCTGGAAGCCGCGCGCAGCATCCTGATCGATGACGGTCCGCAGGCGGTCACGCTGATGGCGGTCGCCAAGCGGATCAACCGCACCCATGCCAACATCCTTCATCATTTCGGGTCGGCGGGTGAACTGCGCCGGGCGATGGCGGAGATGATGACCGGTCGGATCATCGTGGAGATCAGCGAAAAGGTGGTCGAGGCACGCCAGACCGAAGGCGATATGCGCGAGATCGTCGATATCACTTTCGATGCCTTCGAAAAGCAGGGCATGGCGGCGCTGATGTCGTGGATGATCCTGTCCGGCGAGCATGAAGGGCTCGCGCCGATCCTCGACGCCGTCCACAATCTGGTCGAGGAACTCGGCGAATATCGCGGCGCGCCGCTGCGCCAGATCACCCAGATGCTGGTGCTGACCGCGCTGGGCGAGGGCATGATCGGCGGCCCGATCGCGGCCGCGCTCGAAGTGCCGCGCGAAACTGCGCGGGCGACCCTGGCGCATCAGCTCCGGATCATGCGCGGCTGGTGAAGCGCGGCTGAGGCCCGACTTTCGTCGGGATGACGAACCCGTCGCGGAGCGCGAGGGTTCTTTTCGCCGCCATTTCGTATAAAGGGCCGCGATGCATTTTCTTGACCAGGCCAAGATCTTCGTCCGCTCGGGCAGCGGTGGACCGGGAGCGGTAAGCTTCCGGCGTGAGAAGTTCATCGAATATGGCGGACCCGACGGCGGCAATGGCGGCAAGGGCGGCGACATCATCTTCGAGGCGGTGCCCGGCCTCAACACGCTGATCGACTTTCGCTACACCCAGCATTTCAAGGCCCAGCGCGGCCATGGCGGCGCTGGGTCCAACCGCACGGGCGCGGGCGGCGAGGATCTTGTGATCAAGGTGCCGGTGGGTACCCAGGTCCTGTCCGAAGACAAGGAATCGGTGCTGGCCGACTTCACTGTGCCGGGCCAGCGCGAGGTGTTCCTGCGCGGCGGCGACGGCGGGCGCGGCAATGCCAGCTACAAGACCTCGACCAACCGGGCCCCGCGCCAGCACGGCACGGGCTGGCCCGGCGAGGAGATGTGGGTGTGGCTGCGGCTCAAGCTGCTCGCCGATTGCGGGCTGGTGGGCCTGCCCAATGCCGGCAAGTCGACCTTCATCAACGCGGTCTCGAACGCCAAGGCGAAGGTCGGCGCCTATCCCTTCACCACGATCCGTCCCCAGCTCGGCGTCGCCAGCCACAAGAATCGCGAATTCGTGGTCGCCGACATCCCCGGCCTGATCGAGGGCGCGGCCGAAGGGGCGGGCATCGGCGATCGCTTCCTCGGCCATATCGAGCGCTGCCGAGTGCTGCTCCATCTGGTCGACGCCAGCGGCGACGATCCGGTCGGCGCCTATGAGATCGTCCAGGGCGAACTGGAAGCCTATGGCGCAGGGCTGGCCGACAAGCCCCAGGTCATCGCGCTCAACAAGATCGACGCGATCGACGCGAAGACGCGCGACAAGCTGGCGAAGAAGCTCGCGAAGAAGAGCGGGACCGAGGTGATGCTGCTTTCCGGCGCGAGCGGAGAGGGCCTGCCCGCGGTGCTCGATCATATCATCGAGATACTGGGCCCCGCGCCCGAGACGGTGGCGGCCAATGACGACGGGGAAGCCGAGCCGTGGTCGCCGATTTGACGACGATTGTTCGTCGCCCCGGCGGAGGCCGGGGCCGCAAAAGGCCACGGCGCGACCATTTCGTGACGGCCCCGGCCTCCGCCGGGGCGACGGAATAGATATGTCCGCTGACCGCTTCGCCCCCGCCAATTGCCCCCGGCTGGTCGTCAAGATCGGCTCGGCGCTGCTCGTCGATCCCGACGGCAAGGTGCGGCGCCAATGGCTGGAGGGTGTCGTCGCTGATCTCGCCGCGCGGCACGCGGCGGGGCAGAAGATCGCCGTGGTATCCTCGGGAGCGATCGCGCTGGGCGCGCGGCGGCTCGGCCTGCCCAAGGGCGGGCGGGCCAGCCTGGAGGATGCGCAGGCCGCCGCCGCCACCGGGCAGATCGCGCTGTCGCACTGCTGGGCCGAACTGCTCCACGATCGCGGGCTGACCGCAGCCCAGATGCTGGTGACGCTCGACGATCTCGAGGATCGCCGTCGCTATCTCAACGCGGCCTCGACGCTCGATCGGCTGCTCAGCCTCGGCGTCGTGCCCGTGATCAACGAGAATGATTCGGTCGCGACCGAGGAGATACGCTTCGGCGACAATGACCGGCTGGCCGCGCGCATCGGCCAGGCCGCCGAGGCGCAGGGGGTGATCCTGCTGTCCGATATCGATGGCCTCTACACCGCCAATCCGCATCGCGATCCGGCGGCGAAGCTCGTTCCCGAAGTGCGCCGTATCGATGCGCGCATCCGGGCGATGGCCGATGGCGGATCCGCATCGGGCATGGGATCGGGCGGGATGGTCTCGAAGCTGGAGGCGGCCCGGATCGCGCAGCGATCGGGCGCGCATCTCGCCATCATCTCGGGCAAGCGCGATCATCCGCTGGCCGCCTTCGATGCCGATGGCGTCGGCACGGTCTTCGTCGGCGAGAAGCAGGGGACGGCGCGCAAGGCCTGGCTGGCCGGCCGGCTGACGGTGCGCGGCCGGATCGCGGTCGATGCCGGCGCCGCCACCGCGCTGGGGCAGGGACGCAGCCTGCTGGCGGCCGGAGCGGTCTCGGTCGACGGGCGGTTCGCGCGCGGCGACGTGGTCGACATCGTCGGGCCAGACGGGCACGCCATCGCGCGCGGCCTGATCGAATATGACGCCGAAGATGCCGCCCGCATCGTCGGGCGACGGTCGGACGCACTGGAGGTGATCCTCGGCTATGCGCCACGGTCGGCTCTGGTCCATCGCGATCATATGGTGCTGCTGTGATCCTGGCGGTCACCGGGGGCACGGGCTTCCTGGGCGGCCATGTCCTGCGCGAGGCGGCGGCACGGGGGCATCAGATACGCGCGCTGGCGCGCAGCCCGCAACTGCCGCGCCCCAATGTCGAATGGGTCAGGGGCACGCTGGAAAATCACCGGCTGCTGGCGGATTTGATCGAGGGTGCCGACGCGGTGATCCATATCGCCGGCTGCATCAACGCACCGGCGCTGGCCGGCTTCGTCGAAGCCAACGTCACCGGCACCGCCTCGATGCTGACCGCGGCCGAATCGGTTGGCGTGCGGCGCTTCATCCATGTCTCGTCGCTGTCCGCGCGCGAGCCCGATCTTTCCGACTATGGCTGGTCGAAATGGGGTGCCGAGCGGCTGGTGCGCGACGCTCCGCTCGACTGGACGATCATCCGCCCCCCGCCATCTATGGCGAAGGTGATCGCGAGATGCTGGAGCTGTTCCGCGTGGCCAAGGGCAAGGGGCTGCTGCCGTTGCCGCCCAGGGGAAGGCTGTCGCTGATCGAGGCGGGCGATCTCGCCCGGCTGCTGCTTGACCTCATTGAGGCCGATGCCGCGATCGGCCAGACCTACGAGCCTGACGACAGCGTGGCGGAAGGCTATTCGCACCGCGATTTCGGCAAGCTGATCGGGGCGGCGGTGGGGCGGCCCCGCCTCCTCACGATCGCAATGCCCGGCTTCCTGCTCCGGCTCGCGGCGATGGTCGAGCGGATGCGGCTCGGGGAGAAGGCCAAGCTGACGCCGGATCGGGTGCGCTATTTCTGCCATCCCGACTGGGTGGCGAAGCACCGCCCGCCGGCTTCGATCTGGGAACCGAAGGTGAAGGCGGCCGATGGATTCAGGGCGACGGCCGACTGGTATCGCGCCAAGGGCTGGCTTTAAGCTATCCGATCCCGATAGCGAAATGCAGCACGAAGGCGACGAAGCTGGCGACCAGCCCGCAGACCAGCACCTTATAGGCATAGCCGAGCAGCTTGTACTTCTTGCGCGCGAGCACCCGGCCATTCTGGTAGATATCGTGCGCGAAGGCCTCGAACACGCCCTCATGGGTCTGCACCGTCTTCATCATCAGCGCGATGAACTCCTCCTCGCTCAGCTGGCTGAACGATCCGAAGAACAGCAGGTTGGCCGGCCCGTCGGCACGCGGCACCGCCTTGGTGGACGGCAGTACCGCCATCACCGCGAGCAGCGCCGACAGGAAGGCGGCGGCGCCGAGGATCAGCAGCGCGACCGGCGGATTGCCGCTCTTGGCCTGGCCGATGGTGATGGTGAAGATCACGAAGGTCGTGCCCATCAGCAGATTGGCTTTCTGGTCCGCCATCTGGCTGAGCTGATACTGGATCGACTGGGTGGTGCGCAGCAGGTGGACGAAATCGGGCGCATAGACGCGCGGTCCGTTCGGATTGGCTGGATCGGCCGACACATTCCCCCCTATTCCGACTTGCCCCCTGTCATATTTATGCACGGCGGGCAGCACGCTGCCAAGCGCCGCCGCGCGGCTGCCGCGAAGCCGCCGCAATCGCTTGGCAAGCGCAACGCCACGGATTTTTCATTCCCCGCGATTTGCGAGCCGACGGATGATTCCATCTGCCGCCAAATCGCTTTAAGGACGCAAGATGAGCAGCAGAGAAGACATCTTCACCCGCGTCGCCGAGCAGATCGAGCCCTTCAACAAGAAGGGCGTCGACCTGAAGGAGACGACGAGCTTCGCCGGCGATCTCGAATGGGACAGCCTGACCGTGATGGACTTCGTCGCCGCGGTGGAGGACGAGTTCGACATCATCATCACGATGAACATGCAGGCCGAGATCGAGACTGTCGGCCAGCTCGTCGACGCCGTCGCCAAACTGCGGAGCTGAGCCCCGGTGACGACCGATCTCTTCTCCAAGTTCGACGGGCTGATCAATGAGCGTGAGGCGCTGCTCGCGACCGGCGTGCGCGATCCCTACGGCATCGTCATGGACAAGGTGCTGTCGCCCACCGAGGCGCTGATCAACGGCAGGAAGACCATCCTGCTCGGCACCTATAATTATATGGGCATGACCTTCGATCCCGACGTCGTCGCGGCGGGCAAGAGGGCGCTCGACGAGTTCGGCGCGGGCACCACCGGCAGCCGCGTCCTCAACGGCACCTATCAGGGCCATAAGGAATGCGAGGACGCGCTGAAGGAGTTCTACGGAACGAAGCACGCGATCGTCTTCTCGACCGGCTATCAGGCCAATCTCGGGATGATCTCCACGATCGCCGGCAAGGGCGACTACATCATCCTCGACGCCGACAGCCATGCGTCGATCTATGACGGCTGTTCGCTCGGCAACGCCGAGGTCGTGCGGTTCCGCCACAACAGCGTCGAGGATCTGGACAAGCGGCTCGGCCGCCTGCCGGTAGAGGCGGGCAAGCTGGTCGTGCTCGAGGGCGTCTATTCGATGATGGGCGACATCGCCCCGCTCAAGGAGATGGTCGCCGTCGCGAAGAAGCACGGCGCGATGATCCTGTGCGACGAGGCCCATGGCATGGGCTTCTTCGGCGAGCATGGCCGTGGCGTGTTCGAGGAGGCCGGCGTCTCCGACGACATCGATTTCGTCGTCGGCACCTTCTCCAAGTCGGTCGGCACGGTCGGCGGTTTCTGCGTCTCGAACCATCCCAAGTTCGAGGTGCTGCGCCTCGTCTGCCGGCCCTATGTGTTCACGGCCTCGCTGCCGCCCTCGGTGGTCGCGACCGCGGCCACGTCGATCCGCAAGCTGATGCATGCGGGCGACAAGCGCGCCCATCTGTGGAAGAATTCGCGCCGCCTGCACCAGGGGCTGCGCGACATGGGCTACAAGCTCGGCACCGAAACCGCCCAGTCGGCGATCATCGCGGTGATCCTGACCGACATGGCCCAGGCGGTGGCGCTTTGGCAGGGCCTGCTCGAAGCCGGGCTCTATGTGAACACCGCCAGGCCGCCGGCGACCCCGACCGGCATGTTCCTGCTGCGCTGCTCGCTGTGCGCCGAGCATAGCGACGAACAGGTCGAGCAGATATTGGGCATGTTCGAAAGCGCGGGCCGGGCGACCGGGGTCATTCCCTGAAAGTCGAACCCTTTCGTTACATTAGCAGCTTTGCCCGTCGCTGCGGGTGCGATACAAAGTGCTCATGGCGACATTCTCTCCCGAGGCCTTGAAGCGGGAACTGTCTCCGGCCGCGTGGCGGGCGATTGCGACCGCCCTGCTGGCGTTCACCGCTCTTGGCCTGCTGATCGCCGTGGTCGCGATGGTCGCGCGCGCTAACACCGCGCGCGACGAGGCGTTGCTGCGTGAGCAGCATAGCTACGACATCATGGTGCTGACCCGGTCGCTCGACGCCTCGCTGGCGCGCGCGGAGGCAGCGCTTGGCCGCTATGTCGTCAGCAGCGATCGGCGGATCGGCACGATCTATTATGACGAGTGGCGCCGCGCGAAGAGCCAGCTGCGCCAGCTCGACAGGCTGGTCGAGGGGCAGCCGGACCAGATGGCGCGGGTCGACCGGCTGGAAGGCCTGGCCGCCGAGCGCGAGAAGGAGCTGGCGGCGGCGGCCTCCTTCGCCAATGTCGGCAAGGGCTGGTACGCGATCGGCATGTTCAACAAGGCCGGCGAATCGGCCAATGTGCCCGCCATCTCCAATACGCTGGAGGCGATTGCGGCAAGCGAGCGCGAGCGGCTGGGCCAGCGTTCGGAGGCGACCTTCTTCTCGGCCGAGCGGGCCAATGGCTTCGCTACCCTGCTGTCGGTGCTCGGCATCGGGCTGATGGGTGTCGCCATCCTGCTCGGCTGGCTGGCGGCTGCGGCGGCCGCCCAACGCGCCCGCGCTTCGGACCTTGCCGAGGCCGAGGCCGATCGGGCGGCGCAGCTGGAGGCTGCGGTCAGCGAGCGCACGCGCGAACTGCAGGAAGCCAATGAACGGCTCCGCGAGGAGAGCGAGACCCGCGTCCGCGCCGAGGCGCAGCTTGCCCAAGCCCAGAAGATGGAGGCGGTCGGCCAGCTCACCGGCGGCATCGCGCACGACTTCAATAATATGCTGGCGGTCGTCGTCGGCGGGCTGGACCTTGCCCGGCGCAAGATCGCGCAGCGTCCGGCCGAGGCCGGGGTTCATCTCGACGGGGCGATGGAGGGTGCCGATCGCGCCGCCGCGCTGACCCGGCGCCTGCTGTCCTTCGCGCGCGCCGAACCCCTGTTGCCGGCCGCGATCCAGCCCGCCAAGCTGGTGACGGGCATGGACCTGCTGCTCGATCGCACGCTCGGGGAGCGGATCGCAGTCCATGTCGATGTCACCCGCGCGCAGTGGCCGATCTGGACCGACGCGCATCAGCTGGAGAACGCGATTCTTAACCTTGCGGTCAACGCCCGCGACGCGATGGATGGTGCGGGCCGGCTCGACATACAGGTGGCCGACGAGACGATCGCCGCGGGCGCCCCGGGCGATCTCGCCGCCGGGGACTATGTCCGGATCAGCGTCACGGACACGGGCTGCGGCATGTCTAAGGCCGTGCTGGCGCGGGCCTTCGAACCCTTCTTCACCACCAAGCCGGTCGGCAAGGGCACCGGGCTCGGGCTCAGCCAGATTTTCGGTTTCGTCCGCCAGTCGCGCGGCGACGTGCGTGTCGAATCCGAGGTCGGCAAGGGTACCACCATCTCGCTCTACCTGCCGCGTTACCATGGCGGCCTGTCGGAACTGGGCGCCGTCGAACCGTCCAAGGCCGCCAAGGCCCGTGGCGGCCCGCTCTCGATACTGCTGGTGGAGGACGATCCCCGCGTCCAGGCCTCGACCCGCGCCGGCCTTGCCGAACTCGGCCATATCGTCCGCGCCTGCGGTTCGGGCGAGGATGCGCTGGCGATGCTGGCCGAGGGCGCGGACTTCGATCTGGTGCTCACCGACGTGATGATGCCGGGCATGACGGGCCCCGAACTCGTGGCCGCCCTGGCGCGCGAACACCCGCACATCGCCGTGCTGTTCGTCACCGGCTATGTCGGCGAAGCCGGCCAGAGCGACGATTTCGCGGGCTATGAAGTGCTGCGCAAGCCCTTCACCATCGCGGCGCTGGGCAATGCCATCGCCCAGACGATGGACCGCCATGGGCCGGCGCCGACGTCAAAGGCGGCGTAGCGTGGCATTCCAGCCCTTCGGATTCAGCTTTCATATTGCCACTTCGAAATCGCCGACCGAAACGAAGGTTGCTATCCAATCCCGAACCAAGCGGTGGTTCGATCCGAAAAACGGAGCAAGGGGCTGGATTGCCGGACCGCTCATTTGTCTCTGGCTGAGTGCCTTCGACAACCATGGTCCGATGCTTTTTGGTTGGGTCTCCAAAAGCGAGAAGGGGTGCACCATTCGTGGCCGCGCAGGGGCTGACCTGAACGGTGTAGTGATGGCTGCACTCATATTGCTGCCGACGATTTGGATTATGTTCAAAATAGCATCGAACAGCGACGGTTTTTGGCCCCTGCTTATCGTCGCGTCGTTGTCATTTCCGTTGATTTTTTGGATGGCTCACAAGGATCGCCGTCAGGGAGAGCCGCTCGTCAGGTTCTTGCAGGATGTGACGGCGGAGAAGTCTTCATCGGTACTCTCCACGGTTGCTGCGGTCCGTATTTCGCCGACGTTAAAACTCAGCGTCGGCGGAGAGGAGGTTGCAGGGCCGGTCACCCCAGGTGGGCTCCACCAGGCTTTGCTTGATGCGGGAGAGGGGGATTTCATAATCCTTCATTCCGCGCCCGAGCGATATATTCAGACGATGGCTAAAGATGGTCGCTTCTTCATCGAGAAGCGGGATGGTGGTCATATGCAACATTTTCAGGCGCTGCGCGTGGGCGTGGGGGATAAGTCTTCGGAACGTCTTTTCTCGTTCGACGAGATGCTGTCCGTGCTGGTCGCCTATGCGTCAGATCAGGCAAAACCCAGTTTCATAAGCTGGCAGCGCCTCGATATGCCTAGCTCTTAACGCACAGCCCCCTTCATCAGCAGCCGGGGCAGCAGGCTGATCGCCCCCAATATCGGCCAGCGGCGCTGCCACGGCCTGATCTCGATCGCGGCGCCGGCGTGGCGGTTGATCTTCCAGGCAAGGTAATCGATGCCGCCGGCATAGGTGGTGGTCGCCTTGGCAAGCCGGGCGAGGGTCAGCGCCTTGCCTTCGCGGCGGCGGCGGGCCCAGGCGCGCTGCCCCGCGCCGCGATCGGCCGGCCGGAGGAAGCGGACGGTGTCGTTCTCGATCGCCGCGTCCAGCCCGGCGGCTGCGAGCACGGGCGCGGTGAAGCGGCGATAGCGTTCGGGGTCGGCATCGACCACCGATCCGGCGCGGGTCCTGCGTTCGGCGCGCAGTTCGGCGGCATAGGTGAGGGCGAAGGCCTCGCCCCACAAACGCTCGACCGGCTGGCTCTCGGCCAGCATCGGCCGCGCCGCCGACAGCAGCGCAGGTGCCGCGAGACTCACCGCCGCGACCGCGTTTGACCGCGCCGCCGCGTCGGCCGCCCAGGCCAGGCGCGCCGGCTGGGCGAAGCGGGCCCACACCGAGACATTGCGGGTGCGCGAGGAGGCGAGCCGGGCGAAGTCAGCCTCGCTCAGCACCGCATATTTGGCGACCAGTCCGTGATGTTCGAACGGGAAGACATTGGGGGGGATCAGCCGGTTGGCGAAGGCCAGCCAGCCCTTGCCATAGGCGGCCCGATAGTCCGAGACGATCAGGTAGAAATCGAGCATCAGCCCGTCGAGATTGGCCTCGCGCAGGCAGGAGCCGTAGAACAGCACCGCGCGCGATGCCGTGCCATATTTCGCCCCGACCGCCGCCGCCATCGCAGACACGCGCGGGTCGACCGGTTCGGCGAGTTCCGCCGCGACGAGTTGCTCGAGGGTCATCAGGCTCCGATTAGAAAAATATTCCGTCATGCTGAACTTGTTTCAGCATGACGAAAGAAAGCCCTCAGGCCGCGAGGCGGAGAAACGGAACCGGTGGGGTCGTCTTGAGGATGATCGGCTTGCCCGCATCGGCCTGGAAAATCTCGCCATCGAGGATCACGCTGGAGCGTTCGCCCTCGATCTTGATCTCGTCGCCACGACCGAAATGGACGCCCTTCATCTCGTCGCGACCCACCCGGCCAAAGACACCCGCCAGCAGCGCCCGCAGCAGCGGCAGCGGACGCTGTTCGACCACCATCATCTGCAGCGGTCCCGCCGCGGCCGAGCCCGCCGTGCTGCTGCCGAGCAGCAGCTTGTGCAGGGTGGTGACGATCAGCAGCGAGAAGCGGCCCTGAAACTGGCCATGGCGCATCATCGACACTTTCATGGGCGTCGCCGCCGGAGGCAGGAAGGCCGAGCGGATGCCGAGGATCAGGGTTGCCAGCACCGCGATGGCGGTCAGGAAATGGCTGATCCCGTTGGGCAGGCCGAGTGGATAGATCTTGTTGCGGCAATAGAGGATCGTGTCGGCGAGGCCCGCGCCGCCCAGGAACATGCCGAGCACGGGACGTGCGCCGCCGTCGCCGTCGGACAGCGCGATCAGCTCGCGCACCACGACATGCTCCTCGATGTCGGAGCGTGCGATCTCCATCACCCGCTCCAGCGCGGCGATCGGATCGCCGACCGCGCCCAGATCGAGTGCGATCAGGTTGGTCTTGCCGTTCGGCAGCACCGCAACCGGGGGCGGTGCTCCATCGAAATGATCGCCCAGATAGAGTTCGGTCAGCGCCGCCTGCACGGTGCCGTCGCCGCCGTTCACCACCAGCACCTTGGGGTTCACCCGGGCGATGGTGCGGAGCGCCTCGCCGATCTGCTCGACCGACTCGACTTCATAATGGAAGATGTCGCTCTGCGCCGCGCAGAAGCTCCGCATCCGCGGCAGCATCGACAGATTGCCGGTCGAGCGCGGATTGGAGAGGAGCGCGACGGCGGCCATCAGCGGGACGCCATCGCGATCGGGCCGAACGAGCCGCCCTGGACATAGTTGAGCGTCACCGGCACGCGGGTCACGCCATGGACTGTGACCTGTACCTTGCGCGGATCGGGCTTGCGCTTGAACATCACGTCGAACAGCGACATCCGCGGATTGCCGGACATGCCGCCGCCGTCGTTCATGCCGGTCTTGCCCGAAGCATCGACATCGTGCCGCACCGAGATCGCATAGGTGCCGTTGGCCGGCACCGGGACGCAGACATCCACGGATCCGCTAACGGGCACGGGCACGTCGATCCGCTTCAGCCAGGCGCCCTTGTCGAAATAGCGATTGGGATTTCCGCCATAGGATTGGACGCGCAGAACGCCGGAGCGCTTCTTGAAGCCCTCGACACGGACCAGCATGGCAGGGCCGCTGCCTTCGCAGACCGCGGCGTCCGGGCCGAGCATAGCGGCGCCCGCCGCGCCGGGGAGCCCCGCCGCGATCATCGCTCCAACCATGACAGCCACAAGTTTCGACATGACCTCATAACTCCTGGAAGCTATAGCCGTGCGCGGACGCATGGCCGGCACACTGCCCCCATGAGTCGGAAGTTGGGCTGCGATTGCGGCCAGAACATGGTCACGGGGCGTCGAAAAGTTGAGATTTGACACGCTTACCGACCGCTACGTCGCCAGTCTGATCGCCACGCCGCTGCTCGCGACCCTCGTGATCGCGGCGATGCTGCTGACGCTCGACAAGATGTTGCGGCTGTTCGATTTCGTCGTGTCGGAAGGCGGCCCGGTCAGCGTCGTCTGGCGGATGCTCGCCAATCTGATTCCCGAATATATGTCGCTCGGCATCCCGATCGGGCTGATGCTCGGCTGCCTGCTCGCCTTTCGCAGGCTGGCGCTGTCGTCGGAGCTGGACGTGTTCCGCGCGGTGGGGATGAGCTATGGCCGGCTGCTGCGCGTGCCCTATTATTATGCGATCGCGCTGGCGGCGCTCAACCTGGCGATCGTCGGCTTCATCCAGCCCTATTCGCGCTACGCCTATGAAGGGCTGCGCTTCGAGCTGCGCTCGGGCGCGCTCGGCGCATCGATCAAGGTCGGCGAATTTACCAAGCTCGGCAAGCGGATGACGATTCGTGTCGAAAGCAGCCGCGAGGGTGGGCGAGAGCTTTCGGGCATCTTCGTCATGACCGAATCGAAGGACGGCAAGAGCCTCGCCGTCACCGCCGAACATGGCCAGTTCCTTGCCACCGACGATCCCGACACGATCATCCTGCGTCTGCAGAAAGGCGTACTCGTCCACGACGCCCCCAATTACAGGGAGCCGCGCGTCCTGCAGTTCGAGGGGCATGACCTGCCGATCGACCTTCCCAAGATGGAGGCCTTCCGCCAGCGCGGCGGCAAGGACCTTGAAATGACGATGCCCGAACTGGTGGTGATCGCCCACAAGGATGGCACCTCGGCCAAGCAGAAGGCGCAGTTTCGGGCCGAATTCCATTTCCGGCTGGTCGAGGTGGCGACGATGTTCCTGCTGCCGATGCTGGCGCTGGCGCTCGCCGTTCCGCCCAAGCGAAGTTCCTCGGCCCTGGGCGTGTTCCTGTCGATCGTGATGATCGTCACCCAGCACAAGATCAACGAATATGCCGCTTCGGTCGCGGCGCTGGGACGGATCGATCCGCTGCTGGCGCTGTGGATACCGTTCCTCGCCTTCGCCGGCCTGGTCTGGTGGATGTACCGCACCATCGCCCATGTTCCCGGCGGCCAGCCGATCGGCGCGCTCGAGCGCGGTGCCGACAAGGCGTTCAAGGCGGTCGGCCGCTGGGTCCGCCTCGGCCGCAAGGAGGCCGCATGAAGCTCAACTCCATGAACGTCTCCTTCTTCGCCTCGCGGACGATCACCTTCTATATGGCGCGGATGTTCCTGGTCCGCTTCGCGGCGGTGCTGGCGGCGCTGGTCATCGTGCTGATGGCGCTCGACCTGCTGGGCGAATCGGGCGACATCCTCGCCCATCCCGGCAATGGCGATGCCCAGCTCTGGCTCTACGTCACGCTGCGGACGCCGCAGATCATCGCGCGCTTCCTGCCGTTCGCGGCACTGCTCGCGACCCTCATCACCTTCGTCACGCTCAACCAGAACAGCGAGATCATCTCGATGAAGGCGGCCGGAATCTCGGCCCACCAGATACTTGCGCCGCTGGTGGTCGCCAGCCTCGGCGTCGCGATCGTCTCCTTCGTCTTCAACGAGCGGGTGGTGGCGCGGGCCACCGCGACGCTCAGCGCCTGGCAGGATGCCGATTACGGGCCGATTCCCAGGGATCGCGGGATCGTCGGCAATGTCTGGGTGCGCGATGGAGACGACCTTATCCACGCCGTCACCGCGCGCGGACGGGGCAGCAAGGCGGCGCTCGATACCGTCACCATCTATGATCGCGACGGCGGCCGGCTGATCGCGATCGTCGAGGGGCGTCAGGCCGTCCAGGCGGCCGGCGGCTGGCGGATCGCCGATGCCACGATCTTCGACGTTTCGAAGGGCGTCACAGGCAAGATCCCCGCCTTCGATTTCGCCAAGGGCGTCACCCCCGATCGCTTCACCCTCGCCAGCGTTGAGCCGGCCGCCCGGTCGCTGCTCCAGTTGCGCACGGCGATCGCCGATCTCGACGCGGCCGGCCGTCCCACGGGGCCGCTGCGGGCGGGGCTGTGGCACAAGCTTTCGGGGCCGCTGTCGGCGGTGCTGATGCCGTTGCTGGCCGCGGTGGCCGCCTTCGGCCTGGCCCGTTCGGGCCATCTCTTCATTCGCGCGGTGATCGGGATGGCGCTCGGCTTCGCCTATTTCGTCGCGGATAATTTCGCACTGGCGATGGGCAATCTCGGGGCATATCCGCCGATGCTCGCCGCCTGGGCGCCTTTCCTGCTGTTCCTGCTGATCGGCGAGACCGTCCTGATCCGGACCGAGGAATAGAGTTTCGTCGCCGGACGGTCGCAAAAGCGCCGCATTGCCAATCCAGAGCGCATGGCCATATGTGGCTTCCCATGTGCAGGGTGCCGTCGACCTATTTTCGAGGTTCTGAGTGAAGCTGACCGCCATCAAGCCCGCCTTCTGGACGAAGGAACATCATCTCGACCGCATGACCCTGCGCGAGCTGTGGGTCGCCTATTTCCAATATCCGGCGATCATCGGCTATCTGCTGTGCGCCGCGATCGCGATCGGTCTGTTCTTCCGCTATCCGGCGCCCTTGCTGCCGACCCTCGCCGCGATCGGCGTGTCGGTCTTCGTCTATCCGCTGGTCTGGTACTGCCTGCACCGCTGGGTGCTGCACAGCCGCTGGATGTTCAAGGTGCCCTTCCTGGCGGCGACCTGGAAGCGCATCCACTATGATCATCACCAGGACCCGAACCGGCTCGAAATCCTGTTCGGCGCGCTCCACACCACCCTGCCGACCATCGCGCTGGCGACGGCGCCGATCGGCTATGCGATCGGCGGCACCGGCGCGGCGCTGGCGGCCTTTGCGACCGGGCTCATCACCACCTGCGTCTATGAGTTCTTCCACTGCATCCAGCACCTCGCCTACAAGCCGAAGCGCAAATGGGTGATGGAGATGAAGGCGCGCCACATGGCCCATCATTTCCATGATGAGCGGGGCAATTTCGGCATCACCAATTATTTCTGGGATCGCCTGTTCGGCACCTATTACGAGCGGATCGAGAAGGACAGGAAGAGCGAGACCGTGTTCAACCTGGGCTATACGCCCGAGGTGGCCGAGCTTTATCCCTGGGTCGCGCGCCTGTCCGGCGGCGTCGCCATGGGCCATCCGAGCCAGCGCATCCCGCACTGATGCCGGTCACGATCCGCCCTGTCGCCGGCGCGGCGGACCGGAAGCGCTTCGTCGAGCTTGCCTACACGCTGAACGCGGGCGATCCGAACTGGATACCGCCGCTTCGCACGGAGGCGCTCGAACTGATCACGCCGGGCAAGAATCCCTTTTATGAACATGCCGACCAGCAGCTGTTCCTTGCGGAGCGGGACGGCAGGCTGGTCGGCCGCATCTCCGCGCATATCGACAAGCTCTGGCTGGCGATGCCGGTCGAGCAGGGCGGCGGACCCGGTATCGGCAATTGGGGCCTGCTCGAAGCCGTGGATCAGGAGGTGGCGACCGCGCTGATCGCCCGGGCCGAGGACTGGCTGCGCGCCAGTGGCATGACCAGCGTGATGGCGCCTGTGAGCTGCTCGATCTGGGAAGAGCCGGGGCTGCTTGTCGAGGGCCACGATCATCCTCCCACGGTGATGATGGGCCACCATAATCCGGCCTATCAGGCATGGATCGAAGCGCTGGGCTATGGCGGGATCAAGGATCTGCTGACCTATGATCTCGATATCACCCAGCAATTTCCGCCGCTGATCCAGCGCATCGTCTCATCGGGCGAGCGCAATCCCCGCATCCGAATCCGCAAGGTCGACAAGAGCCGGTTCGATGAGGAAGCCGCGCTGATCCTGTCGATCCTCAACGATGCCTGGTCGGACAATTGGGGCTTCGTGCCGATCACCGCGTCCGAGATCGCCCATACCGGCAAGAAGCTGAAGCCGATCGTGTTCGAGGACCTGATCCGGGTGGCCGAGGTCGAGGGCGAGCCGGTCGCCTTCATGATGACCCTGCCCGATCTCAACGAGCTGATGGCCGATCTCGATGGGCGGCTGTTCCCGTTCAACTGGGCCAAGCTGCTCTGGCGGCTGCGCAAGCCGCAGGTGCGGACGATGCGCGTGCCGCTGATGGGGGTGGTCAAGAAGCTTCAGGCGACCAGGCTGGCGAGCCAGCTGGCCTTCATGATGATCGAATATATCCGCCGCGATTCGGTCGCCCATTATGGCGCCACCCGTGGCGAGATCGGCTGGATCCTGGAAGACAATCAGGGCATGTCCTCGATCGCCGAAGCGGTGAACGGCAAGGTCAACAAGACCTACCGGATCTATTCGAAGCGTCTCTGACGCGGGCGCGGCATGCCGAACTTGATTCGGCATCCATTGCCGCTACGCACGAACCGCAATGCCGCGTATCTGGATCCTGGCCTCCGCCGGGGTGACGGTGGGACAATGACGCTCCAGAACTGGTGGATTTTCGTCTGTGCGACCTTCCTGATCTCGGCGATGCCGGGGCCGAACATGCTGCACGTGATGACCCAGAGCATGCGCCACGGCTTTCGCCGCGCGGCCTTCACCATGGCGGGGTGCATGATCGCGCTGCTCAGTCTGTTCGGCCTGTCGGCGATGGGAATGAGCGCGCTGCTCTCGGCGCTGCCGCAGCTGCTCACCGCGATCAAGGTCATCGGTGCGGTCTATCTGATCTGGGTCGGCATCAAGGCCTGGCGCGATGACAGCGCGCCGTTCGATATCGATGCCGACGGCCTCGATCCCCGGGCCCGTTCCGGCACGGAGCTGTTCCGCCAGGGCTTCCTGATCAGTATCAGCAACCCAAAGGCGCTGATCTTCGCCGCGGCCTTCTTCCCCCAGTTCGTCAGCCCGGCCCTGCCCAAGGCGCCGCAATTCGCCATCCTGCTGGCGACCTTCGTGGTGATCGAGACCGGATGGTACATGACCTATGCGACTGGCGGGCGTACGCTCGCCCGCTACCTGCGCAGCGCCGAATGGCAGCGCCGGTTCGGCAGGGCTAGCGGCGCGCTGTTCGTGGCGTTCGGCCTGTCGCTGCTGGCGTGGCGCGACCGATAAGGGAGAGATGCAATGACGATCGACGATATCGACGACAAGCATGCGGCGGCGGCGTTCCGCCGGCTGGTCCGCCATCTTCAGCACCGGGAGGACGCCCAGAATGTCGATCTGATGGGGCTGGCCGGCTTCTGCCGCAACTGCCTGTCCGACTGGCTGGGCGAGGCGGCCGCCGGTGAACATGACAAGGAAACCGTCCGCGAGGCGGTCTATGGCATGCCCTATTCCGAGTGGAAGGCGAAGCAGCCCCCCGCGACCCCCGAGCAACTTGCCCGGATGAGCGAGAGCGTCGCGAAGAATCGCGGCGCCTGAAGCCGGGATCGGGCCGGGTAGATCGGGGTCAGGCGACCAGCCCCACGGCCCGCGCGAACGCCAGCCAGGCGGGATTGTCCCACACCGCGATCCGCAGGAATTGCGAGGCGATCATCGCCACCGTCATGCCTGCGAAGAACCTGCGCTCGGCGGTCAGCGGGCGGCCGCGCGAAACCTGGGTAGCCATTCGCCCGTTCCCAAATCGATCAATGCGATGGATACGGAAGGGCGGGCCAGAGGGTTGCGCTATGGCCTCAGCGTGATCCAGGTCGGGGCATGGTCGCTGGCCTTCTCCAGCCCGCGCGTGTCCTTGTCGACCCCGGCGCCGGCAAGCCGGTCGGCGGCGGCGGGGCTCAGCATGAGATGGTCGATCCGGAAGCCGGCGTCACGCTGCCAGGCGCCTGCCTGATAGTCCCAGAAGGTGTAGACCGGCCCGTGCGGATGGACGGTGCGCACCGCATCGGTCCAGCCGGCGTTGCACAACCGGCGGAAGGCCGAGCGGCTCTCGGGCTGGGTCAGCGCGTCGCTGGCCATCGCCCGTTCGGAGAAGACGTCGTCGGTCGAGGGGGTGGGGATGACGTTGTAATCCCCCGCCAGCACCACCGGCAGCTCGCTCGCCCAGAGATCGGCGGCATGGCCGATCAACCTGTCGAACCACGCCAGCTTATAGTCGAACTTGGGGCCCAGCACCGGATTCCCGTTGGGCAGATAGATCGATCCGACGATCACGCCGCCCACCTCCGCCTCGATATAGCGGCTGTGGGTGGGATCGGGGTCGTCGGGCAGGCCCTTGCGCCGCTCGATCGGCTGGGCGCCCTTGGCGAGGATCGCCACGCCGTTGAAGCCCTTTTGCCCGTGCCAGATCGCGCCATAGCCGGCCGCCTCGATCTCGGCGATCGGGAAGGTCTCATCGCTGGTCTTGATCTCCTGCAGGCAGGCGACGTCGGGCGCCTTCTGTTCAAGCCATTCGATCAGGCGGGGTAGACGGGCCTTGATCCCGTTGATGTTGAAGGTCGCGATCTTCATGGGGAGCGGGGATAGCGTGGCGCAAGGCCAACGTCATCCCGGCGAAAGCCGGGATCTCATTTTTCTTCAGCGACGCAAAGGCGAAGGGTTCCCGGCTTCGCGGGACCTCCGGATAATCCGTCACTTCAAAGCCGTCATTCCCGCGCAGGCGGGAATCCATATCCTCTGAAGCTCGAACCTCTTGGTGCAGGGGATTATGGACCCCCGCATCCGCGAGGATGACGCGTGGTGAGCGCGGGCCGCCCTTTACGGCAAAGGTCCCGCCTTCGCCGGAACGACCGATCTTCCTAGACCGAGAAGCTCGTGCCGCAGCCGCAGCCCGAAGCCGCCTGGGGATTCGTCACGCGGAAGGCGGCGCCGCCGAGCGATTCGACATAGTCGACCGAGCCGCCACGGACGAGATCGATGCTGATCGGGTCGATCACCAGGGTGACGCCGTCGCGGCTCGCGATGATGTCGTCTTCGGCGGGTGCGTCGGCCAGTTCGAATTTATACTGGAAACCGGCGCAGCCGCCGCCGTCGATCGCCAGCCGGAGGATCGCCGGCTTGCCGGTCTTTTCCGCGATCTTCGCGACGCGGGCAGCGGCGGAGGGGGTCAGGTCGATATCCATGGCCTGAAAATAGGAACAGAAAAGGCCGCCGACAATCGTCGGCGGCCCATCCTCCCCTTTTATTTCGTCTATCTGGTGAAGATTAGTCTTCCGGGCCGCCGAGCGCGACGTCCTGGGCCTGCTCATTGGCGGCCATCACATAGTTGGCCGATTGCAGGAAGGGCACGGGATTGACGGCGCGGCCGTCGATCCGGACCTCGTAATGAAGATGGCTGCCGGTCGAGCGGCCGGTCGAGCCCACATAGCCGATCAGGTCGCCGCGCTTCACGCGCTGGCCGTCGCGGGCGACGATCTTCGACATGTGGCCGTAGCGGGTGGCGATGCCCTTGCCATGCTCGATCTCGACCATGTTGCCATAGCCGCCGAACCATTCGGCGCGATCGACCACGCCATCGGCGGTCGCATAGATCGGCGTGCCGGTGGGCGAGGCGAGATCGATGCCGGCATGCATCGCGGCCGAACCCTGGAACGGGTCGGAGCGGACGCCATAGGCGCTGGTGAAGGTGAATTTGGCGATCGGCTGGATCGACGGGATGGAGATCGCGCCGCCGCTATTGCCGATCTGGACCGCGTCAAGCTTCTTCCACGATTGGAAGATCGCCTGGAACTGTGCGGCTGCCTGGGCGTTTGGAGAGAGATTGCCGTCCTGTGCCAGGGCAGGGGCGCCCGACGCCGTCAGCAGCAGCGCTGCGGCGAACGCCTTGGTGCGGATCGAAGAAATCGAGAGCGTGCGGAAGAGGGCCGAAACAACAACATCCAGAAGGCGCATAATTCCCCCGCGACCGGAACCGATACCAACCGGGGATTTCCGGCCAGACCCTGTTTCGCCGACGTCAGGAATTGCCCCCCCTCACGCGACAGAGAGGGGTGTGAGGAAGATCACTGAGGGCGGCAACCCCGGCCATCATGTCTTTCGTTAAACCGGCCCTATCGCGCGCTGAGTCGTTGAACGGAGGCTTAACGATACCCCGGAAGTGACGGCGGACCAGCGATTGCCATGTCTGCACGCAATCGATTCGCCTTTCCGCACAGGAGAATCGAAACCAGTCCACGCCCGCCGCGACATGGCCCACCTCGTCCTCGGCGATGCGGCGCAGGATGCGGCCCGAGCGCATGTCACCCGCTGCTTCGAAACGGCTTATCAATGAAGGGGTTACATCCAGCCCCCGTGCCTCCAGCACCATCGGGACGATCGCCAGCCGGGCCAGCGGATCGGCCGCCGTCTCCTCCGCCGCCTCCCACAAGCCGTCATGCGCGGGCAGGTCGCCATAGCGTGCGCCATATGCATTCAGCCGCCGTTCGAGCAGCGCGAAGTGCATCGCCTCCTCGGCGCCGACCTGAATCCATTCGTCGACGAAGCGTGGCGGAAAATGCGCGCCGAAGCGACCGGCCAGATCGAAGGCGAGGTCGATCGCGACATATTCGATATGCGCGAGCGCATGCAGCATCGCGATCCGCGCCCGCTCCGATCCCGCCTTCCCGCGCTTGGGCATGCGCGACGGGGGCAGCAGGGGAGGGCGGCCGGTGCGCGCCGGCCGGTCGGGCATCGGCGCCGCGAAGCCGTGCGCCAGCCGCCCCGCCCGCCAGTCGCGCGCGGCCCGGCGCGCCGCCTTCACCTTGGCGATCGGCTCGGGCTCGTCGAGGACCGCCCGGCAGGCGGCGGAGATGTCCTCGCGCATGTCGTCGCCCCGGCGGAGGCCGGGGCCGCCATTCTCCTCGTGACGGCCGGGCATGGTCAGTCTCCTGCGGCCCCGGCCTCCGCCGGGGCGACGAATTGTTGAAAGGCCTCGTGCAGCGCCAGCACTGACCGGACGTGCCGTCGCGCGATCTCCATCCGGTCGTCGCCATAGCCGCCGCCCAGCGCACTGGCGAGGGGGATGCCGCGCGTCCGTGCCGCGTGCATCACGAAGCGATCCCGGTCCCGCAGCCCCTCGTCGGTGAGGGCGAGGCGGCCGAGCCGATCGTCGCGGTGCGGGTCGACGCCGGCCTGGTAGAGGATCAGATCGGGCGCGAAGCCGTCGATCGCCCGCGGCAGATGATCGGCCATGGCGGTGAGATAGGCCGCGTCATCGGCGCCGTCGGCCAGCCCCAGGTCGAAACTGGATCGGGCCTTGCGCACCGGGAAATTGCTTTCGGCGTGGATCGAGAAGGTGAAGATGTCCGGGCGCCCGGCGGTGAGCGCGGCGGTGCCGTCGCCCTGGTGGACGTCGAGGTCGACGATCATGATCCGGCGCGCGTCGCCTTCGGCGAGCAGCCGGTTCGCCGCGATCGCCAGGTCGTTGAACACGCAATAGCCCGCGCCGGTATCGGCCAGCGCATGGTGGCTGCCGCCCGCGCTGTTGGCGGCATAGCCATGGGCGAGCGCCAGCTTCGCCGCCAGCCAGGTGCCGCCGGGGGCCAGGAAGGCGCGGCGCGTCACCCGCTCGGTGATGGGGAAGCCGATCCGCCGCGCCTTGGCGGGCGGCACCGCCGAGGCCGCGACCTCGGCGACATAGTCGGGATCGTGGACCGCCTCTATCCAGTGGCGCGGCATCGGCTCGGGCTGGTGCAGCACATGGCGGACGCCGCTTTCCGACAGCGCGGCCATCACCAGCCCATATTTGTCGAAGCTGAAGCGGCTCCCCACGCTGGCGGGGGAGACATAATGGGGATGGTGGACCACATGCAGCATCTTGCCACGCTAGCCGCTTTTGCCGATGGAAAGCCATGAACCAGGAATTTGTCCGCCCCGACGTCCGCGCCTTCCTCGACGATCTCAACGGGCGGGACGGCCCCAGGACGCATGAGGTGGATCCCCCCACTGCCCGCACCATGTCCCAGCGGCTGCGCCAGTTCGCCGATGTCGAAAGCCCGCCGATCGCGACGCGGGAGGATCTGGTCATCACCTTGCACGATGGCCGCACCATTCCCGCGCGCTTCTACGATGCGCGTTCGCAGCGCGATGATGGGCCGCTGGTGGTCTTCTTCCATGGCGGCGGCTTCGTGATCGGCGATCTCGACATCTATGACGCGGCGGCGGCGCAGATCGCGATCGGGCTCGATCTGCCGCTGCTGTCGATCGACTATCGGCTCGCGCCCGAGCATCGCTGGCCGGCGGCGCCCGATGATTGCGAGGAAGCGGCGCGCTGGGTGGCGGAGCAGGGGGTGTTGTTCGGCCGGCGATTCGATTCGCTCGCCATCGCCGGCGACAGCGCGGGCGGCACGCTGACGATCGTCACCGCGATGGCCCTGCGCAACCACCCGGCGGCGCTTCCGGTGATCGCGATCTGGCCGCTCTATCCGGCGGTCGACCTGCGCAAGCGCTATCCGTCGACCGAGCGGCTGGGCGAGGGCTATATGCTCAGCCTCGATACGCTGCGCTGGTTCAACGAGCATTATGGCCCCGATTTCCAGCATTGGCGTGCCTCGCCCCGGCTGGGCGACCAGCGCGGCATGCCGCCCGCGCTGGTGGTGACCGCGACGCTCGATCCGCTGCTCGACCAGGGGCGTGCCTACGCGATGGCCTGCATCGAGGCGGGCGTGCCGGTCGTCTATCGCGAGGCGAAGGGCAATATCCACGGTTGGCTGACGCTGCGCCGTGCCATTCCCTCCTCGGAGGAGGATCTGCGCGGCTGTCTCGCCGCCTTCAAGGTGATGATCGAGGAATATCGGCCGTGAAGAAGACGCTTCCCTATCGCCCGGCGGCGGCGATCATGCTGCTCAATGCCGAGGACAAGGTGTTCGTGGCGCAGCGCATCGACAATGCGATCGACGCCTGGCAGATGCCGCAGGGCGGGCTAGACCCGGGCGAGGACCCGCAGGCCGGCGCGCTGCGCGAGCTGGAGGAGGAGACCGGCATTCCGCCGCACCTCGTGGAGATCATCGCCAAGGCGCCCGAGGAACTGCTCTACGATCTGCCGCCCGAATTGATGGGCAAGGTCTGGGGCGGCAAATATCGCGGTCAGTCCCAGCACTGGTTCGTCGCCCGCTTCCTGGGCACCGACGCCGACGTGAATCTGGAGACGGCCGAGCCCGAGTTCCTGGCCTGGAAATGGGTCGAGGCGCGCGAGCTGGTCGACCTGATCGTACCGTTCAAGCGCAAGCTATATGCTGATGTGGTGGCGGCCTTCGAGGATCATCTGCCGAGATAGTCCGCCGCCATGCCGCATTTGGCGCGTGTTACCAATAGCTTGGACGTCACCCTGAACTTGTTTCAGGGGCCACCCCGCCACCCGCTTTGATCGGACTCTATAGCGCCTTCGCCGCCGCCAGCACCGCCTCGGCATGGCCCTTGACCTTCACTTTGCGCCATATCTTCGCGATCCGGCCGTCCTTGCCGATCAGGAAGGTCGCTCGGTCGATGCCCATATATTGGCGGCCATAGAGGCTTTTCTCGATCCAGGTGCCATAGGCTTCGCACACGCCGCCATCATTGTCCGAGGCTAGCGCGACCTTCAGCCCATATTTGTCGATGAACTTCCTGTGGCGGGCCGCATTGTCCTTCGACACGCCGATGATCGTGGTGCCGGCCGCGGCGAACTCGTCGGCCAGCGCGGTGAAGCTCTGGGCTTCGGTGGTGCAGCCGGGCGTGTCGTCCTTCGGATAGAAATAGAGGACGACGATCTTTCCCGCCTGTTCGGCGATGCTGGTGCTGCTGCCGTCAGGCAGTTCCAGCTTCACGTCGGGGGCCTTATCGCCTTCCTTGAGCATCGCTGTCCTCCTCTGTCCCACGAAAGCGGGAACCCATAGGGTTGGAACGCTTATTGTCCAAGCGTGCCGTCGTCCATGGATTCCCGCCCTCGCGGAAGCTCTGAAGATCAACTCTCCTGCAAACTGTGTCCGGCGATGACTGCAGCCCAGCTTTCCTGCACCACGATCCGGGCCTG
Source organism: Rhizorhabdus dicambivorans (assembly GCF_002355275.1). Taxonomy (NCBI): domain Bacteria; kingdom Pseudomonadati; phylum Pseudomonadota; class Alphaproteobacteria; order Sphingomonadales; family Rhizorhabdaceae; genus Rhizorhabdus; species Rhizorhabdus dicambivorans. The sequence goes on along the minus strand of NZ_CP023449.1, from coordinate 4,542,038 downwards.
GCCATAGGCGGCCTGCAAGGCGTCCCACTGCTCGAAGCCGCAGGCCTGGGCGATCACGGCGCGCTGCTCGGGCGCGGGGTCCTGGCTGTGCGGCGAAAGCAGGCGGAGCACGATCAGCATCCGGCTCAGCGTCTCATGCGCCTCGATCACCATCGGATCGATCAGCCCGGCGCTGGCTTGGGCGCGGATCGCGCTGCGCAGTTGCGGATGGATGCCGACATGCCGGCCGAGCTGGTTGACGTGGACCGCGAACTCGAGATCGACCAGCCCGCCCTTGACCAGCTTGACGTCGAACGTCCCCCGCGCCGGCTTGTGCCTTGCGATGTCGCTGCGCATCTTCACCGCGTCGCCGAGCAGCGCAGACGGGTCGCGCTGCTGGCGCAGCCGCCGTCCGACGATCGTTTTGACCACCTTGCGGGCAGCCTCCGATCCATAGACCGGCCGCGCGCGGGTCAGCGCCATATGCTCCCAGGTCCAGGCATTCTCCTGGTGATAACGGTCGAACGTCTCGGCCGAACAGGCGAGCATTCCCTTGGCGCCCCAGGGGCGAAGCCTTGTGTCGACCTCGTAGAGCGGGCCCATCGTCGTCACCGTCGACAGGGCGGTGGTGATCTGCTGCGCGACCCGGCTGAAATATTCGTTGGCATCCAGCGGCTTGCGGCCGTCACTCTGCGCCCGGTAATCGCCGGTGAACAGATAGATGATGTCGAGGTCCGACTGGCAGGTGAGCGCGCGACCGCCGAACCGCCCCAGCGCCAGGATGACGAGTTCGGCACCCGGCACCTCGCCATGATTCTCCTTCATCCGCGCCAGCACGTCGTCGGCCATCGCGCGCAGCCCGGCCTCGGCCAGGTCGCAGCCGGAGACGGCGATGTCGAGCGCATCGGCGGTCGCCTCGACAAGCTGCAGGCCCAGCCCGAAACGATAGGCGTCGATCGCCTGGGCGACGCGAAGCTGGCCCGCCGCGCGGTCGCCGCCGCCCAGCAGCAATTTGAACTCGGCATCGAGATCGCCGGGTGGCGGCAGCGGCGCATAGGCGCTGCTGTCGATCAGCCTGCGGATCAGCTCTGGCTGGGCGATCAGGTGGCGCGACACGCTCGGCGCATGCCCGAGCAGCCCCAGCAGCGAAGCCATCAGCGAAGGCCGCGCCTCGAACGGCCCGAACAGGTCGACGTCGGCCGGCAATCGGCAGACGATCTCGTCAAGCGCGGCAAGGGTCCCGTCGGGGTCCTCGAAGCGTTCGAGAGCATCGATCAGCCCCGGCAGCACGGACTCCAGCGCGCGCCGTTCGGCCGTGCGCTTCAGCGTGGCTGGCCCGCCCTCGCGCCATTCGCGCAGGCGGCGGGCGGCGCGGATCGGATCGGCAAAGCCGGCGTCCACCAGCCGCACCTCGATCGCATCGCACACGCCCGGATAGAGCAGCGCGCGCAACTCGCGCGACAGGCCGTCATGGAGGCGCAGCGCATCGTGGCGGATCGGGGTGAGCATCGCCATCAGCTCGACTGCCGCGCTCACCGCGCTGTCGAAGCCTTTGCCGGTCAGCATCATCTGCGACAGGGGAAGCAGCACCTGCTCGGCGGCGGCGAACGCCGCCTCCAGCCGGGCATGGGCGACGTCGAAGGCACGGCGCATCGCCGTTTCGATCGTGGCGGGAGCGGGAAGGCCGTCGATCAGGTCCGATGCCAGGACGGCGAACTCGTCGATCCGCGTCAGCAGCGTGTCGATCCTTTCGCCGCCCGATGACGTCTTCAGGTTCATGCAGCGGCGTTCGAGCTCGGCGAGGAGCCGGGCCGGGCCGGGGCCGCGGTCGGCGTCCTGGCGCGGGTCTAGGCTTGCCGACCCGATATCGGGTTCGTGCCTCATGAGCGTCTCCGCTCGGAAGATAGGGGGCGCCCCGATACGCTGGGGCGCCCCTCGATGAATACAGCCATCGATCTACTCACGCTTACGCAACACACACAGTTGATGCTGCTGGATTAGCAGCCGATCCTTTAAGCCTCGGTGCGTGAGACTGGTTAAAATGGCGGTGACCCTGTTTTCCCTTCATACCCTTGCCGTAACGGAACGACCCAGGAAATCCGGGCGTTTCGGAGGCTCAGGCGAGGCCGGCGGCGCGCTTCCATTCCTTGCTGACAAGCGCGCGCGCACTTTCATATGCCTTAACCAGCGTCTCCCAGTCGGCCTGCCCGCAGGTCCGGGCGACGAGCGGCTTCGACGCTTCGGGCGGCTCGGCCGAAGCGGGCGAAACGAGTCGCAGGGTGACGAGCATCCGCGTCATCAGCTCATGCGCCGGCACAAGCTGCGGATCGATCAGACCCTGGTCGGCCAGCATCCGCATCGCGGTGCGCAGGCGCGGATCGAATCCAGCACGATGGCGGAGCTGGAGAAGGTGAACCGCGAATTCGGCATCGACCAGTCCACCGGCGATCAGCTTGACGTCGAACGGGCTCGACGGCGGCTTGTGCCTGGCGATCTCGCCGCGCATCTTGACCACGTCGGCGGTCAGCGCCGCATCGTCGCGCTCGCGGCCCAGCACCTCGGCGATGATCGCATCGACCGCGCCGCGCGCCGCCGCCGAACCGAAGATCGTCCGCGCCCGGGTCAGCGCCATATGCTCCCAGGTCCAGGCCTGTTCGCGCTGATATTGGGCGAAGCTGTCGATCGAGACGCAGAGCGGCCCTTGGGTGCCCGATGGGCGTAGCCGCGTGTCGACTTCATAGAGCGGCCCGGCGGCGGTGGGCACCGAGAGGGCACCCGAGACGCGCTGGGCGAGCCGGTTGAAATAGGTAGTGGCGCCGAGCGGCTTGCGGCCGTCCGATTCGGCCATGAAGTCGCCGGTGAACAGATAGACGATGTCGAGGTCCGATGCGTGGGTCAGCGCCCCGCCGCCCAGCCGGCCGAGTGCCACGACGATCAGTTCGCCGCCGGGGATCCTGCCGTGATTCTCCTCGAACTCCGCGACCGTCGCACGGGCCAGCACATCGAGCGCCGCTTCGGCGACGCGGGCATAGCCGTTTGCCACGTCGATCGGATCGGACACCGCCTCGATCAGCTGTACGCCGAGCGCGAAGCGGCGTTCGCCGACCCGCTGGCGAACGCCATCGAGCAGTTGCTCATAGCTGTCGCTGCGTTCTCCGGCCTGGAATTCGTCCACCAGCGTTTCCAGCGGCGGCGGCGGGGCGAGCGCGGTGGCGTCGATCAGCCCGTCGAGCAGGGCCGGGCGGCGGCCGAGCGCCTGGCTGAGCGTCGGCGCGTGGCTCAGCACGTCGATCAACGCGCGGGCCAGGGCCGGGCGGGCCTGGAGAAGTCGGAACAGGTTGATCGCGCTCGGCAGCCCGGTAACCAGATCCTCGAACCGGTTGAGCGCGTCCTGCGGCGACGGCGCCTTGCCGAGCGCGGCCACCAGCGTCGGCAGCATTGCCTCCAGCGCGGCCTGGGCGACGGGGGTGCGCAGCGACCGGCTCTTGCCCTCGCGCATCGCCTCGATCCGCTGGCGCGCGGCCGCCGGGTCGGCGAAGCCCACGCCTGCCAGTGCGGCTTCCAGCTTCTCGGGGCTTTGCGGCAGCCGCTGCTCGTCCTCGGGATCGAGCCCGTCATAGAGCGCGCCGACCCGCTCGATATGCGGCTGCAGCAGCGCCACCAGCGCGGCGCCGTCGTCCAGCCCATGGAGCCGCGCGACATTGTCGAGCGCCTCCGGCTGCCTGGGCAGGCGATGCGTCTGATGGTCGTCCACCATCTGCAGGCGGTGTTCGATCGTGCGATACAGCCGATAGGCGTCGGCCAGGCCGGCGGCGGTCTCGGGTTCGATCCGCCCGGCTTCGCCCAGCGCGGCCAGGGCGTCGAGCGTGGCGGGCGTGCGCAGCTGGGGCTCGCGTCCGCCATGGATGAGCTGGTGGATCTGGGCGTAGAATTCGACCTCGCGTATGCCGCCCCGGCCGCGCTTCAGGTCATAGCCCGGGCCGAGCAGCTGCCCCTGCGCATAATGGTCGCGGATGCGACGGGATATCTGCCGGATTTCCTGCACCGCACCGAAATCGAGCGAACGGCGCCAGATGAAAGGCCGGATCGAATCGAGGAAGTGCTGGCCGAGCGCCACCTCGCCGGCCGCAGCCCGGGCGCGGATGAAGGCCGCACGCTCCCACGGCAGCGCCGCCGATTCATAATAGGACAGCGCCGCATCGACCGGCAATGCGAGGGGGGAGACCTCAGGCGACGGGCGCAGGCGCAGGTCCACGCGGAAGACATAGCCATTCTGGTCGCGCGTCTGGAGCAGTTCGACGACGCGCCGGGCGATCCGGACCGCCGCCTCGACCGGTTCCTCGCGCGGCCGATGCGGAAGGGTATCGGGATCGAAGATCAGGATCGGGTCGATGTCCGAGGAATAGTTGAGCTCCCGGCTGCCATGCTTGCCCAACGCCAGTGCCGCGAATCCGCGCGGCTCCTCACCGGGGGTGCGTTCGCCGATCGCGGCCCGGATCGCGACATCCAGCGCATGGTCGGCGAAGGCGGAGAGATGCTCGACCACCTCCTCCAGCGGTGCCAGCCCGCAGATATCCGCCAGCCCGACCGTCAGCGAAACGATCTGCCGCTGGCGGCGCAGCATGACGCCGACGTCCGCGTCGACAGCTGCGGCAAGACCATCGCGGATCGCGCGGGAAAGCCCATAGTCGCGGACCGCGGCGACCGTGTCCGGATGGCGCTCCGCAAGCCCCGCCAGAAACGGCGAATGCTCGCGGATACGCTGCAAGCCATTGGAAAAGGCTCTTTCGTTGACCCGCTCCGTCATCGCCGCCTCGCATAAGCGATTCGTACGGGAGTGCAACATTGGGAAACATGCGGCGAGCTATTGCGTTATGTTAGTATGGATAAACCCGTTCACTCCCAGCTGTCAGCACGCTCCCAGCGCACCGTGCATGCGCCGCAACGCCATGAAGGGATCGGGAATGCGCTGCGGGTGGCCTTCGATCCCGGCAGCTATGGGCTGCCCGAGGATATGAGCAGGTTGCTCAAGAAGATGGATCGCTGAACGCACCTGAACGGGCATCGCCCCGGCGAAGGCCGGGGCCGTAAGAGCCTATGCGACCGGGTAGCCCCGGGCATCTCCTACGGCCCCGGCCTTCGCCGGGGCGATGGATTTACGACTTCATTCTTTTGAGAGCATGTCCACGTCGGCCATGATCTGCTGCAGCGTCGTGGTCGACGGATCGGTCTTGTGATCGCGACGCGAAGGCAGCTGGCCCTGGTCGAGCAATTGCTCCAGCGCCGCCCGGCCGCGGGCGACACGGCTCTTGATCGTGCCGACCGCGCAGCCGCAGATCTCGGCCGCCTCTTCATAGGCAAAACCACCCGCGCCCACCAGAATCAGCGCCTCGCGCTGCGGCTGGGGCAGATGGAGCAGCGCGCGCTGCATGTCGGCCAGTTCGATGTGCCGGTCCTGGGAAGCCGGGGCGGCGAGCAGCCGGTTGGCGGTATGCTCGTCCCACTCGCCGCGGAAACGGGCGCGGCGCATCTGCGACAGGAACAGGTTGCGCAGGATGATGAAGGTCCAGGCCCGCATATTGGTGCCCGCCTGGAAACGCTTGCGCGCCGCCCAGGCCTTCATCAGCGTCTCCTGCACCAGATCGTCGGCAAGATCGCGGTTTCCCGATAGCGAGCGGCCGAACGCGCGGAGATGCGGGATCACCCGCGCAAGCTCGTCCTTGAACTCGTCGTCCGACAGCGCGACGAGTTCGACCGGCGCCTCCGCGCCGGGCTCATCCCGATCATCATCGTTCATGTGCTGGGGTGTCCCGCTGCCAGAATGTGCCATTGGCCGTCTTTTGGTCATCAGCACGATCAATTCCCGTCGTTGTTCGAGGGACGGCCAGGGCCATCCGTTCCAGCAATACAACAATAGGAACCGGATCGGGTTCCGTCATAACCGGCTGCGTAACGAAACGGCTCAGGCCTCGATCGTCGCGGCATTGAAGAACAGCGCCTGGCTGATCGCGGCCTTTACCGTCGAACGCTGGAAGGGCTTGGTGATCAGGAAGGTCGGCTCGGGCCGCTCACCGGTCAGCAGCCGTTCCGGGAAGGCCGTGATGAAGATGACGGGCACGCTGAATTCGGCCAATATATCCTTCACCGCGTCGATGCCCGAGCTGTCGTCGGCGAGCTGGATGTCGGCGAGAACGAGGCCGGGGCGCTGGGCATGCGCCTGGGCGACGGCCTCGTCACGGGTCACGGCGACGCCGCTGACGCTGTGGCCGAGATCGCGGACGATCGTCTCCAGATCCATGGCGATGATCGGCTCATCCTCGATGATCAGCACGTCGGTGCGGGTCTGGCGATCGATTTCGGCGATCGCGTCGGCGACCAGGGCCTCGACCTCCTCGGGGCTGGTCTCGATCAGATAGGCGGTGTCGGCGACGGTGAAGCCCTCCATCGCGGTAAGCAGCAGCGCCTGGCGCGACAGCGGGGTGATGCCGGCAAGGCGGGCCTGGGCGATCGCCTCGCGATCGGCATCGCCGCCCGTGCCTTCCATCTCGTCATAATGGGTGGAGTTCCAGATTGCCTGGAAGGTGCGGTACAGGCCGACGCGGGCATCGACATCCTGGGGAAAACCGTCCGGCGCCGCAACGATCGCCTCAAGCGCGGCACGGACATAATTGTCGCCGTGGCTCTGGCTGCCGGTAAGGGCGCGCGCGTAGCGACGCAGGAAGGGCAGGTGGGGGGCAAGTTTCTGGCCGAGCGACATGGGTATCAACACTCCCTGGCTTCATAGACGCGGTCGTCCGCCGCCACATGAGATCGGGAGATAGCAGCCCCACCCATATCGCGGAAGCCGTCCGCAGCTTCCAAATTCGAATGTGCGAAAAGAGACATTCCGATAATGGAACCAACGGAAGAGTTTTTTGTTTCATCCGCGATGCGTGCATTTTACGGACGCTTGTAAAATGGTACGCAGCCGGATCGATCCAAGAGGGGCGGTGTCCATGTGGGGCCGTTACGTTTGGAGAGTTGGACAACGAAATGCAACTCAGGGGCGTGGGCCGGTTGGCGAAGGAAGAACAGTCGAAGGCGCCGGCGAACGATGTAGCCGGCTCCAAACCGGCCAGGAAACGCCGGGCCGATAGCGCACGCGATTCGAGCGTGGGCTCGGCGTTGCGCTCTGTCTATGCGCAGACGGTCGACGAAGCTGTCCCCTCCGAATTCCTGGATCTGCTCAACAAGCTGGATTGACGATGCCCGCAGCCAAGGCCAGCCTTTGGGCGCGACCGACCCAGGGCAGGAGTGAAGGCAGCGGATGAAGCGTCCCGTCAAGATCGTCTTCGCCCGCCTTTCCACTGGCACCAAGATGCTGCTGATCCTGTCGGCGGCCCTGCTCCCGCTTGGCTTCATCGCGCTGCTGACGTCGCTCGACATGGCGCGTTCCGCTTCGGCGGAGCGACGGACCGCCGCCGAGGCGGCGACCGCGATGCACGCCGCTACGGCCCAGGCGGTGATCGATCGCGGCCTGTTCGCGGTTCGCGCGGCGGCGAGCAGCCAGCGTGATCCCGCCTATCTTTGCGACGTCATCGCCCGCCAGGTCCGGCTCAGTCCCGAAGGGCGTCCTCCGGTCGCGATGTTCGATCCGTTCGGCCGCAAGCTATGCCAGTCGCACGGGGCGCCAATCGGGCGCCTGGCCGTCGCCAACTCCCCGCTCACCGCGGCCGATGCCCATCATGAGCGCGTCTTGCTGGATGTCCGGCGTCGGCTGATCCGCACGACCGCCGAGCGGGCCGACGGCAGCCTGACGGTCGAAGCCGATATCGCCGCCGATGCCATCCGTCCCGCGGGCGGGGGCGATGGCGGCCTGCCTCTCGCGCGGCTGACCCTGGAGCAGGGGCCCGCCCGGCTGGTGCTGCTCGAACATGGCCGGCCCGGCGATGCCGATCTGCTGCGTCTTTCGCATCCGTTGGCCGGTGGACGGATCGCGCTCGTCGCCGAATATCGGCTGGCTCCCGCGCGGGCGCGGACGGCGCTGCTGGTGATGCTGCCGATCCTGATGTGGGCGGCGGCGGCCTGGACCGGCTGGTTCATCGTCAACCGGTTGCTGCTGTTCCCGCTCGCCCAGCTCAAACAGGCGATCGACAGCTGGCAGGGGGGGCGGACGGCCTTCCGCCTGCCGCGCTTGACCACGCCCAGCCACGAGATACGCGATCTCGCCGACAGCTTCGCGGCCGCGGCGGCGCGAATCAATGAGCATGACAGCGAACTGGAGGAGGGCCTGGCGCGGCAGACCAAGCTGACCCGCGAGGTTCATCATCGCGTCAAGAACAACCTCCAGGTCGTCTCCAGTCTGATCAACCTGCACGCCCGGGGCGCGGAGGGGCCGGTTGCCGCCGCCTATGCCGCGATCCAGCGGCGGGTCGACGCGCTCGCCGTCGTCCACCGCAACCATTATGCAGAGCTGGAGGAGAATCGGGGTGTTGCGATGCGGGCGCTGGCGGGGGAACTCGCCACGTCGCTGCGCGCGTCGGCGCCGGCCAGCGCCACCGGCATGCCGATCGCACTCAACATGATCGACGCCTATGTGACGCAGGACGTCGCGGTGCCGGTGGCCTTCCTGATCACCGAGGTGGTCGAGCTGCTGATGCACTGCAATCCACGGGGCTCGGTGCTGATCTCGCTCGAGGCCGCCGACGAGCCCGGCCGTGCCGATCTGCGGATCGAGACGGTCGGCATGCCTGACGCCGCGATCGACGCCTATCCCGGCATCGCCCGCTTCGATCGGGTTGTCACCGGAATCGCCCGTCAGTTCCGGGCTCCGCTCTCGCAGGACCTCGAAACCGGGCGTTTCGGGATCCGCATCCCCACGCTCGATTGACTCCACCACATGCAGGGCGGCCAAAAAATTTCACGACCGGTGGAACCATGGGGACGGCAGACCGTTCAGCAATTCGGATAGCGATGCTTTGCCCCCCCGCTCCCGCTATCCGCACAAAAAAGGGCCCGGCCGCGTTATCCCCCCCGTAAACGCGCCCGGGCCCAATTTTTTTATCCAAGCCTTTGAAATATCAGCCGCTTTCTTGCGGAATCCATTGCGCATGGGGAACAAAGCCCAGGCATCACGCATTGACGGGCGCAGCTTCCCACCGGGAAGCCTCAGATCGCAGAGAGGGTTTTGTCATGTTCAAACGCACCATCGCCGTCGCCTTCGTCAGCCTCACCCTGCTTGCCGTGTCGGCCTGCAACACGGTGTCGGGCGCAGGCAAGGACGTGTCCTCGGCTGGCAAGGCCGTCTCGAACGCCGCCGAAGACGCGAAATAAGTCAGGAGAGGATCGGGCGATCTATCGGTCGCCCGGCCGCAAGGAAACCCGGGACGGTTCAGGCCGTCTCGGGTTCTTGTCTTTTACGGCCCCGCTCGGTGAACCAGATGCCGATCAGCGCGAGCTCGTAGAGGAAGATCAGCGGGATCGCGAGCAGCAGCTGCGATCCCACGTCAGGCGGGGTCAGCACCGCCGCGATCGCGAAGGCCCCGACGATCGCGTAGCGCCGGGCGCCGACCAGCTGCTTGCGGGTGACGATGCCGGCCCTCTCCAGCAGCATCAGCAGCACCGGCAGCAGGAAGGACAGGCCGAAGCCGAACAGGAACTGCATCACGAAGGACAGGTAATTGCCCACCGCCGGCAGCGCCTCCTGCTGGACACCACCCAGATTACCCTGGAAGCCGAGCAGGAAATGCAGCGCTACCGGGATCGCGACATAATAGGCCAGCGCCGCGCCGGTCAGGAACAGCAGCGGCGTCGCGAGGATGAACGGCAGCAGCGCGCGTTTCTCGTTGCGGTAGAGGCCGGGCGCGACGAACTGCCACACCTGGTTGGCGATGATCGGGAAGGCCAGCATCATCGCGGCGAAGAAGGCTACCTTGATCTCCACGAAGAAGGCTTCGAAGATCTGCGTGTAGATCAGCTTCCCCTGGCCCGCGCGCAGCAGGGGCTGGACTAGGAAGGCGAAGATCGGGCGCGCGAAATAGAGGCAGACGCCGAAGCAGACGCCCAGCGCCACCAACGACATCAGCAGGCGGCGGCGCAATTCCAGCAGATGTTCGAGCAGCGGAGCGCGGCTCTCGTCGATATCCCTCATGGCAGCGGATCGGCTCCGCTGCGCCTGGGCTCGACGGGCGGATCGTCGGTGGCGAACATGTCGACCTGGGCCGGCGCCTGGGGCGCGGCGGGGGTTGCGGGCTCGGCGGCCGGCTCGGTCCGGGCAGCAGCCTGATAGGCGTCAGCGATCGTCGGCGCGTCGGTCGATTGCGGCGGGCCGCCAAGCGGCACCATCTCGCCTTCGCTGTCGGCTGAACCCTCGATCAGGTGCGGCTGGGGCGGATGCTCGCGCATGATCCGTTCATTCTCGGCCGCCCACTTCTTCTCCATCTCCTCCAACTCGGCCTGGCGGATCACCTCATCCAGGCCCGAGCGGAAATGGCGGGCGACGCCGCGCGCCTTGGCGATCCACTGGCCGACGAAGCGCATCGCGCGCGGCAGATCTTTCGGGCCGATCACGACGAGCGCGACGACGGCCACAAGCAGCAATTCGGTAGGCGCGACGTCGAGCATCGCCTGGGATCAGCCCCGATCGTCCCTGTGGATCAGCTCTTCGGCCGATCGTCCTGCATCGGCTGCAGATGCTGGTCGGGATTGGGGTCGAGCGGCGGCTGCTGCTGCAGGCGCGGCGCGGGACGCGACGCGGCCGACTGCGCGGAGTCGTCCTCCTCGGTCATGCCCTTCTTGAAGCTCTTGATGCCCTTGGCGACGTCCCCCATCATGTCGGAAAAGCGTCCCTTGCCGAACAGCAGCAGCACGATGATGCCGACGACGAGCCAATGCCAGATGCTCAAACCACCCATGGGGAATCTCCTAGAAGTGCCTCCATTTAGGGCCTACCCCCCGCCACCGCAATGGCCGTGACCAGCGTGTCGCGGTGGGCGCGTCGGAAGCGGCGGAGCCATGGGCCGCGATTGTGACGGGATGATTGCGGTCGCGCGCGGCGCCGAAGGAGCGTCCCCGCTCCGGCCGGGTTCAATCCTCGGCGTCCGCAGCTTCCTCCTCGCCGCCGCCCTGCTCCATCTGCAGCTGTTCGAAGGCGAGATCGACCGGATCGAGCAGGCCGGCGGCCTTGAGGTCGGCTATGCCGGGTAGATCGCGGCGGCTGCCAAGGCCGAAATGGGTCAGGAAGGCGCTCGTGGTCGCATAGAGCAGCGGCCGGCCGGGGGCTTCCCGGCGGCCGGCCGGCCGGATCCATCCCGCTTCCAGCAGCACGTCCAGCGTGCCCTTGGATATCTGCACGCCCCGGATCGCCTCGATCTCGGCGCGGCTGACCGGCTCATGATAGGCGATGATCGCCAGCGTCTCGATGCCGGCCCGGCTCAGCTTGCGGGGCTCCTCGCGGGTGCGGCGCAGGATATGGGCCAGGTCGGCGGCGGTCTGGAAATGCCAGCGGCCGCCGCGTTCGACCAGTTCGATGCCGCGCCCGGCATAGGACGCGGCGAGCCGGGGCAGGGCATCCCCCAGGCCGTCGGCGCCGATCACGGTCATCAGCTCGGCGGGGCTCATCGGTCCCTCGGCGGCGAACAACGCCGCCTCCAGCGCGCGGAGCAGATTGTCCGGTTCCTCGATCACGCCGCCGCCCGCAGCATCAGCGGCGCGAAGGCGCCCTCCTGCATCAGCGAAACCTTGCCCTGCCGGGCCAGCTCCAGCGCCGCGACGAAGCTGGAGGCGAGCGCCGATTTGCGGAACTCGCCGGTCGCCTCGCTCGGCAGAAAGGCCTCCAGGCTGGTCCAGTCGATCATCGCACCCACCATCCGCGACACCCGCTCGATCGCCTGTTCGAGCGTCATCACCGGGCGGCGCTGGACGATGTGGACCGGCTCGTCGCCGCGCGCCTGGACCATGCCATAGGCGGAGATCAGGTCGTAGAGCGTCGCATCCCAGGCCGCCTTGCGGACCACCTTCAATCCTTCGGGCGCGCCCCGCGTGAAGACATCGCGGCCAAGCCGGTCGCGGCCCATCAGCCGGGCGCCCGCCTCGCGCATCGCGGCGAGCCGCTGGAGTCGCAGCTGCAGCCGCAGCGCCAGTTCCTCGGGGCTCGGCTCGACCTCGGGGTCCTTGGGCAGCAGCAGGCAGGATTTGAGATAGGCGAGCCAGGCCGCCATCACCAGATAATCGGCGGCGATCTCCAGCTTGAGCGCCCGGGCCCGTTCGATGAAGGCGATATATTGCTCGGTCAGCGCCAGGATCGATATTTTCGCCAGGTCGACCTTCTGCGCGCGGGCGAGATTGAGCAGCAGGTCGAGCGGGCCCTCCCAGCCGTCAAGGTCGAGCGTCAGCACATCCTCCGAACGCTCGTGGAGCGGCAGGTCGAAATTCTCTTCCTCGTCGTCGCCTGACATGGCGCAAGTAGATCAGGATTTGGTGATTCGGAAAATGCTTGGGCCACAAGATGTTGTGGATAAGCTACCGCGATGGCCCGTTTATGTGGTGGCTGACGATCCTCCCTATCGCGACGCGATGGGGAGGGGGACCACGGCCGAAGGCCGTGGTGGAGGGGTAAATCCCGAAATCGGAATCCGCGGCGGTGTTGCGGTCGGAAAACCCCTCCACCACGCCTTGCGGCGCGGTCCCCCTCCCCGCCCTGCGGGCGGGGAGGATATTTATGCCGGCAGCACCGCCATCAGCGCGTCGCGTTCGGCCATCAGTTCCGCGACCGTCGCGGCCGGTCGAGCACCGGCCACGGTCGCCATCGCCCGGTCGAGCCGCTGCTTCGCCTGCCCGCCGATCGGTCCGACCGCGCCGGCCACCGCTTCCATTTCGGCCATGTCGCCCGAGCAGTGGAGGGCGACGTCGCAGCCCGCCGCCAGCACGCCGGCCGCGCGTTCGCCGAAGCCGCCGCTCAGCGCGTGCATGCCCAGGTCGTCCGACATCAGCAGCCCGTCGAAACCGATCCGGCCCCGAATGATGTCGCCGATCACCTTGGCCGACAGGCTGGCGCACTGCTCCGCATCCCAGGCGGGATAGACGACATGCGCGGTCATCGCCATCGGCGCGTCGGCCAGCCTGATGAATGGCGCCAGGTCGGTCTCCAGCGCCTCGGCATCGGCCGTGACGACGGGCAGCTCGACATGGCTGTCGGCCATCGCCCGGCCATGGCCGGGCACATGCTTGACGACGCCGACCGCCCCGCCGCTGCGCAGGCCCTCGATCACTGCCCGGCCCATCGCCGCCACGCGCAGCGGTTCCGATCCCAGCGCCCGGTCGCCGATGATGTCGTGCGCGCCCGGCTGGCGGACGTCGAGCAGCGGCAGGCAGTCCACGTTGATGCCGACCTCGCCCAGCATCGTCGCGATCGCCGCGGCATTGTGGCGCGCGGCCTCGATCGCGGTGACGGCGGCGATGTCATAGAGCCGGTCGAACAGTTCACCCTTCGGGAAGGCGGGCCATTCGGGCGGTTGCATCCGGGCGACGCGGCCGCCTTCCTGGTCGATCAGGATCGGCACGTCGGCCCGGCCCGACAGCGCGCGCAAGGCATCGGTCAGCGCGCGCAGCTGGGTCCGGTCGGCGACGTTGCGCTTGAACAGGATGAAGCCGGCGGGATCGACGGAGCCGAAGAAGGCCCGCTCGGCCTCGCTGAGCTCGGTTCCGGCGAGGCCGAGGAATAGAGGAGTCATCGAAAAATCCCCGTCACAAGAACGTCGCCCCGGCGGAGGCCGGGGCCGCCACGCAATGGGCGCTCACAGGCCTCTCGCGGCTCCGGCCTCCGCCGGAGCGACGCTTCAGATTGTTATCCGATCACCGAACAGCTCTCGCCCGCGGTGCGCAGCCGGCGGCAGATGTCGCCCGCGTTGCCGCCCCCCGCGCGCAGCCGGTAGAGGGTCTTGTCGCCCGACTGGACCGGGACGACCGACTGGGTGAGGTCCTTGAGGAAGGAGAAGCGGCCCGACAGGTTCTTCCACGCCGCATTGGCCTTGGCCTGGCTGGAGAAGGCGCCGAGCTGGACCATCGATCCGCCCGAGGCCGGTTCGCGCTCCGCCGGAGCTGCCACGGGCGCGGCGGGCTTCACCGGCGCGGTTTTCACCGCCTGTTTCGGCAGCGCCTGCTCTACCGTCGGCTTGGCCGCCGGCGCGGTCGGCTTGGCGGCGGCGGGTGCTGGCTTGGGCGCGGAAACGGTCGGGGGCGGCACGGCCTCGGCCGTCGGCCGGTCGACATTGACCGGCGTCTCGGCGGCGCTGCCGGTGTCGATCACGCTCTCCACCTCATTGCCCTTGCTCGCGCTGTAGACGATCTCGTCGTCGGCGGTGGGGCCGGCCTGCTCGGCGGGGCGCTCCTTATAATAGCTGTCGGGCGCCTTGATCAGCGCGCCATCGCCGGAGGCGGCCTTGTCGCTGCTCCGCATCCACAGGAAGCCGCCGATGATCAGCGCGATCACCGCCACGGCGATGGTCAGCCAGAGGATCAGCCGGCCGGTGCTGACCCCGCCTTCCTCATACTCTTCCTCGACCGGTTCGAGCCACGGCAGACGATCCTCGTCCTCCGGGCCCAGCCTGTCGCGCGAGTAATCGGTCATTACTGCATCTCCTCCGCCGCGGCGACGCCCATGACGCCGAGACCATTGCGGATAATCTGCCCGATCGCGTCACTGAGCGCCAGCCGTGCGCGTGTCATTTCGGGCCTGTCGGTGAGCAGGAAGCGACGAGACGGATCATCATTGCCCCGGTTCCACAGCGCGTGGAACAGCGCGGCCAGGTCATAAAGGTAGAAGGCGATGCGGTGCGGCTCATGCGCCTGCGCCGCGCCCTCGACGATGCGCGGGAACTGGGCGGCGAGCTTGACCAGCGCCAGCTCCTCGCCGTCGAGCAGCTGCAGGTCGGCGGCGGGGGTGAGGTCTATCCCGGCCTCGGCCGCGCGGCGGTGGAGCGAACGGCCGCGCGCATGGGCATATTGGACATAGAAGACCGGATTGTCCTTCGATGCCTCGACCACCTTGGCGAAGTCGAAATCCATCTGCGCGTCGGCCTTGCGGGTCAGCATGGTGAAGCGGACCACGTCCTTGCCCACCTCGCGCACGACATCGGCGAGCGTGACGAAGCTGCCTGAACGCTTCGACATCTTCACCGGTTCGCCGCCGCGCAGCAGGCGCACCATCTGGACGAGCTTGACGTCGAACGCCACCCTGCCGCCGGTCAGCGCCTGCACGGCCGCCTTGATCCGCTTGACCGTGCCGGCATGATCGGCGCCCCAGATGTCGATCAATATGTCGGCGGTCTCGGCCTTCTGGGCGTGGTAGGCCAGGTCGGTGCCGAAATAGGTGAGCCCGCCGTCGGACTTGCGCACGGGACGATCACTGTCGTCGCCGAACGCGGTCGCCTTGAACAGCGTCATCTCGGTCGGTTCCCAGTCGTCGGGAAGCTCGCCCTTGGGCGGTTCTAGGGTGCCCTTGTAGACCAGCCCCTCGGCGGTCAGCCGGTCGAGCGCGGCATCGACCTTGCCGGCCTTCTGGACGGCGGCCTCGGACGCGAACAGATCATGGTGGATTCCGAGCAACGCCAGATCGGCGCGGATCATGTCCATCATCGCCGCGACGGTCTTCTCGCGGAAGCTGTCGAGCCACTCGCTCTCGGGCTTGCCGACATAGCGGTCGCCAAACTCGGCGGCGAGCGCCTGGCCGATCGGGATCAGATAATCGCCGGGATAGAAGCCCTCGGGAATCTCGATCGTCTCGCCCAGCGCCTCGCGGTAGCGCAGATGGGCCGAACGGGCGAGCGTCTGTACCTGCGCGCCGGCGTCGTTGATATAATATTCGCGGGTCACATCGTAGCCGGCGAACTCCAGCAGGGTGGCGAGCGCATCGCCGACCACCGCGCCCCGGCAATGGCCCATGTGCATCGGGCCGGTCGGATTGGCGGAGACATATTCGACATTGACCCGCTGGCCCCGGCCGATCGCCGAACGGCCATAGTCCGCGCCGGTCGACAGGACGCGGCCCAGTTCGTCGCGCCAGCTCTGTTCGGTCAGCCGGACGTTGATGAAGCCGGGGCCGGCAATCTCCGCGCTGGCGATCTCGGGCAGCGCGGCCAGCTTCGGCACGATCAGCTCGGCCAGCGCGCGCGGGTTCATCCCCGCCGGCTTGGCCAGCACCATCGCGGCGTTGGTCGCCAGGTCGCCATGCGCCGGGTCCCGCGGCGGTTCCACCGTGACATTCCGTCGCTCGATCCCCGCCGGGAGCTGTCCGCCCGCCTGAAGGTCGTCGAGAATGGTGCCGATCCGGTCGGCGAAACTGGCATAGAGCGTGGTCAAGGCAGGATCCGCTGGTGTTGAGGGTGGAGCAGCCCC
The DNA here is from genome assembly GCF_002355275.1 of Rhizorhabdus dicambivorans. NCBI lineage: Bacteria > Pseudomonadati > Pseudomonadota > Alphaproteobacteria > Sphingomonadales > Rhizorhabdaceae > Rhizorhabdus > Rhizorhabdus dicambivorans. Next base: position 4,525,688 of record NZ_CP023449.1, on the reverse strand, counting down.
TTAACGGATCGGGGGCGAAAGGTCAGTCCTTATGTTTGGTGCCGCCTTCGGCCTGGCTGTAGGCCGGAATCGACGGCGCGATCGGATCGAGGCGCACCCACAGCGCGATGGCCAGCGCGGCGGCGAGGGCCGTCCCGGGCAGCCAGCGCGGCGCGCGCGCGGGCCAGAGCGGCAGCAGCAGCGGCAGCGCCACGAACAGCAGCAGCGCCAGTACCGCCGGCATCTCCGCGCCGATGCCGAGCATGATGAAATGCGCCTGGGCCAGCAGATGGCCGACCCCGATCGCCGCCATCAGCGCGGCGATCGCCAGCGCGGCCCGTTCGGGCAGCCAGGCCCGCGCGGCGAAGGCGATGGCGGCGAGCAGCAGCGGCCAGTGCAGGAACGGGCCGGCGGTGGGCTGGGCGATCTGAACGATCAGGCCAGACAGCAGGAGCAGCAGCAGCGCCCCCCAGCCGCGATCCTCGACGGCGACGGGCAGGAACCAGGCAGCAAGCATCGCCAGCAGCGCGATCGGGATGATCATCACCGCGCCGCCGGTAAGCAGCCCCGCCCACATCAGCGCCATGGCCGGCGCGATCATCAGCAGCCGGGGCTCGCGGCGGCGGAACAGCGGCAGCATCGCCATCAGTCCCGCGATCAGCAGCGCGGCCATGGTCTCCAGCCGGGGAAGGGCGGCGAGCCGGTCATAATAGTTGGCGCCGCCGCTGCCCGAGAGAGCGTTCCAGGCGGTGAGCAGCAGCGAGCCGTGCAGCAGCAGCGCCGCGACCTGGATCATTCCCCCGCCGATCGCGCGCGGCGCCGGCCGTTCGCGCCGCCAGGCGAGGCCTGTCAGCAGCGCAGCCACGGCCAGCAGTGCCCAGCCCGCCGCTGCCGGATAGACGATCGTCACCCGTCCCATCAGGTCGGCGAAGCTGGCGTCCGGCGCGCGGGCGGGGAGTTCGGAGGCGAAGGCCAGCGCCGAGGTGAGCGCCAGCGCCTGATCGCCCATGTCCTGTACCGAGGCGGGATCGACCGCATCGGGTGTCGCCATCGGCGAATGATAGGCCCAGCCGCGATCGAGCACGGCCAGGTTGAAGCCGGGAATGCCCTTCGCCTTGGCCACCGTGTAATCGGTGGAGTTGGGCATCAGGCCGTAGATCAGCACCGCGAGCGAGTTGGTCGCGGGCCGCGCGACCTTCGCGGCGTAGAGCCGCATCATCGCGCCGTTGCCGGGGCCGGTCTCGAACATGTTCGCCCGCCCGCCCGCGCCGCGCGTCTCCAGATTGACGATCGCCCCGACATAGGTGGCGAGCCCGTGGCGCTTGAAGAAGCCATCGGCGCCGTCGAGCCCTACCTCCTCGCTGTCGGTGAACAGCAGGATCAGGTCGCGTTCGCCCACGCCGCGTGCCCGCATCGCGCGCGCGGCCTCCAGGATGGCCGCGACACCCATCGCATCGTCGGCGGCCGCGGGCGATCCCCATACGCCGTCATAATGCGCCATCAGCAGCACCGCCGGCTTCGCCCGGTCCTTGCCGGGGATGACGCCGATCAGATTGCGGGCGACCACGCCCCGCTCTTCGCGCCCGCTCCACTTGCCGAGCCGCTGGAGCGATTTCGACCCGAGCGGCACCGCCTGTTCGGAGACTTCCGCGCCGAGCGCCCGGAGCCGGCTGGCGAGATAGCCCCGCACCCGGGCATTTTCCGCAGAGCCGACCGGATGCGGCGCGCGCGCCATCGCCTTGATATCGGCAAGCGCGCGCGTGGCGGAGAAGGCGGTAGCCGGGGCGCCGGCACCCAGCGGCGCGGGTGGCATCACGGCCAGAATCGCCCAGAGCAGCGCGCCGGTCAGCGCCGCCGCCAGCGCGATGACGCGCGCCATCAGAAGCCCTCGATCGCGATCGGGCCGACCAACTCGCGATAGCGGGTCAGCGCGTAGCGGTCGGTCATGCCGGCGATGAAGTCGCCGATATGGCGGGTGCGCCCGGGTTCCTCGGCGGGCAAGGTCTCCAGCCAGCGCTCGGGCAGCAGATCGGGCTCGGTCTTGTAGGCGACCGCCAGTCCCGCGATCACCTCGCCCATCCGCACGGCGATCTCCAGCTGCTGGGGGTGATGATAGAGATTGGCGTACATGAAGCGGGTCAGTGCCTTCTCGCGCGCGGCCATCGCGTCGGAGAAGCCTATCAGCGCGCGGCCGGCGGCGCGGACATCCTCCACCGATCGGGGTGCCGCCTCGGCCAGCCGGCGGCGGCTCTCGGTCAGCAGGTCGTTGACCATGCAGCCGATCTGCTCGCGGACCAGTTCGCCGAGCAGGCGATGCTGCGGCACATCGGGATAGCGCGTCCGTACCCGATCCCAGTTGAAGCGGATCAGCGGGTCTTCCAGCACCTGATCGAGGCTGAGCAGCCCGGCGCGGACCCCATCGTCGATGTCGTGATTGTCATAGGCGATGTCGTCGGCGAGCGCCGCGACCTGCGCCTCGGCGCTCGCCCAGCTGTCGAGGTCGAGCGGCCATCGCCCGTCGATCTCGGCCATCGCCCAGGTCCGCTTCCTCACCGGCCCATTATGCTTGGCGAGCCCCTCCAATGTTTCCCAGGTCAGGTTCAGCCCCTCATGCGCGGGATAGGGGCTGTCGAGCCGGGTCAGCATCCGCAGCGTATGGGCATTGTGGTCGAAGCCGCCGGCCTCGGCCATCGCCGCCTCCAGCGCTTCCTCTCCGGCATGGCCGAAGGGCGGGTGGCCGATGTCGTGGCCCAGGCACAGCGCCTCGGTCAGGTCCTCGTTCAGGCCGAGCGCGCGGGCGATCGTCCGGCCGATCTGCGCGACTTCCAGGCTGTGGGTCAGGCGGACGCGATAATGATCGCCGTCGGGTGCCACGAACACCTGTGTCTTGTGGCGCAGCCGGCGGAAGCTGATCGAATGGATGATCCGGTCGCGATCGCGCTGGAAATCGTCGCGCGGCCCGCGCGTCTCCCCGCCGCCCGAACTGTGGAACCGGCCGCGGCTGCGGGCGGGATCGGAGGCGTAGGGGGCGAGGGTCATCCGCGCCGTGATGGCCGGGGCCGGCGCCTCAAGACAAGCCTTATCTTGCGCTTGTTGCGGATGTTAGCCGAAGGAGGGGAGGCCGATACGTTCGTCATTTCCGAATGAAGGGACCTTTGCGTGCAGAATCGTCCGCCCCCAACACGCGTCATCCTCGCAGATGCGGGGATCCATAAGCCCTTCCGTCAAGAGGCTCGAGCTTCAGAGAATGTGTATTCCCGCCTTCGGCATATAGCCGAAGTTTATCCGGAGCGCCTGCCTTGCAGGCAGTCGAAGGGCGGGAATGACGATGGGCCCGCTTATTGCTGCGGTGGCGTCTGGCGGGGCTCGGTGCCGGCCGAGCGGGGCTGCAGCCTGGCATCCCTGTTCATCAGCATGATCGGCAGCAGCCCGCGCCAGCCATCGCCTTCGATCTCCAGCTCAGGGAACAGGCGATCGACCGAAGCGGCCCGTTCGCTGGGCATGCGGGGCTGTTCGCTCACCGCGAAGGCGGGCGTGGCGGACAGAACGATCAGGACGGGCAGAAGAAAGCGTTGCATTGCGACTCCGGTTCCAAGTCGCTCTTGGGGCAACGCTGTTACACCATCATGACACTTATCTTGCAGTGGCGCCGCAACCGTCGCCCGGCGGAGGCCGTCAATTCACCCGATCGACCTGCTGGCCGGAGGATGTCGTCACCGGGAAGCTGCTCAGTCCGCCGTCGCGTGCCTCGTTGACGAACTCCTGTGCCGCCGCCTTGCTGGCGAAGGGGCCGATGAGCAGCCGGTTGGTCGATTTATAGGGTGTGGTCCACGGGGTCCGGTTGCCCAGGATCTTGGGGAAGCGGCCCTTCTGCTTCGCCCATTCCTTGTCGAGGTCGGGCTTGTAGGCCCCGCTCGCGACCTGGACCCAATAGCGTTCGGGACTGGACTTCTTCGCCTTCGCCTCTTCCTTCGCCTTGGCTTTCTTCTCGGCGGCGGCCTTTTCGGCGGCGGCGCGCTTCTGGGCCGCGCGCCGGTCTTCGGCCAGGCTGCGCTGGTCGGCGACCTTCTGCTCCGCATCGCCGAGCACCACGGGGGGAGCGGGGGAGGGTGGGCTTGCCGGTGCCGCGCCGGCCTTGGCGGTCGGCGCGTCGGGGCGCATCACCAGCCTGCCGTCATTGTCGAACACCGGGCGCGGCGTCGCGGGCGGGCGGACGGCGGTGGCCGGGGCGCGGCCCTTGGGGGCAGCGACCGGGCTCGCCTCGGCCATCTCGACCGGCGCCTTATCCTCGGGGAAACGGCCGAAATGCACGGCCGCCGCCTTCTCGGCGGACTTGAGCGAAGCCAGGCGGGACAGGAAGGGTTTGAGTGCGTCCGCCTGATAGCGGGGCAACACCGCATAGGCCGCCGCCTCGGCGCCCGGCGCGTCGCCGGTCATCGCCAGGACGAAGGCCCGCGCGCGCCACGCGGCGATGTCACGCTTGCGCAGCAGCGGATCGAGGATGGCGAGCGCGCTCATCCGGTCGCCGCCCATCGCCAGCGACAGCGCCAGCCGCCTTGTGGCCTCCGGATCGGGCCGGGTGCGCGTGACCAGCGCATATTCGGCCTGCGCTCTCTTGTTGTCGCCGCGCAGATCATAGGCGAGGCCACGGTCGAGTGCGATGTCGACCGGCGGCACGCCCAGATCGGTCGCCGTGTTGAACAGGCGCAGCGCCGCACGGGGCTGTTCCTTCTGCACCAGCGCGGATCCCAGCCCGGCCTTGATCCGGCCGTCCTTCGGCGAGACCTTCTCGGCCCGGACGTAGAAGTTGATAGCCGCATCGGCGTCGCCGACGGCCAGCGCGGCGGCGCCGGCGCCCGATAATGCTTCCAGGTCGCCCGGATCGCGGGCCAGAACGCGAAGATAGCGGGCGAGCGCCTCGGCAGGATCGCCACGCGACATTGCGTCGCGGGCCGACGCCATCGGATCGACGATCAGGGGCTCCTCGGCGCCGCCGTCCATCGACTGGGCGGCAGCGGGAAAGGGCGCGGCGAGGGCAAGCAGCAGCGCCAGGGCGCTAAGAGAAGGAAAGCGTTTCATGGGCGGTCTGCTGTGGGACATTCACCCTATCGCCCGCAAGAGGTGAACCGCACCCGAACGTCGAGGCGAGCCGCACCCGCGCCGATCGGCACGGGTGCGTTCCGGAGCACTGCTTACTGATTGCCCTGACGGTTGAGGAAGCGCGGGACATCGCCATTGTCCGCGCCCTGATCCTCGGGCTCGACCTGCGCCTTGGCGGCGCCGCGGGCGATGTTCGACATGCGCTCGAACAGGGTCGCGCCGGCGGAGGATGGGCGGCGGACCGGCTCGGGCTCGGCGACCCAGCGGCGGCTGGCGGCGGGCTCGTCCACCGGGGTGGCCTCGGGGGCCGGGGTCGGCATCGCCGCCTCGGGCTGGAGCAGCAGCTCGTCATTGAACAGGTTGGTCAGCTCCAGCGGCTCGGCGGCGGGGGCCGCCTCGGGCGCTTCGAGAACGATCTTCTCCTCGGCCGGAGCCTCGGCGGCGGGTGCCGCCGGGGTCTGGGCGGCGGGCGCTTCCGGCGCGGCTTCGGCCACGATCGGCTGCGGAGCGGGCGTCTGCGGCACCGCGACCGACTTCTCCTCGCGCATCGGCGTGCGCGGCGGGAAGCTGAAGCTCTTAGCCGGCTCGGGCATGTTGGCGGCATCGACCTCGATGCCGGTCGCGACGACCGAAACGCGGATGCGGCCCTCGAGCTCGTTGTTGAAGGCCGAACCCCAGATGATGTTCGCATCCTGGTCGACCAGCTGGCGGATATGGTTCGCGGCCTCGTCGACCTCCAGCAGGCGCATGTCGTCGCCGCCGGTGATCGAGACGATCACGCCCTTGGCGCCGTTCAGGCTGACGCCGTCGAGCAGCGGGTTGGCGATCGCCTTCTCGGCGGCCTCGATCGCGCGATTGTCGCCGGTCGCCTCGCCGGTGCCCATCATCGCCTTGCCCATCTCGCTCATCACCGAGCGGACGTCGGCGAAGTCGAGGTTGATCAGGCCGGGCATCACCATCAGGTCGGTGATGCCGCGCACGCCCTGCTGCAGCACCTGGTCGGCCATCTGGAACGCTTCCTTGAAGGTCGTGTTCGGGTTGGCGATCAGGAAGAGGTTCTGGTTCGGAATGACGATCAGCGTATCGACGTGCTTCTGCAGCTCCTCGATGCCGGCATCGGCCGAACGCATGCGGCGGTTGCCCTCGAAGCTGAACGGCTTGGTGACGACGCCGACGGTCAGGATGCCGCGGTCGCGCGCGGCCTTGGCGATGACCGGAGCGGCGCCGGTGCCGGTGCCGCCGCCCATGCCGGCGGCGATGAAGCACATGTGCGAACCTTCGAGCGCCTTCTCGACCTGTTCCATGGTCTCTTCGGCGGCGGCCCGTCCTATTTCGGGACGGCTGCCGGCGCCCAAGCCTTGCGTGATCTTCAGTCCGAGCTGGATGCGGCGCTCCGCGGAGGAGGCGTTGAGCGCCTGCGCGTCGGTGTTGGCGACGATGAAGTCGACCCCCTGCACCTCGGCGGCGATCATGTTGGCGACCGCGTTTCCGCCCGCGCCGCCGACGCCGATCACGCTGATCCGGGGTTTCAGCTCGTCAACCTGCGGACGCATGAACTCGATCGTCATAGATTTTCTCCCTTGCGGCTCTGCCCGCCGAAGCACCAATTCAACCGAATCTTGCCAGACGCGATTCGGCGAAGCACGCGAAAAGTTTCGCTATCCACAGTTTTCGGGCTCAGGCGTTTCTCTGATGGGGTACCGCACCGGCCCGCTCCTCCGCCCGACCTCCCAAATATTAGGCTGATTGGGAGGTCGGGCGGGGGAGTGGGCCGGTGCCGCAGGCTTTGGCGGATGCCAAAGCCACGCATCAAGGAAGCGATTTCCTGCATCAATAACCGTTCTTGAAAGCGGCGATCATCTTGCCGACCAGGCCCATCGGCTGTGGCCGGTGGACGGTCTGCTCGGCGGCGAAGGGCCGCAGCTCGGCGGGGTTGGTCGCCGCCACCTGGGCGAGGCCGACCAGCGTCGCGAAGGCCGGGCCGCTATGCGCGTCCGGAAGCCCCGCGAGGGTCCGCGGCCGGCCGACCCGGACGCTGCGGCCGAGCACGCCCTGCGCATAATCGGCGATGCCGCGCAGCTCCGCGCCGCCGCCGGTCAGCACGACCTGCCGCCCGACCGGGCCGACATAGCCCAGCTCGGTCAGCGCCTTGGCGACCGCATCCATCCAGTGGTCGAGCCGCTGGCGGATCACCTGGATCAGCTGGGCGCGGCTGATGCGCGGCGGATCGGCACCGTCGGCGACCTCCTCGGGCGATCCGATCTCCAGCATCTCGTGATTGTCGCGCGGGGAATTCTGTGCCGATCCATGGACGCATTTCAGCCGCTCGGCCTGGGCCCGGCGGATGTTGAACGCCGAGGCGATGTCGTCGGTGATGTCTGCGCAGCCCATCGGCAGCGAGGTGAGCCCCACCAGCAGCCCGCCCGCAAACAGCGATACATTGGTGACGCCCGCGCCCATCTCGACCAGCGCGATACCCATCTCGCGGTCTTCCTCGGAAAGGCAGGAGACGCCGGTCGCGATCGGGGAGGCGACGATCGATTTCACGCCAAGATGCGCCGAGCGGACGCACAGAGCGAGGTTGCGGACCGGCGATGGCTCGGCGGCGATGACGTGGATCTCCACCCCCAGCTTGTCGGCATGGAGACCGAGCGGGTTCTTGACCCCGTTGAGCCCGTCGAGCGTATAGAGGGTCGGCTGCGCGTGGAGCACCATCCGGCCTTCCGGATTGAGCGAGCGGCGGCCCTGGCGCAGCAGTTCGTCGATGTCATTCTGTTCGATCTGGACGCCGCCGAGATCGACCTCGACCTGCGCCACGTCGCTGACGAGGCCGCCTGCCGAGAAGCTCACCCAGACATGGTCGATATTGGTGCGCGCCGTGGTCTCGGCCATCTCGACCGCGTCGCGGATCGCGGATTCGGTCGCCTCCATGTCGGCGATATAGCCGCGCCGCACGCCGCGGCTCTCGCGCTGGCCGGTGCCCAGCACCTCCAGCTCGCCCTGGTCGTCGGCGCGGGCGATCAGCGCCGATATCTTCGATGATCCGATGTCGATCGCGGTGATCAGCCCGTCATTGCGCGGTTGAGCCATCGCCATCCCCTTTCCCAAAAGCGTCACGCCCACCCCTCACGTCGTCGATTTCGCACTGAGCGGCGGCGCCGCTTCGATCTTGCTGCCGGGCTCGCGCGACATGCGCGCCACCATCCGGCTCGGGTCGCGCAGGTCGATCGAGACCAGCCCCTTGCCGAGCAGCCCGGCGCGGCGATCCTCGACCGCGAAGAATTGCAGCGCCTTCGTTGCCTCGGCGTCGCCTTCGGGCAGCATCAGCTTCTCGCCGGACTGGAAGATGATGTCCCAGCGGCGATCGCCTTGCCAGCTCGCGGCGGTGACCAGCGGCTTGAGCGTCGGCGCCGCCGACATCAGCGCGGACAACTCGGTCGCGCGGCGGTTGGCGCCGGGCCCCACCACCACCGGCAGGTCGGGCATGGCGCGGTCGTCGACCGGGCCGATCACGACGCCGTCCTTGTCGATCAGCGCCAGGCGGTGCTGATATTGCCAGATCGCGGTCGGCACCCGCTCGACGATATCGACCACCAGCGTATCGGGCAGGCGGCGTGACACGCGGGCGTCGGCGATCCAGCCGAGCTTCATCAGTTCGGAGCGGGTGCCGTCGAGGTCGACCAGCGGCATCGGCCGTGCCTGCTGGCGCATCGCGATATCGTAGACGAAGGCGCTGTCGACCTTCTGGCGGTTGAGGATCTCGACATTGCGGACCTTGAAGCCGGCGTCGCCGATCCCCTCGGCGATCATCAGTCCGATCATCTGGGGCAGGCCCATCGCGATGAGACCGCCGAGGATCGCGCCGCTTATGCCGATGCCCAGCGCCCAGTTGCCGGCCTTGCGCAGCGTGGCGCGCTCGATCGGCAGCTGCTCGACGGCGCGGTCGATCGTCGACGGCCCCTTGCGCCGCACGGCCGGCCGCTTTGCCGGGGCGGCGACGCGGGGGCGCCGGTCGGCGCTGCGGGCACGGGCGGCCTTCATGCGCTGTCTCCTTCGATCGCCTCGTCGATGATCGCCTGGACCAGATCGGCATAGGTCATGCCGACATGGCGGGCCTGCTCGGGAACCAGGCTCAGCGGGGTCATGCCCGGCTGGGTGTTGACCTCGAGCAGATAGAGCCCGGCCTCGCCCTGCTCGTCGTCCCAGCGGAAATCGGAGCGCGACGTGCCCTTGCAGCCGAGCAGCCGGTGCGCGTCGAGCGCCATCTTCATCGCCGCGTCGGCAATGTCCTGGGGCACGTCGGCCGGGCAGATATGGGTGGTCAGGCCGTCGGTATATTTGGCCTCATAATCATAGAAGCCGCTGCTGGGCACCAGCTCGGTCACGCCCAGGGCGCGATCACCGAGCACCGCGACGGTCAGTTCGCGGCCCCGGATGAAGGGCTCGGCCAGCAAGGTCGGGAAGCTCTGCCAGGGACCATGCGCTTCACGATGAATCGGCGAGCCATGATTGTCACGCTCTTTTATGATCGCGACGCCGACCGACGAGCCTTCGTTGACGGGCTTGAGTACATAGGGGCGGGGCAGCGGGTCGCCCTCGTACAGGCTCTCGCTCTCCACCACCTTGCCCTCGGGCATGCGGATGCCGTGGGGGACGAGCTGCTGCTTGGTCAGTTCCTTGTCGATCGCGATGACGGAGGTGGTCAGGCCCGAATGGGTATAGGCCAGCCCCATCAGGTCCATCATGCCCTGGACGGTGCCGTCCTCGCCCGGCGTGCCGTGCAGCGCGTTGAACACGACATCGGGCTTCGCCTCGGCGAGCCTGAGGGCGACGTCGCGGCCCATGTCGATCCGGGTGACCTTGTGGCCCAGGCTTTCCAGCGCATCGGCGACGCCGTTGCCGGAGGTCAGCGACACCTCGCGCTCGGACGACCAGCCGCCCATGAGGACAGCGACGTGGAGGGGTTTCACGGTCACGAAAAGATCCTCCCTACCCGAAGGGTGGGGAGGGGGACCGCGCCGACAGGCGCGGTGGAGGGGGCAGCGGCGGAAGCGCCGCTATGCGGCTCCCCCTCCACCACGCTACGCGTGGTCCCCCTCCCCATGCTGCGTATGGGGAGGATCATAGTGCCACCCCCACACGCTGTATCTCCCACTCCAACATCACGCCGCTCTTCGCTTTCACCTTCTCACGCACCTCTTCGCCCAGCGCCTCAATGTCGGCGGACGTCGCCGCGCCGAGGTTGAGCAGGAAATTGCAATGCTTCTCGCTGACCTGCGCGTCCCCGCGCGTCAGTCCCCGGCAGCCCGCCTGATCGACCAGCTGCCACGCCTTGTGGCCTTGCGGGTTCTTGAAGGTCGAACCCCCGGTCTTGCTGCGCAGCGGCTGGCTCGCCTCGCGCTCGGCGGCGATGCGGTCCATCTCGGCGCCGATCGCGGCGGGCTCGGCGGCATGGCCGCGAAAGGTCGCACCGGTCACGATCGCGCCCTCGGGCAATTGGCTGTGGCGATAGCTATAGCCCAGCTCGGCGAGGCCCAGCGTGCGGCGCTCGCCCGAGCGGAGCACCACCTCGGCCTCGACCAGCACGTCCTTCACCTCGCGGCCATAGGCGCCGCCGTTCATCCGCACGAAGCCGCCGACCGTGCCGGGGATCGAACGCAGGAACTCGACCCCGCCGATGCCGGCGTCGCGCGCGGTGGAGGAGACCAGGATACCGCTCGCCCCGCCGCCGCAGCGCAGGGTGACCGGATCGAGCCGTTCGACCTTCGCGAACGGCTTGCCCAGCCGCACCACCACGCCCGGCACGCCGCCATCGCGGACGATCAGGTTGGAGCCGAGGCCGAGCCCCATCACCGGCACCGCCGGATCGAGGGCGGACAGGAAATCGCACAGGTCGTCGATGTCGGCGGGCTCGAACAGCCATTCGGCTGATCCTCCGCTCTTGAACCAGACCAGCGGTGCCAGCGGCGCGTCCGCCGTCAGCCGGCCGCGCACGCGCGGCAGGGACGGGAGGGAAGACGCGCTGCTGGCGGCCGGATTCACTTCTTCTCGATGCCCCACATCGCCATCCAGCGTTCCCACGCCTGGGCCTGCATGTCGGCGAGGTCCTTCGCGGCCTTGGCCGCATTGTCGAACTGCTCGCCGCTGCCCATCGCCTTGAACGCCGCATCCACCGCGGTCTTGTGCATATGCAGGACCTGGTCCTGCATCATTTTCCAGGGTCCGAAGAAATCGGTCATGCTGCCTTCTCCTTCGCTATCGCGTCTGCCAGGCCCCCCGCCCATTTGGTAATATCACCGGCGCCCAGACAGATCACCATGTCGTCGGTGCCGAGGGTCCCGGCCAGCACCTTCGCGAGCGCCTCGGAGCCTGCGATCGTCTGGGCCGAGCGGTGCCCGCGCTGCTTGAGGCCGGCGACGAGCGCGTCGGCGTCGATGCCCTCGATCGGCGCCTCGCCCGCGGCATAGACCGGCGCGACATAGACGCTGTCGGCATCGTTGAACGCGGTCTGGAACTCGGTCATCAGGTCGCGCAGCCGGGTGAAGCGGTGCGGCTGGACGACCGCGATCACCCGCGCCTTGGCGCCCTCGCGCGCCGCAGCCAGCACCGCGCGGATCTCGACCGGATGGTGGCCGTAATCGTCGATGATCGTCGCGACGCCGTCGCCGGCCGGAACCTCGCCGACCTTGGTGAAGCGGCGCTTGACCCCGCCGAACTTGGCGAAGCCGTTGGCGATGATCTCGTCGGAGATGTTCATCTCCAGCGCGACGCCGATCGCGGCCAGCGCGTTCTGGACATTGTGGCGGCCCGGCATCGGCAGGGTGACGCCCTCGATCCGGCGGGTGGCGCCGTCGCGGTTGCGGACCACCACGTCGAAGCGGTTGCCGCCCGGGATCGGGGTGACATTGTCGCCGCGCACGTCGGCCTGCGCCGAAAAGCCATAGGTCACGACCTTGCGGTCGCGCACCCTCGGGATGATCGCCTGCACCTCCGGATGGTCGATGCACAGCAGCGCCGCGCCGTAGAAGGGCACATTCTCGACGAACTCGACGAAGCAGTCCTTCACCTTGTCGAACGAGCCATAATGGTCGAGATGCTCGGGATCGATATTGGTGACGACCGCGATCGTCCCGTCCAGCCGCAGGAAGCTGCCGTCGCTCTCATCGGCCTCGACCACCATCCAGTCGGACGCGCCGAGCCGGGCGTTCGAGCCATAGCTGTTGATGATGCCGCCGTTGATCACGGTCGGGTCCACGCCGCCCGCGTCGAGCAGGGCTGCTACCATCGACGTGGTCGTCGTCTTGCCATGGGTGCCGGCGATCGCGACGGTCGATTTTAGCCGCATCAGCTCGGCCAGCATCTCGGCGCGGCGGACCACGGGGATGCGCTTCTCCAGCGCCAGTTCCACCTCGGGATTGCCGCGCTTGATCGCGGTCGAGGTGACGACGACGGCGGCATCGCCCAGATTCTCGGCCTTGTGGCCGATGAACACCTCGATGCCGCGCTTTCGCAGGCCCTCGACGACATAGCCTTCGCCGATGTCGCTGCCCTGCACCTTGTAGCCCAGATTGTGCATCACCTCGGCGATGCCGGACATGCCGATGCCGCCGATGCCGATGAAATGGATGGTGCCGATGTCGGTTGCGACACCCTTCATGCGAATGCGCCTTTCAGAGGACGGAGTTCCAGTTTCTCCACGGGGATCGGCTCGACGATCGGATCGGGGCCGATCCGCTCGACGAGGTCGGCCAGCTCCTCCGCGGCATTGGGGCGGCCGACGCTGTGGGCGCGCCGGGCCGCATTGATCAGCGCCTTGGGGTCGAGCGCCAGCTTCTGCATCTGCTTGGCCAGCTCCTGCGGCGTGAAATTCTCCTGCCGGATCGCGCGTGCGCCGCCGACCTGGGCCAGCTCGCGGGCATTGGCGGTCTGGTGGTCGTCGGCGGCCGACGGCAGCGGGATCAGGATGGCGGGGCGGCCCGCCACGCTGATGTCGGCGATCGTCGAGGCGCCGGCACGGGCGATGACGAGATGCGACCAGGCCAGGCGCTCGGGCAGGTCGGTGAAATAGGTGCCGAGATCGGCGGGGATGCCCAGCACCTTATATTTGCTGCGCACCGCCTCGATATCCTCGGGCCGGCATTGCTGGGTGACCTGCAGGCGGCGGCGAAAGCCCTGCGGCAGCAGCGCCAGGCCGTCGGGCACCACGTCGGACAGGATGGAGGCGCCCTGGCTGCCGCCGGTCACCAGCACCCGGAAGATGCTGTCGGGGCCAAGATCGGGGAAGGGCTGCTCGCGAATCTCGCGGACCACGTCGCGCACCGGATTGCCGACCAGCACCGTCTTGCCGTCGAAGCGGGGTTTCAGCCGCTGGACGTCGGGATAGGCGGTGGCGATCGCGTCGACCCGGCCCGCCACCAGCCGGTTGACCCGGCCGAGCACCGCGTTCTGCTCGTGGATCACGGTCGGTATGCGGCGCTTGAAGGCGGCGCGCAGCGCGGGCAGCGCCGGATAGCCGCCGAAGCCGATCACCGCCGACGGCTCGAACGTGTCGTAGAGCCGGCCCGCCATCGCGGTGCCGGCGCGGATATCGCGGAAGGCCTGCAGCCATTCGCGCGGGCCACCGCCCAGCCGCCCGGCCGGGATGATATGGGTCTGGACGCCGTCGAACAGGCCGGGGATGCGCGCGCCGCGTTCGTCGGTGACCAGCGCCACACGGTGGCCGCGCCGCATCAGCTCGGCCGCCAAAGCGTGCGCGGGGACCATATGGCCCCCGGTCCCGCCCGCCGCGAGGGCGAAATGGCGCGATACCCTCATCGTCCGTTCCAGCGCACCGTGTAGGTGGCCTCCTTGAGGTGGGGATTCTCGCGGGTGAAGGCGAGCAGCAGCCCCATGCCGATCGACAGCGCGATCATCGACGAGCCGCCATAGCTGATGAACGGCAGGGTCATGCCCTTGGACGGGGCGAGGCCGACATTGACCAGCATGTTGATCAGCGCCTGCATCCCGAATTGCGAGACGAGGCCGGCGCTGGCGAGCAGCAGGAAATCATTCTCCTCGCGCAGCAGCCGCAGGCACACGCGCGCGACGATGGCGAGGTAGAGGCAGGCGATGGCGATGCACGCGATCAGCCCGAATTCCTCGCCGATCACCGAGAAGATATAGTCGGTGTGCGGCTCCGGCAGGGTGAATTTCTCGGTGCCGGCGCCGGGGCCGGTGCCAAGCAGGCCGCCATTGGTCAGCGTCGCATGGGCGCGGTCCACCTGATAGGTGTCGCCTTCCTTGAACAGGAATTTGTTGATGCGCTCGGTGGCTACCGAATAGAAGAAATAGGCGGCGACGATCGCGCCGAATGCGCCGCCGATCAGCGATCCGATCAGCTTCATCGACGCCCCGCCGATGATCAGCAGCACCAGCCACACTGCGGCGAAGATCACCGTCTGGCCGAAATCGGGCTGCTTCATCAGCAGCACCGCGACGACGCCCATCGGCACCACCGAGATCAGCGCGAAGGGCAGATCCGGATTCTTCGAGCGCAGCGACAGCAGCCAGGCCATGCTCACCGCGAACATGGGCTTCAGGAATTCGGACGGCTGCAGCTTGGCCGATCCGACGCCGATCCAGCGGGTGGCGCCGTTGGCGCTACTGCCGATCACCGGCACCAGCGCGAGCAGGACCAGGAACACCGCCGCGCCGATCAGCGCAAGACGACGCGCCACCTGCATGGGCAGAGCCGAGACGCCGAGCATCACCGGCACCGCGATCATCGTCCAGGCGATCTGCATCCAGAAATAATGGCGTGCGGCGACGGTGACGCCGGCCGCCGCCGAGGAATAGCGCACGCCGGCGGCGGGGGAGGCGGCCGCCACCGCGATCAGGCCGATGCCGATCAGCATGGTGACGAGCAGCAGCAGCACCCGGTCGATCTCCCAGAACCAGCGGGCGATCGGGGTGCGCTTGCCGCGCCCGAAACGCGATCGTTTATAGGGCGAGGGCTGGGACACGGTGGAGTCGAAGGACATGGTGACGTTCATAGCGAAAGCCCCTCCACCGCGCGACGGAAGGCGTCGCCGCGTGCCTCATAATCGCTGAACTGATCGAACGACGCACAGGCCGGCGACAGCATCACCACCTCGCCCGGCCGGGCGGCGGCGGCGGCGTCCTTCACCGCCTGGTCGAGCGTGCCGCTCTCGGTCACCTTCTTGCCCGCCTCGGCCAGGATGCGGGCGTACATCGGCCCGGCCTGGCCGATCGTGTAGGCGGCGGCGACATGATCGAAATAGGGCGCGCAATCGTCGAGATCGTCGGTCTTGGGCAGGCCGCCGAGGATCCAGTGGATCTTCGGATAGGCGCCCAGCGCCGGGGCGGTGGCGGTGGCGTTGGTCGCCTTGCTGTCGTTGACGAACAGCACGCCCTTCTTCTCGGCAACGCGCTGCATGCGGTGCGGCAGGCCGGGATAGGTGCGCAGGCCTTCCTCGATGGCAGCCTCAGAAATGCCGAGGGCTTCGCATGTCGCGATAGCGCAAGCGGCGTTCTGATGGTTATGCGGCCCTTGCAAGGCTGGCCAGTTCGCCTGTCGATCGCTGTAATCAAGTGCCAACAACAGGTTCGCGTTCGGAATCCGGGGCGATAGCCAACGTTCGCCGATATGGGGTTCGCCCAGCACAGCAAAATGTTCTGCGTCTTGCATCGAGAACAGGCGCAACTTCGACGCTACGTAACCCTCGAACCCGTCATAGCGATCGAGATGGTCGGGGGTGATGTTGGTCAGCACCGCCACGTCGCAATCGAGGCTGAAGGTCAGGTCGATCTGGTAGCTCGACAGTTCGAGCACATAGATGCCGCCCTTTTCGAGCGGGTCGCGGCCCATGATCGGCAGGCCGATATTGCCGCCCATCAGGGTGGGCACGCCGGCCGTCTCGATGATGTGCGTGATCAGCGCGGTCGTCGTCGACTTGCCGTTGGTGCCGGTGATGCCCACCACCTCATGCGGCGGCAGGGCCTCGCGGGCCTGGGCGAACAGTTCGATATCGCCGATCACTGGCACGCCATATTGCGCGGCATGGCCGACGATCGGATGCGTGTTGAGCGGCACGCCCGGCGAGACGATCACGCTCTCATAGCCGGTGAGATCGATGGTGAGGGGATCGGCAAAAACCAGATTCTCCCTGCCCGAAGGGTGGGGAGGGGGACCGTCAGCCGCAGGCTGACGGTGGAGGGGTTTTCCGGTGTTGAGGTCCTGCCCGACCCCTCCACCGCGCTGCGCGCGGTCCCCCTCCCCATCTGCGATGGGGAGGATCTTCAGCTTGGCCCGCGCCTCCTCCTTGCTGTCCCACGCCGTCACCTTCGCGCCCGAAGCGAGCAGCGCCTCGACCGTCGCCAGCCCCGAGCGGGCGAGGCCGAGGACGGCATAATGCTTGCCGGAGAAGGCGGGACTGGTGATCACCGCAGCTTGAGAGTAGCGAGGCCGGCGAGGGCGAGGACGAAGCTGATGATCCAGAAGCGGATCACCACGGTCGGCTCGCTCCAGCCGAGCTGTTCGAAATGATGGTGGATCGGGGCCATGCGGAAGATGCGCTTGCCGGTCCGTTTGTAGAAGAACACCTGGAGGACGACCGACACGGTCTCCATCACGAACAGCCCACCGACGATCGCCAGCACGATCTCATGATGCGCGACGACCGAGATGACGCCGAGCGCGCCGCCGAGCGCCAGGCTGCCGGTGTCGCCCATGAAGACGGCGGCCGGCGGCGCGTTGAACCACAGGAAGGCCAGGCCGCCGCCGATGATCGCGGCGGTCAATATCGTCAGGTCGCCCGCGCCGGGGACATGGGGAATGCCCAGATAGGTGGCGAACTTCGCATTGCCCACCAGATAGACGATCACGAAGAAGGCGAGGCTGGCGATGACCACCGGCATGGTTGCGAGCCCGTCCAGCCCGTCGGTCAGGTTCACCGCATTGCCGAAGGCGACGATCACGAAGGCCGCGAAGACGATGTAGAAGGGGCCGAGATCGATCACCGGCCCGTTGTAGAAGGGCACGTAGAGCTGGGTGCCGTTGCCGGAGACGATCAGCCAGCTCGCCAGCCCGGCGATGATGAACTCGCCGAGCAGTCGGACCTTGCCCGACACGCCATGATGGCTGCGCTTCTTGACCTTGTCGTAGTCGTCCATGAAGCCGATCAGGCCGAAGCCCAGCGTCACGCCGATGCAGGCCCAGACATAGCGGTTGCTCAGGTCCATCCACAGCAGCAGCGACACCATCACCGCGATCAGGATCATCAGCCCGCCCATGGTGGGGGTGCCGACCTTGGAAAGATGGGTCTGCGGCCCGTCGGCACGGATCGGCTGGCCCTTGCCCTGGCGGACGCGCAGCCAGCCGATGAACCTGGGGCCGATGATCAGGCCGATGAACAGCGCCGTCAGCGCCGCCGCCCCCGCCCGGAAGGTGATGTAGCGGATGAGGTTCAGGATCCCCGGAAACCCGAGCTGATCGGCAATCAGGTAGAGCATGCTGTCCTTTCGACGGCATCGGCCCGCGAGCGCAGACGCTCGACAAGGCGCGACAGGCCGATCGCGTTCGATCCCTTGATCAATATGGCGTCGCCGGGCGCGAGGAGCGTCTCGATCGACTCGAGCGCCGCTCCGGCGTCGGGCACATGCGCGAAATCGATCCGCCCCTCAAGGGCGTTTGCGAGGTGCCCCATTTCCGATCCGACGAGCAGTGCATAATCCACCCCCGCCTCGCGCAGCGGCCCGGCGAGCCCGGCATGATAGTCGGGCGATCCCGCGCCCAGTTCGCGCATCTCGCCGAGCACGGCGATGCGGCGTTCGGCCTTTTCCTCGCCCAGCATCTTGATCGTCGCCGCCATGGAGGCGGGATTGGCGTTGTAGCTCTCGTCGATGATCAGCGCTTCGCCGTCTCCGACAGGCACGCGGCTGCGCTGTCCGCGCCCCGGCAGGCCCTCCATCTCCGCGAAGGCCAGGCCGGCGGCGGCGAGGTCGCCGCCCACCGCCCATACCGCGCCGATCACGGCCATCGCGTTCGACACCCAATGGTCGCCGGGCGGGGCGATGGTGAAGGTCAGCTCGGCGTCGGGCAGCACCAGCGAGATGAGGGTGCCGCGTTCGAGCGGGATCACCTCCTGCGCGTGGATGTCGGCGTCGCGGGTCAGGCCGAAGGTCAGGATGCGCGACGCATAGGGCTGGGCGGCGGCGATCAGCCGGTCGCGATGCGGGCTGTCATGGGGGATGATCGCGGTGCCGCCGGTTTCCAGCCCCTGGAATATCTCGCCCTTGGCGTCGGCGATGTCGGCCTCGCTCGCGAAATAGGCGCTGTGCGCGGGGGCGATGGCGGTGACGATCGCGACATGCGGGCGGACGAGCCGGGTCAGGGCGGCCAGTTCGCCGCTATGGTTCATGCCCATTTCGAACACCCCGATCCGGGTGTCGGCGGGCATGCGGGCGAGGCTGAGCGGCACGCCTGTATGGTTGTTGTAGCTCTTGACCGAGCGGTGGATCTTGCCCGGCCGGGCGCGATCGAGGCAGGCGAACAGCGCCTCCTTGGTGCCGGTCTTGCCCACCGATCCGGTAACGCCGATCACCTTGCCCTGCACCCGCGCCCGCGACGCGACGCCCAGCGCATTGAGCGCCGCCATGGTGTCGGCGACGCGAACATGCGGGCCATTGGCAGTTTGGGAAACAATCGCCCCCGCCGCGCCCGCGGCATAGGCCTTGTCGAGGAAGCGGTGGCCATCGGTGGTCTCGCCGGACAGCGCGATGAACAGATCGCCCGGGCCGATCTCGCGACTGTCGAAGGCGACGCCGGTCGCCTCGAAGTCGCCATGCACCTCGCCGTCGACGGCGGCAGCGATGTCGAAGGCGGTCCAGAGAGGCGGGGTCATGCGGTCACTTCCTCGATCGTCATCCTGACGAAAGTCAGGATCCAGACACGCAGCGCTTCAGCATCGGGCGTTGCGGCAATGGATGCTGAATCAAGTTCAGCATGACGGAAGTGGGAGGGCCCCCTCACGCCGCGCACTCCCGCGCCACCGTGACGTCGTCGAACGGCAGCACCCGGTCGCCGATGATCTGGCCCTGTTCATGGCCCTTGCCCGCGATCAGCACGACGTCCCCCGCCCGGGCTTCGGCGATGGCGGCGGCGATCGCCTCGCGGCGGCCGCCGATCTCGGTGGCGCCGGGCGCGCCGGCCATCACGTCGCGGCGGATCAGTGCCGGGTCCTCGCTGCGCGGATTGTCGTCGGTGACGATCGTGCGGTCGGATAGCCGGGTCGCGACCTCGCCCATCAGCGGGCGCTTGCCGGTGTCGCGGTCGCCGCCCGCGCCGAACAGGGTGATCAGCCGCCCCTCGGTGTGCGGGCGCAGCGCCGTGATCGCGGCTTCGAGCCCGTCGGGGGTGTGGGCGTAGTCGACATAGACCGGCGCGCCCGTCTTCGTGATCGCCGCCCGCTCCAGCCGCCCTCGCACGGGGGCGACACGCTGGAGGTTGGCAAGGGTCAGGTCGATCTCCCCGCCGGTCGCGATGACGAGGCCGGCGGAAACCAGCGCGTTGGCGGCCTGATAGGCGCCGATCAGCGGCAGCTTCACCTCGCGGGTCTTGCCGTCCACCTCCAGCTTCAGGGTCTGGCCGAGCGCGGTGGGGGTCCGTTCGACCAGCCTGATCGTCTCGCCCTTGGTGCCGACGCTGAGCAACCCGACGCCACGGGCCCGCACGGCGGCGATCACCTCCTCCGACCGGGGATCGTCCGCCCAGATGACGGCGGCGCCGTCCTGGTCCACCACCTCCGTGAACAGGCGCAGCTTGGCCGCGAAATAGGCGTCCATCGTGCCGTGATAGTCGAGATGGTCGCGGCTGAGATTGGTGAAGGCCGCCGCGCGCACCGGCAGGCCCTCGGTACGATATTGCGACAGGCCGTGGCTCGATGCCTCGAAGGCGGCATGGCTTACGCCTTCCTTCCGCAGGCCCGCCATGTTCGACAGGAAGGTGACGATGTCGGGCGTGGTCAGCCCGGTCGAGACCTGCTCGTCGGCGGTGGTGACGCCCAGCGTGCCGATCGAGGCGGCGTGGAACCCCGCCATCCGCCACAGCTGGCGGGTCAGCTCGACGGTTGAGGTCTTGCCGTTGGTGCCGGTGACGGCGACGGTCGTCTCGGGGAAGGGCGCGAAATAGCGCGCCGCCAGCCGGGCGAAGAGGCGGCGCGGCTCGGCATCGGCGACATGGGCCGCGCCCTCCACCGACACGCCGGGCGCGGAGACCACCGCGATCGCGCCGTCGGCCACCGCCTGGGCGATGAAATCCTCTCCGTTGAAACGCGCGCCTTTGAACGCGCCGAACACCGTGCCCGGCGCCACCTTGCGGTGGTCAATGGCGAAGCCGGTGATGCGGGCATCACCGGCTGCGGAAGCGAGGTCGGGCAGGAGGTCAGTCAATCGCATGGATTGCGCTTTCCTTCTTCTCCCTGTCCTTCGCGGCCAGCTGCTCTTCGTAGATATAGGGCCTGAGGTCGGAGATATCGATGTCCTTGCTGGTGTCGGGGATGACGCCCAGCATCGGCCCGATCCGCGCGATGATGTTCTTGACCGCGGGCAGCGCGGTCCAGGCGGCGGTGCGGAAGCCGTAGGTTTCCTTGATCCCCTGCGGCTCGTCCATCGTCACCACCACCACATAGCGGGGCGCATCCATCGGGAAGGCGCCGGCGAAGGTGGTGACCAGGCTGTTGTGGATATAGCGGCCGTTCAGGTTCTTCTCGGCGGTGCCGGTCTTGCCGCCGATGCGCAGTCCGGGGACGTTGCCGGTCTTGCCGGTGCCGTGCGTCACCACCAGCCGCATCAACTGGCGGATGCGGTGGCTGGTCGCCTCGGAGATGACTCGCTGGCCGGCGGGAACCGCGCCCGGCGAGCGCTTCAGCATCGTCGCGGGCCGCATGATGCCGCCGTTGACCAGCGCCGCATAGGCATTGGCGAGGTGGAGCTGGCTCACCGCGATGCCATGGCCATAGGCCGCGGTCATCGTCGTTGTCCGCGCCCAGAAGCCCGGCCACAGCGGCTTGCCGCGCGCGCCCAGCTCCAGATCGACCGGCCGGTCGAAACCCAGTTTGCGGAAGAAGGCGGCGGTGCGGGCCTCGCCCAGTTCGTCGGCGATCCGCGCGGTGCCGATGTTCGACGAGTGGATCATGATGTCGGGGATCGACATCCAGCGATTCTCGGGGTGATCGTCCTTGATCTTGAAGCGGCCGACCTGCAGCGGAGCGGTCGCGTCGTAGCGCTTGCCGAAATCGGTGATGACGCCGTTTTCGATCGCATTGGCGAAGGTGATCATCTTGAAGGTCGAGCCCAGCTCATAGACCGAGCTGATCGCGCGATTATAGCGTGCGTCGGGGCGCAGCGGATCGGTGCCGACCGGCACGAGGCCGGGCGCGTTGGAGTTGAACACCGGCAGCGACGCCATCGCGAGTATCTCGCCGGTGTGGACATCCAGCACCACGCCCGCGCCGCCGACCGCGCTATGCTTGATCACCTGCGCGGCGAGCGCGCTCTCCACCGCCGCCTGGACGCGCACGTCGATCGACATCGCGACAGGCTTTCCGCCATTGGCTGCGCTGGTCAGCCGCTTGTCGAGATAGGCCTCCATGCCGCTCACCGGCACGCCGCCGATATCCATATAGCCGATCGCCTGGCTGGCCATCGTGCCCTGCGGATAGAAGCGCTTGGGTTCGGGCACCTCCTCGATCGCCGGTTCGCCCAGCAGGCGGACGGCGTGGATCTTGGCGGGGGTGGCGCCGCGCTCGAGATAGACGAACTTGCGCTTGCCGTTCAGCACGGCGCGATAATAGTCGACCGGGCGGGTCGGGAAGAGCCGCGCCAGCTCGACGGCCAGCCGCTCCTTGTCGCCGATCACGCGCGGCGGGCGCACGGCCAAGCTGATCCCCTTGATGTTGCCGGCAAGGACGATGCCGTTGCGATCGGTGATGTCGGCGCGCGGCACGGTCAGGGAGACCTGCGGGGTGCGGTCGGGGGCGTTGAACAGGGCCAGGTAGAGCAGGCGGATGCCGATCACGCCGACCATCAGCCCGAACAGCAGCATCAGCACCATCAGCCGGTAATGGGCGATGCCGACGCCCTCATTGATCCTGGCGATGGCGCGCTCGCGCGACGGGGCGAGCCCCGTGGCGGGCGCGTTCATGGCCTGCCTTTGCGGGCGTGAGCCGATCCTTCGTCGCCTATATCCTCGAGGAAGCTGTCGTCGAGACGGGTCAGCTTCGCAGGCTTGCGCATCGCGATCTCGCGTACCGGCGAGGCGGCCTGGGGGGCCAGCGCCGAGGGCTTGGGCTGGACATAATTGGCCTGGCGCAGCGCCGGCTGGGCGATGGCGGGCGCGGCCGGAGCGGGCGTGGCCGCCGCGGTGCGCGCGGTCGTGGCATTGGCGCCGCCATCCTCGATCCGGTCATAGCTGACCTTGCTGACCGCGCCATGGCTGGCGACGATCGCGGGATCGAGCGGCAGCGGCTGCGGCTCGGTCAGCGCGACGAGCCGGACGGAATTCATCGCGAACTGCTCGGCGCCGGGCGCCTGCAGCCCATAGACATTCTGGTTCCATTTCTCGATCTGGGCGAGCCCGGCGCGGGTGTCGATCTCGGTACGGAGCTGGCGGATCTCCTGCTGGGTCGAAGCGATCTTGCGCTCCACCCCCGACAGTTCGGCCCGCTTCGCCGCGACCGACTGCGAGACCATGTAGAAGGAGAGGGCGGCGACGCAGATGCCCCCCGTCCAGACCACATCCTTGAAGCGGGTCGTGATCATCCCTGACGTCCTTCTTTTTTCGGGCCGGAGGCCCAGGCCGAGGCCTCGGTGCGGCGGGCGACGCGCAACGTCGCCGACCGCGAGCGGGGGTTGCGGGCGATCTCCGCCTCGCCCGCGCGCACGGGCTTGGCGACCGCCTCGAAGCTGGGGCGCGGCCCCCCGCCGCGCATGTCGGGAAGATGGCGGGAGCCGGCCGGCGTCGCGCCGCTGCGCTCGCGCAGGAAGCGCTTGACGATCCGGTCCTCGATCGAATGGAAGCTGACCACCGCCAGCCTTCCGCCCGGGCGCAGCACCTTCTCGGCGGCGGCCAACCCCTGCTCCAGCTCGTCCAGCTCGGCGTTGAGGTGGATGCGGATCGCCTGGAAGGTGCGGGTCGCCGGGTCCTTCTTCTCGTGCGGCTTGTGGCCCAGCGCGCGGCGGACCACCTCGGCCAGTTCGCCGGTGCGGCTGATCGGGCGGGCCTGGACGATCGCACGGGCGACGCGGCGCGCGCGGGGCTCCTCGCCCAGATCGTAGAGGACGTCGGCGATCTCCTCCTCGTCGGCCTCGTTGACGAAGTCGGCGGCGCTCATGCCCGCCTGCTCCATCCGCATGTCGAGCGGCCCGTCGGCCTGGAAGGAGAATCCCCGCTCGGCCCGGTCGAGCTGCATCGACGACACGCCGATATCGAGGGTGACGCCGTCGACCTGGTCGACGCCGCGCTCGGCCAGCGCCTCGGCCATGCGCGAGAAGCGTTCGGGCACCAGGATCAGCTTGCCGTCCTGCTCGGCCTCGAAGCCGCGTCCCTCGGCGATCGCGTCGGGGTCGCGGTCGAAGGCGTAGACCCGCGCGCCGGCCTGCAGCAGGGCGCGCGTATAGCCGCCGGCGCCGAACGTGCCGTCGACATGGGTTTCGCCGGCCTGCGGAGCGAGACCGGCGATCACCTCGTCACGCAGGACGGGAACATGGGGGGCGGCGGGGCTCATCCGCGTTCCTTCCGCCGGGCGAGCAGGTCGTCCATCTCGTCGAGCACGTCGGTGGATTCGCCGGCTTCCGCCTTGCGCAGCTCGTCCGGCGCCCAGATGCGGAACCGCCGGCCACGGCCGACGAAGAAGGCGTCGCCGCCGATATTGGCCTTGGCGCGCAGCCGGTCGGGCAGGACCATGCGGCCCGCCTGATCGAAGTTGACGTCCTTCATCAGCGGGAAGGTCTCGGCCTCCAGCCGGTCCAGCACGTCGCCCACCAGTTCGTTGGTCTGTTCCGAGATGCGCTGCGCGTGCGCGGTCATCTGTTCCTCGGTCTCGGCGATCTGGAGACCGTCGCTCACCTCGATGCAGCGCAGCGTCGGGTGCATCGCCATGCGCAGCGTTTTGCCCAGGCCGCTGGCGACCCTGCCGTTGCTGCAGCGGATTTCGATGGTCTGACGGAAGGCAGCCGGGAGCGATACCCGCCCCTTGGGGTCGACGCCGTTCAAATGAACGTCATTGAAGACCGCACCACCCGCCGCCACCGACGCACCCCGTTAGCAAGAGGGGAGGATCGCAGGCGCCGGACCATCCCGATTGGACGGCCCGAGGCGTCAAAACGCCACGCGATACTCCCCACCCCATTTCACCATGTGGGTGTACTTGGCTCGGTTTGGTTTTTCAAAGCATTTTTGATCCATTTCATGGTTTTCCATGGTTCAGGCTGTGGATTCCAGGAATCGCATGCCATCGCTGGGCGCGCGTCAGCGGCTCCGCAGGCCGGGAATCCGCGGCGTGCCGCGTGGGTGGTCCTGTGGATAAGTCTGTGGGACGCGCATCGGCGGTCCGCCCGGCTGAAAGGGGCGGCTGGCGGTTCAGGCGGTCGGGACAGGCGCCGCCGGGGGCGTCAGGGGGTGCTGGGGTCGCTGCGAGTCGCGCTGGAGTCGCTGGGCGTGCCGCCGGGGGCCACCCCCAGTTCGGCGAGCGGATCGGTGGGCGGGGCCTCGCTGGCATTGGCGGCGGCGTTGGTCTCGGCGGTGCGCTCCTTGGTGCGGAAGCCGACGATCGCGGCCGCCAGGAGCACCACGAGGAAAACGACCGCCAAACCGGTTATGCCGATCCGGACCCGCTGCATCAGGCGACGAACTCCATGAAGGATATGTCCGTCAGCCGGCGGCGGAGGTCAATCGCCAATCTTTTTTGCCTAAGGTCCGCCGGGGCGACGGCACGGCTCAGCGCCGCAGCAGCGGGGGAACGGGCAGGCCCTTGGCCTCCAGCCAGGCCGGGTTGAACAGGGAGGACAGGTAGCGCATCCCCGAATCGCACAGGATCGTGACGATGGTCTTGCCCGGCCCCAGCTCCCCTGCGAGCGCGATCGCGCCCGCGACGTTGATTCCGGAGGAAAGGCCGACGCAGAGGCCCTCATGCTCGAGGAGCGCGGCCACCTGCTCCAGCCCCTGCTCGTCGGAGATGCGGAACTGGGTGTCGATCGGTGCACCGTCGAGATTGGCGGTGATTCGGCTCTGGCCGATGCCCTCGGCGACGCTGTTGCCCTCGGCCTTCAGCTCGCCATGGGCGAAATAATTGTACAGTGCGGCGCCATGGGGATCGCTGAGGCCGATGACGATGTCCTCGCGAAATTCCTTTAGACCGAGGCCGACGCCCGCCAGCGTGCCGCCGGTGCCGACCGCGCAGGTGAAGCCATCGATCCGGCCGCCGGTCTGGGCCCAGATCTCCGGCGCGGTGGTGCGGATATGGGCAAGCCGGTTGGCGGTGTTGTCGAACTGGTTGGCCCACAGCGCGCCCGGCGTCTCCTCGGCGATGCGGCGCGAGGTGTGGACGTAATGGGCGGGGTTCGAATAGGCGGTCGGCGGCACCAGCACCAGCTCCGCGCCCAGCGCGCGCAGCGTGGCCTGTTTCTCCTGGCTCTGTGTGTCGGTCATCACGATGATCGTGCGATAGCCGCGCGCATTGCCGACCAGCGCCAGGCCGATGCCGGTGTTGCCGGCGG
This sequence comes from Rhizorhabdus dicambivorans, assembly GCF_002355275.1. Taxonomy (NCBI): domain Bacteria; kingdom Pseudomonadati; phylum Pseudomonadota; class Alphaproteobacteria; order Sphingomonadales; family Rhizorhabdaceae; genus Rhizorhabdus; species Rhizorhabdus dicambivorans. The sequence goes on along the minus strand of NZ_CP023449.1, from coordinate 4,499,837 downwards.
TGCCCTCGACGATGATCCCGCCCGGCGCGATCAGGCCGCGCTCCTCGGCGTCGGTGATGATCGCCAGCGCGGCGCGGTCCTTCACCGATCCGCCCGGATTCATGAACTCGCACTTGGCGAGAATTTCGCAGCCGGTCGCCTCGCTCGGCCCTTTGAGGCGGACCAGCGGAGTGTTGCCGATCAAGGCGAGCGCGTTCGGTGCGATGCTGTCAGTAGCCATGGTCGGCTACCTAGCCGAGCGGGCTCGGGCTTGCCAACATAGCTTCTCTTTGGCGCGTCTCTGTGCTGCTTGTCGAGATATCATGACCCGCAAGGCCAGTTTTCCCCCGATTGTTCAGCCCGACACACGGCTGTTGCTGCTCGGCAGCCTGCCCGGTGAGGCGTCGCTGCGCGCCACCCGCTATTATGCCCATCCGCAGAACCAGTTCTGGCGGCTGGCCGGCGCCGTGATCGGGCAGGAGGATCTACACGGGCTCGATTATGAAGCCCGGCTCGCTGCATTGCGGCAGGCGGGCGTGGGGCTGTGGGACGTGGTTGCCGATGCGGTCCGCCCCGGAAGTCTCGACGGGGCGATCCGCGACCACCGGCCGAACGATCTGGCGAGCCTGGTCGCGGGCCTGCCGATGCTCCGCGCGGTGGGCTTCAATGGCGGCACGGCGGCGCGACTCGGTCGCCGGCTGCTGGGCGAGCGGAGCGGTCTCAGCCTGTTCGATCTGCCGTCCAGCAGCCCCGCCTATACGCGGCCCTATGGCGAAAAGCGGGAGCGGTGGATGGTTTTGCGGGATTTTTTGCTGGATAGCGCGGATTTTTCCCGAATCTGAGCAAAATTCGGCATTCAGCTGGCCTTCATCCGCTTGGCGTACTTGACGCACCGCACACAAGGACTCCAAGACACCGCCGCTATGCACATCCATTCCCGCTTCATCACCGCCGCCGTTCTCGGCTCCGCTCTCCTGCTGACCGCCTGCGGCAAGCCGGAAACCATCACTGCCGACGACAATGATCCCGATGCCGCGACGCTGAACGCCGCGTCGCCGGTCGAGCTTCCGCCGATGGTCACCGCCAGCCGCACCTATCGCTGCGCGGACGGCGGCCTGGTCTATGTCGACTTCTTCAGCAACAACACCGCCGCCTACAAGACCGCGAAGGACGCCCCCGGCACCACGCTGACCGCGGCTGAGCCGGGCAAGCCCTACACGGCCGAAGGCTATTCGGTGAGCGGCGATGGCCCCCAGGTCGAGATCGCGGCGCCCGGCAAGCCGGCGCAGAGCTGCAAGGCCTGATCCACTCCGATATTCCCAGGAACGAAAGGCCGGTGTGAGCAGATGCTCCGCCGGCCTTTTTCTTTTCAGGTGATGACAGGCGGCTGGCAGACGTCGATCCATCGGGCGTCGGTAAGGTCCGCGAGCCGTTCCGGCGTCAGGCATACCGATGCCGTGCGGGAGCCGGCGGCGGGATAGACCAGGTCGAAATCCCGAAGCGACAGATCGCAATAGACCGGCAGGGGCGTCGCCAGGCCGAAGGGGCACACGCCGCCGACCGGATGACCCGTCAGCGCCTCCACCTCTTCCGCGCCGAGCATGCGCGGCCGGGCGCCCAGCGCATCCTTCGTCTTGCGGTTGTCGAGCCGCGCGTCGCCGCGCGCGACGATCAGCATCACCGCGTTGCCGACGCGGACGGACAATGTCTTGGCGATCTGGCCCGGCTCGACGCCCAGCGTCGCGGCCGCCTCCAGCACGGTCGCGGTGCTGGCGCCCTGGTCGATGATCGCGATGTCGGGGGCATGTTGCGCCATGAAGGCGCGGACCGATTCGAGGCTCATGATTTCCGCTTAAAGCCAGGTCCTCCGGGGTGGAAGCGTGGATCGGGCTTGAAGGTCGAGCCCGCCGGTCAGCGCACCGGCCAGACCAGCAGGATCAGCGGCACGCCGATCAGCACCACCATCAGCGACAGCGGCGCGCCCAGCCGGGCATAATCGCCGAAGCGGTAGCCGCCGGGCCCCATCACCAGCGTGTTGCACTGGTGTCCGATGGGGGTGAGGAAATCGCAGCCCGCGCCGACCGCCACCGCCATCAGGAAGGCTTCGGGCCGGTATCCGAGATCGCCCGCGAACATCGCCGCCACCGGCGCCATCACCAGCACTGTCGCGGCGTTGTTGAGGAACGGCGTCACCGCCATGGCGGTGACCAGGATCAGCCCCAGCGCGCCCCACACCGGCAGCTGCCTTGCGGTTTCCGACAGCCAATGCGCCATCAGGTCGGTCGCGCCGGTCGTCTGCAGCGCCTGGCTGACCGGGATCAGCGCGCCGAGCATGATCAGGATCGGCCATTCGACATTCTCATAGGCCTCGCGCGGGCTGATCGACCCGGTCAGCATCATCGCCGCCGCGGCCGCGAAAAAGGCGACCGCGACCGGCACCAGCCCCGCCGCGGTGGCCGCCATCGCCGCCGTCAGTATCGCCACCGGCAACAGGCCCCGCCGGATGCTTCCCAGCCGGATCGGCCGCTCGGCGAGGGGCAGCAGCCCGAGCGCACGCATCTGTCCGGGCAGGATGTCGATCGGACCCTGCACCACCAGCGCGTCTCCCGCCGCCAGCCGCGTATCGCCCAGCCGTTCGGTCATCACATGGCCGGCGCGCGAGATGGCGATCAGGTTCAGGCCGTGGCGGTCGTGCAGCTCCAGGCCGCCGGCCGCTTCCCCGATCAGCGCCGACTGCGGGGTCACCACCGCCTCGATGACGCCGCGCCCTTCGGCGCGGGTGCCGGTGACCATCGCCCGGTCCTGGCCGACAAGTTCCAGCCCGCCGCGCGCAATCGCCTTCGCCAGGGCGTCGGGCTCGCCGCGCAGGAACAGCGTGTCGCCGTCCTCGATCACCGTGTCGGGCAGGGTGACGCGGCGCCGCCGGGTGCCGCGCATCATGCCGGTCACCACGATCGTTCCATCATTGGCATCGACGAACTGGCCCACCGTCCTGCCTGCCGTCGGGCATCCCGGCGGCACCTCCGCCTCGGTGTTATAATCCGCTATGTCCAGCGCTTCGCTCAGCGACGCGGCGGCGCGGCGATCGCGCGGGAGCAGCCGGTAGCCGAAACGCAGGAAGATCAAGCCCGCCAGCGACAGGCCCAGGCCGACCGGCGCATAATCGAACATCAGGAAGGGTTGGCCCGTCATCTCCTCGCGCACCCGCGATACGATGATGTTGGGGGAGGTGCCGACCAGCGTGATCAGCCCGCCCAGCAGCGATCCAAACGACATCGGCATCAGGAAGACGGCGGGCGAACCGCCCGAGCGCTTGGCCATCTTGAGCGCGGCCGGGATCAGCATCGCCAGCGCGCCGATATTCTTCACCAGCGCCGACAGCAGGGTGACCGAGCCCACCAGCACGGTGATCTGCCAGCGGACACGCGTGATCCGCTGCGCCATCCGGTCGAGCAGATTCTCCACCACGCCGGCCCGGGCGACCGCCGCGCTCACCACCAGGGCGCTGCCGACGATGATGACGATATCGTCGCTGAAGCCCGAAAAGGCCTTCTTCGGATCAACCGTGCCCGCGGCGACCGATGCCAGCAGCGCCACCATCGCAACCACGTCGTAACGCAGCCGCCCCCAGATGAAGAGCAACATCATGCCGCCGAGGATGAGGAAGGCGAGGATCTGGGGTTCGGTCATGGGCTGGGCGGTAAACGCGCGAGCGCCCGAAATGCTGCAACCGAAACGACATGATGCAGATCAATCGCGTGCCGGGTGTCGGCGGCGCCTGCTCAATCCTTGCGGACGATCAGCCCGAAGGGAACCGGGCCGCCGCGCTCGGCGAGCCCCGCAAAGTTCAGCTGGGCGACCGAGAAACCGCGCGCGAGCAGCATTACTGCCAGCCGGTCGATCTCGCGGCGGGGAAGGGCAGGCCCGTCGCTCATGTCCGCCGTCACGTCGAACAGATGGACCGCCGGCCCGCCCGGCCGCAGCATCGCCATCAGCTCGACGAGGTGGTTGGCGCAGCTGCCGGCGGCATGGCCCTGCTCGGCCTGGCCGATCGTCCAGAGGAAATCGAAGCCGCGCTCGTCCGCCGGCTGGTCGGTCAGCGACAGGATCATGCCGGGGCGCAGGCCGTCCGGGCCCGGCCGGGCGTCCAGCGTCGAACAGGCGATCGCGTTCCAGGACAGGGCGCTGCCGTCCCCGGCGGGGGGATCGACCAGCGCCACCTCGGCCTGGGCGGCGGCGAAGACCGGGGCGAGCGCGCGGCTCTCCTCGCCCCAGCCGATGCCGCGCGCGCCGGGCTGGAGCGCGCCATAGCGATCGAGCGCCTGGGCCAGGAAGGCGAGCCGCCATTGCGCCTCGGGATCGCTCGGACGCGGCGACAGCCTGGACAGCCATTTATGCGCGTCGGGCTCGGCAAGCTGGCCGGCGCTCATCGCCTGCGAAACCGGGTCCTGGAACGAGGGCGCCGCGTCGTTCACCAGCCGGACTGCGGATACCAGCGGCGGCGTGCTCAGCCGGGTCGGCAGCAGCGGCTGCTGGAGCGCGGGATCGTCGCTGCTCTCTATCTGTTCGGCCCGGACCGAGAGGCCGGCGGCCTGGGCGTCGGTGCCCTCGGTGCAATAGCCATAGGCGGCATAGGTGGCGCCGGCGACGCTCATGAAGCTGATCGCCAGCCCGCGCTCGGCCGCCATGCTGTCGCTCAGCGGGATTCGCGCCGATGTCACGAAGATCGCGTCGCGGCCGCTGCCCGGGATGAAGGCGTTGATGTTGACGCGAAGCTCGCCGAAGGTCGCCCGGAGCCGGTCGAAGCGGATCGTGAACATCACCCGGCCGGGGCGGAACTCGACATAGGGAGTGTGAAACGCATAGCGCGGATCGAGGCTGCGTTCCTTGCCGCCCAGCGGCCGGATGACGCTGGCCTGTCCCTCCATGAATCCGAACGGGTCGAGATCGCGGATGGGGTCCTGGGTGCCTGCGTCCATCTGCTCGCCCTTAGAGTGATTTCGAGGCAGATGGAACATCTGCCGGCTTGGAAATCACGGCAACAAAAGGAAATCAGAGTCGATCCGATTCAGTCCGAAGCGGACCGGCTCCGTGATCGAAACCGGGCTGCGGCAATGGCGGGCTCACTCATCGCCCGGCCTTTTGCGTCCCGCCCTGGCCCAGGGCTGGCCGATCCAGCGCCGATAGATGTCATGGGTCAGCCACAGCAGCGGAATCCGCCGTTCGGCGATCCCGGGCAGGCTCCACGGATCCAGCCCGGCGAAGGGCAGGAAGGGGTTGCGCCGGCTATAGGCAAACAGCTCGATCCGGGTGGTCGGCAGACGGCTGAGCGCGCGCGCATGGAAGCCGAAGGTGTCGGCGACGACGAGGGTGTTGGCCGGGACGGCAAAGGCGGTGGCCTGCGGCAGGCCCAGGCCCGCCAGTTCCTCCGGCTCGACGCGGAAGGACCCGCGCGCCGACAGGAAATCGCCGCTGTCGCGTACGGCGAGGCTGCGCCGCCTTTCCCAGGCGATCCGCTCGGCCGTCAGCCGGTGTGATCCGGGAACATAGGTGAGCGGCCCGTCCTCCGGCCCGACATCCTGCAGGAACAGCCATGCCTTCATCGTCGGATGGAAGGTGTCGGCATGAAGCGCGGTCTGCGGATCGGCGGGTGCCTCGCGGCGGTGGCTGAGGATCGACTGGACGTAGAGCAGCGGCTCGACATCGAAGCTTGCGACGTAGCGGGCCAGCGCCTGCCAGCGCGGATCGCGGGCGAAGGCGCGCATCGCCGGCACGTCGCGCAGCATCGCCGGGTCGACGGCATAGCGGCGCGTGATCGTGTCGCCCTGCACCATCTCGCGGGCCGGGCCCGTCCAGCCGAGCAGCTGGTCGCGCAGCGCGGCGAAGGTCTCGGGCGGCAGGAAATCCCGCTTCACGACGAAGCCGTCGCGCCGGAAGTCCGCCAGATCGGCCGGCTCGAGCGCCGCGCCAAGGCGCGCGCGGCGCTTCTCGGCCAGCCGATAGGTAAGCTCCACCCGGCCGGCGTGGAGGCCCCGCCGATTGAGCCGGTCGGATCCGATCAGTGGATTGTCGAGGAACGACTTGGCCCCGGTCAGCAGCTGCGCTGCCCACCAGGGCGCCAGCAGATTGCGCAGAATCCTACCCCTCATCGTGCGGTTATTATTCGATCCCGCGCGCTTTGAGGATAGCCTCGATCGGGGCGACGTCGGTCGGATTGTTGAGTTCGATCGCGTCCCAGCCGATCGGATCGAACGGCACCACTCCCACCGGCACCCCGCCGGCCAGGAAGCGAAGCTGCTCGAGCCCTTCGAGCTGCTCCAGTTCCGACATGCCGAGCGCGACATAGCGCCGCAGCGCATCGGGCCGATAGGCATAGACGCCGAGGTGGAGATGGACCGGCGGGAAGGGCTGCGACGCCGCCTCGGGCGGAAGATGCGGGATCACCCGCTTCGAAAAGTAGAGCGCGCGCCGGTCGGCGCCGAAGACGACGGTGGTGCCGCCGACGCGGCCCTGCGCCTGATCCTCGACGAGATGGGCATAGGTGGTCTGCGCGCAGCGGATCGCCGGCGTGGTCATCGCCATGTCGGGCGCCGCCCGTAGAGAGTCGACCAGCGCGGTGACGACATGGGCGGGGGTGAGCGGCGCATCGCCCTGCAGGTTGACGACGATGTCGGGCTCGATGCTGAGGCGTGCGATCGCATCGGCGCAGCGTTCGGTGCCGTTGGCGCAGGCTTCGGCGGTCATCACCACCTGGCCCCCGAAGCCGCGCACCGCCTCCGCGATCCGCTCGTCATCGGTCGCGACCCATACCGAGGCGGGATCGGCGATCGTCGCGGCGCATTCCCAGCTGCGCTGGATCAGGGGCTTGGGCGTGCCGGTCGCGCCGGTCAGCAGCGCCAGCGGCTTGGCCGGATAGCGCGAGGACTGGTAGCGCGCGGGGATGATGACCGCGACGTCCGTCATGCGAGCGGGAAGACTCAGCTCAGGCCGTAGCGTACGAAGTCGTGGATATGGACGATGCCGGCCGGAACCTCGGGGCGTTCATCCTCCATCACGAAGACGGTGGTGATCTTGCAGTCGTTCATGATCATCAGCGCGTCTTCGGCGAGCGTGTCGAGCGGCACCGTCTTGGGGTTCGCGGTCATCACGTCGACCGCATGGCCGTCGCCGAGATCGCCGATATGGCGGCGAAGGTCGCCGTCCGTGATGACGCCGACCAGCCGGCCGTCGTCGTCGACCACGCCCGCCGCGCCGAAGCCCATCGATGTCATCGTCATGATGACCTCGCGCATCGGCGTCTCGCGGCGAACCAGCGGCAGGCTGGCGCCGCCGTGCATCATCTCGCTCACCGCCATCAGCCGCAGGCCGATCACGCCGCCAGGGTGGAGCTGCTTGAGGCTGTCGCGCTGGACCCCGCGAAGGTCCATCAGCGCCATCGCCAGCGCATCGCCCAGGGCCAGCATGACCGCGGTCGAGCTGGTCGGCGCGATGTTGCTGGGACAGGCTTCGCGCACCTGCGGGATCAGCAGCTTGACGTCGGCGGCCTGCATCACCGGGGAATCGGCGCGCGAGGCGACGCCGATGATCCGGATGCGAAGCGCCCGGCAGTGCTGCATCACCGGAGTAAGCTCCGGGGTCGATCCCGAATTGGAGAGGACGATCAGCGTGTCGCCATCCTGCACCATGCCCAGATCGCCATGGGCGGCCTCGGCGGGGTGGATGAAGATGGCGGGCGAGCCGGTCGCGGCGAAGGTCGCGGCGATCTTGCGGGCCATGTGGCCCGACTTGCCCATGCCGGTGACGACGATGCGGCCCCGGGTCGCATCGAGCATCTGTACCGCAGTGGCGAAATTCTCGTCGAGGAACGCTTCGAGCTGGATGAGGGCGTCGATTTCGGCCCGGATAACCTCCCGGCCACGTTCCAATAGTGCAGATGTGGTCGCTCCGGACCGGATGTCGTGTGTTATCACGCTCGTCTCCCTGGCCCCGCGTGCGCCGAAAATATACAGGCTTGCATATGTTGCAAGCTCTATTGCGGCAATGCACCAAAAACGCGCGGGCTCATAGGCCAAAGACGGAGTTGCCGGCCCTTTGCCTTAGGGTTTCAGGACTTTTTTCTGGCGACCAGCCCGAACGAGGTGGAAACCCAGCGCAGCAACTGCAGCTTCAGGTGGGGATCGCTCGAATAGGGCGGCAGGTCGATGAAGCGGTCCAGCTCGCTGTCGCCGCTGTCAAAGGTGATCGGCATCACCTCATGGCCCTGGGCGGTCAGCCGCATCGCCAGCTCCTCGAAATCGCGACGGCGGAAGATCACGGTGCCGCCCTTCTCGAGCGTGGAACTGTTCGAACTCAGGTTCAGCTCGGTGGTGTGCACCGCGATGCCGCCGGGCTTCAGGCACTTCACCGAATTCTCGAAGAAGGCGAGGCCCGCCTCGATCGAGCCGAGATGCTCATAGGCGCAGGACGACCAGGTGAAGTCGAAATCGACGAGGTCGGCCGGGATCGCGTTCATGTCGACCGCGCGATAGCTGACCCGCTCGAAGAAGCTGGCCTCGTCGCACAGGTGCGGATTGTGGATCTGGCGCAGGTTCGAGCCGAGCTGGGCCGTGTCGTTCCACACCTGGGCGCGGTCGTCATCGGCGGCCAGATCGGTCGCGACCACCGTGCAGCCATTGGCGGCGAAGATCGACGACAGCGGCTCGATGCCGACACCGAAGCCCAGGCCGCGCGCGCCGGGGCGCAGCATGCCATGATATTCCAGCGTCCGCAGGATGAAGACGAATTCCCACTGCTTGCGGTGGCGGCTGGGGACGTTCGCCATGCGATGGCACCAGTCGGCATAGACCGGCTCTTTCATCTGTGCTGCAGTGCACATCTGCGAAGTGGGCTGGGCCAGCGTGGCGCGCCGCTTGACGACCAGCTTCTTCAGCGGCCCCTTGCCGGGCGCCGACAGGAAATCCTGCCGGGCCGCATCGTAGCGGGCGCGCAGGGCGTCGCTGCTGTCGCCCCCGGTCAGGCTGATCTCGATCCGGTCGGCCCGCGCGTCCGAATCGTCGGTCAGCGTGCCCATGATCGCGTAGCTGTGCCCCGGCGCGCCGAGCTTCGACATCTCGATCTCGCCGCCTTCGGCGACGAGTTTGTCGATCGGGAAGGCCATCACCTTGGGCGCCACCGATTCGCCATCCTCGGTGATGCCGTTGATATTGATCAGCAGCTGGCCGCGCGTGCCGGTCAGCCCCGGCAGCAGGATGCGATAGCTCAGCCGGCCGCCGGTCGACGGGACATATTCGGTGTGGAAGGCATAGCCCGGCACCAGGCTCGGCTTGCTGCCGCCCTCGCCCGAGAGCGCGCTGGTCTGGCCAGCCCAGAAGGAGAAGGGCTTGAGCTCCAGCGCCACCTCGTCGCGGCGGCCGCCGGTGCGGCGGTCATGCCACCAGCGCCAGGCGCGCACCGCCACCGAGCGAAGCAAAGACCTTTCCTGGGATGGCGATGTGCGGGACGAGATGGGTGTGTTCAGCGTCATGGGTCGGCTGCTCTATGGCGTCACAGGGGCGGGGTTTCAACCATGTAGATGGGGTGCGGCCATCGCCGTGGTGATGCTCATCACCAATCCACCTGAACCGCGCCTGTCCGGGCCGGGGCGCTTCCATTGCCAATCCGGCGGGGGAGCGCCATATTTACCCGTTCGGAGACGATATCTTGAACCAGGCGGGACCAGATCAGGGCGGCGATCGCGGTTGGCGGCAGCGGATGAACACGCTGACGCAGCGGCGCGGCGACGCGCCCCGGCCGCAGATACCGGCCGGCCAGCGCGTCTATGCGGTCGGCGACATCCATGGCCGGCTGGACCTGCTGATCCCGCTGCTCGCCCATATCCGCGACGATATCGGCGCCCGTGCCCACGCCGACAACCATGTCGTGCTGCTCGGCGATCTGGTCGATCGCGGGCCCTATTCGGCCGAGACGGTCGAATATGCGATCAGCGCCCTGCCGGCCTTCGCCACCTTCCATGTGCTGATGGGCAATCATGAGGAGGCGATGGTCCGCGCGATGGACCCGATGGAGGACCGGTCGGAGAATCTCTGGCTGAAATTCGGCGGCTATGAGACGCTCGCCAGCTATGGCGTGCCGGTCGCGACGCTCGGCGACGAGCTGCCCCCGATCGAGGCGCTGCGCCATCATATTCCCGAGCGGCACCGCCAGTTCCTCGAAAACCTGCCCGACGCGATCCGCTTCGGCGATTATGTCTTCGTCCACGCCGGCGTCCGCCCGGGAATCGCGCTGGAAGAACAGAATCCCAGCGACATGCGCTGGATCCGCCATGAGTTCCTGGAACATCGCGGCGATCATGGCGCCTTCATCGTCCACGGGCATTCGATCAGCACCGAGCCGGACATCCAGCCCAACCGCATGGGGATCGATACCGGCGCCTATCGCAGCGGCACCCTCACCGCGCTGGGGCTGGAGGGGGACCGCCGCTGGCTGCTGCGCGCGAGCGTCGTCGACGGCGAAGTTCAAACGAAATTAAGCAGCTTGGGTTAACCCCCGACTCGGGGGTTCGCACGCGACTCCGCCATGGTGGCGGCGGCGTTCCGAATTTCCGGGTTTGAGGAGAAGCGCCGCATGCGGCGGGTACGGGGACGATCGGCTCTGGCGATCGAGGCCAAGGGTGAGGGCGAGACGAGGCGCGTTCGCTTCCTGCGCGGGCTGTTTCCGCGCGGGGACGCCCATGATCGCCAGTCGATCGCCAACCGCGTGCGCATGGCGGTGGATGCGCTGCCGATGCTGCTGCTCGCCAATCTCATGGTCGCGGCCGGGCTCTGGCTGATCCGCTGGCCGGCCATCGGCAGTGGCGGTTCCTGGATGATCCTGGCACCCCTGCTCGGGGTGTCGGCGGCCGGCGGCATGGTCAGGCTGCTCGCGCTGCGCAGCCGGGCCGGGTGGGGCAGCCCCGAACGGATGCACTTCGTGGTCGCCCTGTTCGGCCTTGTCCAGGGGCTGGGCTGGTCGGCATGGATGCTCGGGGCGGCCGCGGACATGGCCTCGCCGCAATGGCCGCTCGCGGCGATCGCCTATTCCGCGCTGCTGGTCATCACCACCCTCGTCTTCGCGCCCGTGCCCACCGCCGCGCTGGCGCTGTGGCTGACGCTGTCGATCACCGTCGTCGCCGCGCTCGGCCAGTGGGTTGCGGGGTTGATGCTGCTGCCGCTGCTCGGCATCGCCGCGATCGCTCTCGGTGGCATTTCGGAGCGCAGCTATGTCGCTTCGCGGCGCTGGCTGACCAACGCGACAGCCGCGCTCAAGGCGTCGGTGCTGCTGAGCGAGTTCGAGGAGAGCGGCCGCGGCTGGTTCTGGGAAACCGACGATCGCGGCCTGATCAGCTATATCTCGCCGCAGATCCCCGCCGTCTTCGGTCGGACCGTAGAAGAATTGCTAGGCACCCCGATGACCGGCCTCGTCCTGCACGAAAGCGGCGACGGCACCGGCACCGGCGATGGCGAGCGGACGCTGGGCTTCCATCTCGCGACCCGGCTCGCCTTCTCGGAGATCGCGGTGCGCGCGGCGCTGGGCGACGATGTCCGCTGGTGGTCGCTGTCGGGCCGGCCGGCCTTCGACGAATATGGCAATTTCCTGGGCTTCCGGGGCAGCGGCACCGACCTTACCGAGATGCGCCGCTCGGAGGCCGAGGTGAAGCGGCTCGCCAGCTATGATCCGCTCACCGGCCTGCCCAACCGGATCATGATGCGGCGCACGCTCGACGAATCGATGCGCGACGTCGCGGGGCGGCCGAAGAAGGTCGCGCTGTTCCTGCTCGATCTCGATCGTTTCAAGACGGTCAACGACACGCTCGGCCACCCGGTGGGTGATGCCCTGCTGCGCCAGGTCGCGGAACGCCTCCAGCGGGTCGTCCACAATGACGGGCAGGTCGGCCGGCTCGGCGGCGACGAGTTCAAGGTGGTGCTGCCCGGCATCGTCGAGCGGACCCGGCTCACCCAGCTGGCCCAGGCGATCATCCAGGAAGTGTCGAAGCCCTATCTGGTCGAAGGATCGCATGTCTCGATCGGAGCTTCGATCGGCGTCGCTCTGGCGCCCGATGATGGTGCCGCCGCCGACGCGCTGATCCGCAACGCCGATCTCGCGCTTTATGCGGCCAAGGCGGACGGAAAGGGCGTCCATCGCTTCTACCAGCCGGAGATGCACGCCAGCGCCAAGGACCGCCGCCTGCTGGAGATGGACCTCCGCAAGGTGATGAACGACGGCGGGCTCCACCTCGTCTATCAGCCGGTGGTCGATGCGCAGAGCGAGGCGACGGTCTGCTTCGAGGCGCTGGTGCGCTGGAACCACCCGACGCGCGGCCCCGTCTCGCCCGCCGATTTCATTCCGGTGGCGGAGGAGATCGGGCTGATCCCGCAGATCGGCGAATGGGTGCTGCGCACCGCCTGCCTGGAGGCGGTCAACTGGCCCGATGGCGTGCGCGTCGCGGTCAACATCTCGCCGATCCAGTTCGCCAATCCGGCGTTGCCCGGCATCGTCATGTCGGCGCTGGCGGCGGCGCAGCTCCCGGCGCACCGGCTGGAGCTGGAGATCACCGAGGGCGTCTTCCTCAACGACGATGCCGCGACCGACACGATGTTCGCCCGTCTCAAGGCGATCGGGGTGCGCTTCGCGCTCGACGATTTCGGCACCGGCTATTCGTCGCTCGGCTATCTGAAGAAGGCGCCGTTCAACAAGATCAAGATCGACCAGAGCTTCGTGCGCGGCGCCGCCGTGCCCGGCAATCGCAACGCCGCGATCATCCGCGCGATCGTGGCGCTGGCCGACAGCCTCGGCATGGAGACCACCGCCGAGGGCGCCGAGACCCCGGACGAACTGGCGCTGATCCGCTCGCTGGGCTGCAGCCATATCCAGGGCTATATCTTCGGACGTCCGATGCCATCGGACGAGGCACGGGCCCGCGTCGCCGGCTCGACCAAATTCGCCATGCCCGGCCTGCTGGTGACCCGCGACCCGCGCGTCGCGGTGCTCCGCACGGCGACGATCCGCAGCGCGCGCGGCACCGAAAGCGGGCGGGTGCGCAACCTGTCGCGCTCGGGCGCGATGCTCGAATGCGGCATCTGCTTCCGCGACGGCGATCTGGTGCAGATCGATTTCGGCGATGGCCACTGGATCGCCGCAGCCGTCCGCTGGGCCGACGAGGAACGCTTCGGCGTCGCCTTCGACGAGCCGATCGAGATCGAGCAGCTCACCCCGCAAAAGATGGCGCGCAGCGCGGCGGGCTAAAAGATCCTCCCTATGCGAAGCATGGGGAGGGGGACCGTTCGCAAAGCGAATGGTGGAGGGGTTATCCGCGCTCCTCGCAGAGGCGACGGATGGAATCGGCCACGGCCACAGGGTCTCGCAACACGTCCTTGGCGGAAATGCGATGAACCTTGAGACCCTGTTCTTTCAGCCACGCGTCCCGCGCTTCGTCGCGTTCCGCCCGATCGCCCATGTCATGGCTGATGCCATCGACCTCGATGACCAGCTTTGCTTCTGCGCAGTAGAAATCGAGGATATAGGGGCCCATCGGATGCTGGCGCCGGAACCTCGCGCCCGCCGCCTTCTTCCGCAGTTCCTGCCGCAGCAGCACTTCCGGCAGGCTCATCGCCTTGCGGAGTTGACGTGCCTGCTTGCGAGCGGTCTCGGGCTTGCGGCCAGCGCGAATACCCCTCCACCACCCTGCGGGTGGTCCCCCTCCCCACGCTTCGCGCAGGGAGGATCGTTGGTCACGCCCCCATCAACCCGGGGAAAAATCCCTCATGCGCGGTGCGCAGCTTGGCGAGGGGAATGCCGACGATGCTGTCGCCGCCCGTCGTGCCCAGGCGGCGCGCGGTGACGCCCGCGGTCAGCGCGGCGGCGAGGATCGCGTCGCTGTTGCCGGTGGTGACGATATAGCGGGCCTGGTCCTCGCCGAAGGCCTTCACATGGTCGAGTTCCTCGATCTTGGCGCCGATGCCGCCGGCCAGCGCCATTTCGGCCAGCGCGACCAGCAGGCCGCCGTCCGAGATGTCGTGGACGGCATTGACCTTGCCGTCGAGGATCAGCTCGCGGACGAAATCGCCGTTGCGCTTCTCCAGCTCCAGGTCCACCGGCGGGGGCGGGCCGTCCTCGCGGCCGGCGACGGTGCGCAGCCATAGCGACTGGCCGAGATGGTCGCCATCGTCGCCGATCAGCAGGACATGCTCGCCCTCGCCCTTGAAGGCGATCGTCGCCATGGCGTCGATATCGGCGAGCAGGCCGATGCCGCCGATCGCCGGCGTCGGGAGGATCGCACTGCCCGTCCCGTCGTCATTCTTGGTCTCGTTGTAGAGGCTGACATTGCCCGACACGATCGGGAAGTCGAGCGCCGCGCAGGCCTTGGCCATGCCCTCGATCGCACCGACGAACTGGCCCATGATCTCGGGCCGCTGCGGGTTGCCGAAGTTCATGCAGTCGGTGGTCGCGAGCGGCTTCGCGCCGACCGCCGTGATGTTGCGCCAGCATTCGGCGATCGCCTGGGCGCCGCCCTCCACCGGATCGGCGAAGACGTAGCGCGGCGTGCAGTCGGTGCTGATCGCGATCCCCTTTTTCGTCCCGTGGACGCGCACCACGGCGGCATCGCCGCCAGGCCGCTGGACGGTGTCGGCGCCGACCATGTGGTCATATTGCTCCCAGATCCAGCGGCGGCTGGCGAGGTCGGGCGACGCCATCAGCGCGAGAAGATTGTCGGGAACGCTGCCCTTGGCCGGCACCGGGCCGAGCGGCGCGCGCTTCGGCGTCGGCACCCAGGGGCGGTCATAGGCCGGCGCTTCGTCGGCAAGCGGGCCGAGCGGGATGTCGCACACCGTCTCGCCGTTGAACTTCAGGATCATGTGGCCGGTGTCGGTGACATGGCCGATCACCGCGAAATCGAGTTCCCATTTACGGAAGATCGCCTCGGCCTCGCCCTCGCGGCCGGGCTGGAGCACCATCAGCATCCGCTCCTGCGATTCCGACAGCATCATCTCATAGGGGGTCATGCCGGTCTCGCGGCAGGGGACCGCGTTCATGTCCAGCTCGATGCCGACCCCGCCCTTGGACGCCATCTCGACCGAGGAGGAGGTGAGTCCGGCCGCGCCCATGTCTTGGATTGCGACGATCGCGTCGGATGCCATCAGCTCCAGGCAGGCCTCGATCAACAGCTTCTCGGTGAAGGGGTCGCCGACCTGCACGGTCGGGCGCTTCTCCTCCGAATCCTCGGAGAAGTCGGCCGAGGCCATGGTCGCGCCATGGATGCCGTCGCGGCCGGTCTTGGAGCCGACATACACGATCGGATTGCCGACGCCCGAGGCCGCCGAATAGAAGATCTTGTTGGTCTCGGCGACGCCCACCGTCATCGCGTTGACCAGGATGTTGCCGTCATAGGCGGGGTGGAAATTCACCTCGCCGCCGACGGTGGGCACGCCGACGCAATTGCCATAGCCGCCGATGCCGTGGACCACGCCCGAGATCAGGTGGCGCATCTTGGGATGGTCGGGCCGGCCGAAGCGCAGCGCGTTCATGTTGGCGACCGGGCGGGCGCCCATGGTGAACACGTCGCGCAATATGCCGCCGACTCCGGTGGCCGCGCCCTGATAGGGCTCGATATAGGATGGGTGGTTGTGGCTCTCCATCTTGAAGATGGCGGCCTGGCCGTCGCCGATGTCCACCACGCCGGCATTCTCGCCTGGGCCGCAGATCACCTGCGGGCCGGTGGTCGGCAGCTTCTTCAGGTGGATGCGGCTCGACTTGTAGCTGCAATGCTCGGACCACATCACCGAGAAGATGCCGAGTTCGGTCAGGTTCGGCGTCCGCCCCATCGCATGCAGGATGCGCTCATATTCCTCGGGGGACAGGCCGTGCTCGGCGACGACCTGTGGCGTGATGGGGGCGGGGGCGATCTCGGAGACGGTCTCGGTCATGGCGCGCCCGATAGCGATTCCTTGGGGCCGCGCCTAGGGGATTCGGGTAATCGCCTCGTCCAGCATCTCCAGTGCGATGCGGATGCAGGCTATCCGCGCGGGGCCGCGATCGAGCGGCCCCAGATGAACCTCGCGATGGGCGATGGGCCCGTCGCGCCGGGCGCAGGCGAAATGGATCAGGCCGGGCTCGTCCCCGGGCGCGCCCGGGCCGGCGAAGCCCGTTATCGCCAGCGCGATGTCGCCATGCGATCCTGCGAGCGCGCCGAGCGCCATGGCACGCGCCACCTCCTCGCTGACCGCGCCGCACTCGTCGATCATCGCCTGGCTCAGACCCAACAGTTCGCACTTGGCCTCCTCGCTATAGGTGACGAAGCCGCGCTCGAAGACATGGCTGGACCCTTCGACATCGGTCAGCAGTGATGCGAGCAGCCCCCCGGTGCAGCTCTCGGCGGTGACGAGCGAAAGCTTGGCGGCGACCGCCCGCTCCAGAACCCCATGGGTCAGCGCCTCGACATCGTCCGGCAACGTCGCCGACAGGGTCTCCGTCATCGCCGGCTTACTCTCCCACGGGGGGCTCGCCATGCGCGTGGGGCAGGGCGTGGCCGTGGGTGCGCAGATAACGCTCGTCGAGATCGGCTATGATCTTCTCGCCCCGCTCGCCGGTCAGGCGCAGCAGCGCGTCGACCTTGGCTTCCAGCCGGTCGTCATTCTCCTTCGACGCCGGGGAGCCGACATAGAGGAAATAGGCGAGGCCGACGACCTGCCAGATCAGCTGGAGGAATTCGGATTGCCAGTTCTCGAACGTGTCGCGCGCGATCAGCACCGCATATTCGGCGAATTGCGGCTGCTGCGCGTGCTGGGCCGCCTCGTCGACATAGGCGAACCAGCCGAACACCCAATGGCCGGCGATCGAGACCAGGAAGAAGATGGCCGTCAGCCACCCATAGGCATATCTTTTCATTCTCGGCCTCCGAAGGACAGGCTTCGGCCCTGAGGCCGCCGTGCCGGCTGTCCAGCCGGCACGGCCCCTTCCTCAGGCGGTTACGAGGTTGACCGCGTGCGGTTTCGCTGCCGGCAGGCCCGATGCCTCGGCCTGCGCCATCAGTTCCTGCTTGCGGGCCAGCATCCGGTCGCGCAGCTCTACCAGATCGACATCGGTATCACGCGCCTGGGCGAACATGCCCTCCTTGGGCATCTCCTCCTCGTGAACGTGATGCTTGATCTCCTCGGACAGCACCTTGACCTTGGCATCGTAGAAATCGGCGTCGGGGGTTGCCGCCTCCAGGTCGTTGATCAGCACCTTGGCGCCGTCATGCTCGACATAGGCCTCGTCGAGTGTGTCGTCCTCGATCTTGCCGCGCAGCGCGGGATAGAAAATTTCTTCCTCGAGCAGCGTGTGGATTTTCAGCTCGATGCAGATCTGGTGGCAAAGCTTTTGCTTGGTCGCGTCGCCCCGTGCCTTCTCGAACTGTTCGAACAGACCCTCCACCTTGCGGTGGTCGGCCTTCAGCAGGGCTATCGCGTCGGTGAACTCCGGTTGTGCCATGTCATTCCTCCTGTGGTGTCGGCGGGAGAACGCGCGACGGGGGATACGGCTGCTGCTGCGAGCGATTCTCAGACGAGACTGATCCACATCAAGTCATTGGACCAATTCGCTAATAGCTGGAACAGCGTCGCCCGGATGGAGTTTTGAGCTGCGGAGCGGGCATAGGAGAGACGTCATGCCCCGTGGCGACAAGAGCAGCTATACCGACAAGCAGAAGCGGAAGGCCGCGCATATCGAGGAAGGCTATGAGGATCGCGGCGTCGGCAAGGACGAGGCCGAGCGCCGCGCCTGGGCTACGGTGAACAAGGAATCGGGCGGCGGCAACAAATCGGGTTCGGGTCGCGGCAAGAAGGAAAATCACGATTCTTCGCGGAAGGGCGGCCGGAAGTCGGGATCCAGACAGAGCGATGAAAAGCGCTCGGCGGCCGCGAAGAAAGGCTGGGAAACCCGCCGCAAGCGCGCCGCCTGACTAGCGCAGGGAGCTTTGGGCGGCTGGCGGCGTTGGCCGTGCGACAGGTGGGAGGATGAGATGAAGGCCGAGACGATCGGCCGCGTGGTCGGCGCGGCAAGCCTGGCGGCAGGCGTCACCGACATGATCCTGGGGCCGCGCTTCGGGCGCGGCATCGGCGCGGGCGCCGAGATGGGCGGCCGATTGTTCCGCATCGCCGCCGCGCGCGAGATCGCCACCGGGGTCGCCGGGCTGATTGCGCCGGCCAGTGTGGGCCCGGTGCGCTGGCGGCTGGCGGGCGACATCTTCGATCTGGCGGCGCTTGGCTATATCGCCGCCCCCGCCAATCCGAAACGCAAGATGGCCTTCCTGGCCCTGGGCATCGTGGCGGCGGTGGCAGTGGCCGATCTGCTGGCGGAGCGCCGGCTGAACCGCGCCTCGTCGATGGAATAAAGGCCGCGCCCCGCCGTATGGTGGGGCATGAGCGGATGGACATCAGCCGACATCGAACGGGAATTGCCCCGGATGCGCGCCTATGCGCGGGCGCTGACGCGCGATCCGGTCGCCGCCGACGACCTCGTCCAGGAGGCGCTGCTGCGCGCCTATGAGCGCGCCGCCACCTATCGTGCCGAACATGCGCTGCGATCCTGGCTGCTCGCCATCCTCCACAATCTTTTCATCGACTCCAAGCGCCGCGAAGGGAATGAACAGCGCCGCAACACGCGCATCGGCCAGCTTCAGGAAGGGCTGGTCGCACCAGCCCATCAGGAACATGTGGTCCACCTGCGCGAAATCGGCGCCCGGTTCGAAGGGCTCCCCGAGGAGCATCGGGCGGTGCTCAGCCTGATCGGGGTGCAGGGGCTCAGCTATCAGGAGGCGGCGACCACCCTGGGCGTCCCGGTGGGCACGGTCATGTCGCGGCTCCATCGCGCCCGCGCCGCACTGCGCGAGCCCGCCGCCGCAGAAGCCACGCGGCTCCATATCGTGGGAGGCAAGGATGCATCCTGAACCCGTCACCGAAGCTGAGATCCAGGCCTATCTGGACGGTGAACTCGATCTGCGCCGCCGCTTCGCCGTGGAGGACCATCTGGCCCATGACGCGGAGGCGGCCCGGCGGTTCATGGGGGACCTGCGGCTGCGGACCAGTCTGCGCCTGCTGGCGGAGGGGATGGACGAGCCGCCGGCGGCGATGCGCGAGGCGGCGGCCCGGCTGGCGGGACGGCTCGGCGAGGGGCAGGGGCGCCGGCTGCGTCATCTGTTCTCGACGCGCATCGTGCAGGGGCTGGCGGCTGCGGCGCTGCTGGCGATCGTGTTGATGCCTGCGCGTGACGTGATGGCGAAGCCACCCGAATATATCGGCGATGCGGTCGAGGCCTACCATACCGGCCTGCTGCGCGAGGCGATGGCGTCGCAGGTCGAAACCCCGCGCTTCGATGCCGGGGAGGTGCAGCGCCAGACGCAGATACGGCTTCCTCGCCTGCCCGCGCGCTGGACCGTGACCGATGCGCAGATATTCCCTTCCCAGAGTGGGCCGGCACTTCAGCTGATGGTCCGCACGCCCGAGGATCAGAAGCTCTCGATCTTCGCGATCCGCGCCGACAGCGACGCCCCGGAGGAGCCGGCGGCGGTTCGCCATGACGGGGCCTCGGTCGCCTATTGGCGGGAAGGGGACATGTCCTATGCGGTGACCGGCGGCCAGGAACCCGAACAGATCGACAATGCCGCCGAGGACCTGGCCGAGGAGCCGGGCGAAGGCTGATGACCGTCCAGCGTGAAGCGGGGGCAGCCGCGCCGCTGCCGGGGGACATTGCGCCCTGGTTCGCGGCGCCGGTGCTCGGAAACTCGCCCGATTTCCATTTCGAAACCCAGGCGGGCCGGTATCTGGCGCTGCTGTTCCTGGGCAGTGCGGGCAGCGAGGCGGGCGCGGTTGCCGCGCGCCAGCTGATCGCGCGGCGCAGCCTGTTCGACGATGATCGCGCCCGCTTCTTCGGCGTCACGCGGGATCCGGGCGACGTCGCGGCCGGGCGGGTCGCGACCCTGCTGCCCGGGATCAGATGGTTCCTGGACTATGATGGGTCCGTGGCGCGGCGCTATGGCGCGATCGACGCCGAGGGCGGCCAAACCGATTTCTGGCTGCTGGTCGATCCGATGCTGCGGGTCCTCGCCCGCGCGCCGATCGGCGAGGGCGACGCGCTGCTCGCCCGGCTCGCCGACGAGCTGTCGGCGCCGCGCGACGAAGGGCATGCTCCGGTCCTGATCGTGCCGGGCGTCTTCGAACCAGCGTTGTGCCGGCATCTGGTCGGGCTTTACGAATCCCGGGGCGGCAGGCCCTCGGGTTTCATGCGGGAAGTCGACGGGAAGACGATCGGCATGGTCGACGACCGGACCAAGCGCCGCGCCGACCTGTCCATCGACGACGAAGCGCTGCGCGAGCAGATCCGGATCAGGCTGCGCCGACGGCTGGTTCCGCTCATCGAGCGTTTCCTGAACTTTCGCGTCACCCGCGTGGAGCGCTATATCGTCGCCTGTTACGACAGCGCCAATGGAGCGGGCGGCTTCTTCGCGGCGCATCGCGACAATACCACGGCGGGCACGGCGCACCGCCGTTTCGCCTGTACGATCAACCTCAACGCGGACGGCTTCGAGGGGGGCGATCTGGTCTTCCCCGAATTCGGCTCGCGCCGATACCGCGCGCCCACCGGCGGGGCGGTGATCTTCGGCTGCGGCATGCTGCACGAGGCGCTGCCCGTCACCAGGGGCACGCGCTACGCCGATCTGCCGTTCCTCTACGACGAAGCGGCGGCGCGGCAGCGTGAGGCCAATGCCCAGTCGGGGAAGGTCGAAGAGAGGCTGGCCGGCTATCGCGCCGACCGCCAGGCGGCTGAGCAATGGGCCGAGAACTGATAACGGAGCCGCGATGGTTCACGCATCACGGCTTGGGAAGCCTTGCAGTTCACGCCGGCGGGCAATGCGCTCCCGATTCCGCCCATGCCTTGAACAGCGCGCCGAACTGCGCCTGGGTGCCGGGCGCGGGGGTGCGCTTGCCGCCGGGATGCCAGCCCCAGCCGACCAGTTCGTCCTCGGCCATGTGGCGGATCAGTTCGGGCATGGCGAGGCCGCCGTTGCGCTTCCTGTCCTTGATCTGCTCGCAGATCGCGCCGAGCGACTTGCCGGCCCACGCCATCTCCTCGGGCGCGAGATGCCATTTGGGATTGCCCGGCACGCCCGCCGGATCGAAATTCCGGTCATGATGGCAGGTGGTGCAGCGCAGGCCCGCCGCGCCGATGCCGCCATCGCCGCGCACGACCAGCGGCATGTGCGGCTGCATCGCGTCGGTCTGGGTGGGGCGCTCGCCGACCGGGTGGCAGTTCAGGCAGCGCGGATGCTGGATGACCTTGCCGACCTCCGCGAACAGCGCCAGCGAGCGCTGCTTGCGGTTGGCGATCGACTGGAAATCGGAAAGCGGCTTCAGTTCGGTCGCCATCGGCGGCGCCGGCTGTCCCGTGTCGGCGGCAAGGCCGGCGCCCGCGAGCGCGAGCCCCGCCAGTGCGGCGACGGCGGCGATCCGGCCGCTCATGCCCGCACCATCGGCAGCCGGGCCGGACGCTTTTGGCCAAGCGCGGCCATCGCGTTCGCGACCGCGGGCGCGAGGGGCGGGACGCCCGGTTCGCCGATCCCGGTCGGCGCCTCGGCCGACTTGACGATGAAGACCTCGATCTCGGGCATCTCGTTGATCCTCAGCGAACGATAATCGTTGAAGTTGGAGACGGCGGGAATGCCCTCGACCAGCGGAACCTCCGCATAGAGGGCGTGGCCCAGCGCATAGCCGATCCCGCCTTCGATCTGGGCGCGGATCACGTCGGGATTGACCGCCACGCCGCAATCGACCGCCGCCCAGACCTTGTGGACGCGCGGCTCGCCATTGTCGCCGACCGATACCTCGGCGATCTGGGCGACATAGGAGCTGAAGCTTTCGACCACCGCCACGCCGCGCGCGCGTCCGCCCGATGGTTGCGGCCCCTTCCAGCCGGCGAGTTTTGCTACCGCCCGCAGCACGCCCGCCGCGCGCGGGTTGTCGCCCATCATCGCCAGGCGACCCTCGACCGGGTCCTGCCCGGCGGCGGCCAGCAGCTGGTCGACGAAGCATTCGACCGCATAGCCGGTATGGGTATGGCCCACCGACCGCCAGAAGGAGGTGGTCACCGGCGACTTCATGACATGCATGTCGCAGCGGAAATCGGGGATGGCGTAGAGCAGCTTGCTGGCCCCCTCGCTCATCGTCGCGTCGACGCCGTTCTTGACCGCGAACGGCTCGAACGCCGATCCGATCATGAAGCTCTGCCCGGCCCCCGTATGGGCCCAGGCGGTGATCCGGCCCTTGTCGACCTTGCCCTTGAAACGGTGGGCGAACATCGGGCGGTAATAGCCGCCATGGATATCGTCCTCGCGGGTCCACACCAGCTTGACCGGGGTGCCGACCGGCATCGCCTTGGCGACCTCGGCCAGTTCGACCGCGAACTGCGCATTGGTCTGCGCGCGGCGGCCGAAGCTGCCGCCGGCCAGCAGGGTCTCGATCTCGACCTTGTCCATGCCGATACCGAACACCTTGGCGATGCCGGCCTGGTCGAGCGTCTGGCCCTGCGAACCGAAGCGCGCGCGGGCGGTGGTGCCGTCCCACAGGATGAAGCCGTCGAGCGGCTCCATCGTCGCGTGGGCGAGATAGGGGAAAAGATATTCGGCCTCGATCACCTGGCCGCCCGCCGCCGCCAGCACCGCGTCGGCCTTGCCGGTGGCGCCATGCGACAGGCCGGGGCTCTTGGTCTTCTCGCGATAGTCGGCGAGCATCTCCTCGGTGCCGCGCATCTCCGCCTTGCTGTCGTCCCAGCTAAGGGCGAGCGCCTTGCGGCCCTTGATCGCGGGCCACATGCCCTTCGCATAGACGGCGACGCCGTTCGAGATCGGCTTGACCGCGACGACGCCCCTGACCTTGAGCGCTTCGGTCGCGTCGAAGCTGGCGAGCTTGCCGCCGAAGCGCGGGCTGCGCGCCACGACGACGGTCAGCATGTCGGGCGCGGACATGTCGATCGAGAAGGTCGCGCGCCCGGTCGACTTGGCGCTGCTGTCGACGCGCCGCACGCCATTGTCGTTGCCGATCAGGGTGAAGGCCGACGGGTCCTTGAGCGTGACCGTCTTCGGCATCGGCAGCTTGGCGGCCGCTGCCGCGAACCGGCCGAAGCCCGAGGAGCGGCGGCTCTTCCCATGGCTGATCACGCCCTTCTCCACGGTAAGCTCCGTGGCGGGCACCTTCCACTCGGCGGCGGCCGCCTGCACCAGCATCGCCCGTGCCATCGCCCCCGCGCGCCGAAGCTGGTCGTAGCTGTTCGCGATCGCCGATGATCCTCCGGTCAGCTGCGCGCCGAGCTGGAGATTCGCGTAGAGCGCCGCATTGGCGGGCGCGCTTTCCACGCGGACCTTCGACCAGTCGGCGTCAAGCTCCTCGGCCGCGATCGTGGCGAGGCCGGTATAGGGGCCCTGGCCGAACTCGATATGCTTGGAGATGATCGTCACGCTGTCGTCCGCGCCGATGCGGATGAAGGCGTTCGGATGGATCGGCGGCGGGCCCTTGGCCGCGCCCTGGGCCTTGGCGCCGCCCAGCGGCAGGCACAGGCCGATGACAAGCGCGCCCGCGCCCATGAGGGCGTCGCGGCGGGAGAGGTGGAGATCGTGGCTGCCCATCATCAGGCCTCCAGTGCCTTGGCCGCGCTGTGGATCGCGGCGCGGATGCGGACATAGGTGGCGCAGCGGCACAGATTGCCGTTCATCGCCAGATCGATGTCCCGGTCGTCGGGCTTCGGATTCTCGCGCAGCAATGCCACCGCGCTCATCACCTGTCCGGACTGGCAATAGCCGCATTGCGGCACGTCATGCGCGATCCACGCATCCTGCACCGCCTTGGCCTCGCGTCCGTCGACCGCTTCGATCGTGGTGATCTCCCCGGTGACGGCCGAAACCGGCATCGAGCAGGACCGCAGCGGCTGGCCGTCCATATGCACGGTGCAGGCCCCGCACATCGCGACGCCGCAGCCGAACTTCGTGCCGGTGAGGGCAAGATCGTCGCGCAGCACCCACAGCAGCGGGGTATCCTCATCGACATCGACGCTGCGATCGGTGCCGTTGACCTTGATCGTGAAAGCCATGGGCGGGATTCCATGTTACGGATGGTAACATATTATCGACCGTCACGGCGGCTGTCACCCGAAACTGTGATATATATGGCCGTTTATAGCGGTTTCGCCGTCGCTGGAGGGAACCGCCGTCGCGCGCTATCGTCTATCGGGCATGGCGCATTGGATCGAAGCTTCCCCCCGTGGCATCTATGTCCGGCCGGCCGATGCCTGGATCGATCCGTCGGTGCCGGTCGAGCGCGCGCTGATCACCCATGGCCATGCCGATCACGCGCGCGGCGGCCACGGCGCCAGCTGGGCGACGCCGGAGACGCTGGCGATCATGGCGCTGCGCTATGGCACGACCGAGGGCGTGCCCGTCGCCTATGGCGAGACGATCCGGCTGGGCGGGGTCGAGATCAGCTATGTGCCCGCCGGCCATGTGCTGGGATCGGCGCAGATATTGCTGGAGCATGGCGGCGAGCGGGTCGTCGTCACCGGCGATTACAAGCGCCGCGACGATCCCACCTGCGCGCCCTTCGAGCCGGTCAATTGCGACATCTTCATCACCGAGGCGACCTTCGGCCTGCCGGTGTTCCGCCATCCCCCGATCGGGCAGGAGATGGATCGGCTGCTCGGCGCGCTCCACGCCGCGCCCGATCGCTGCGTGCTGGTCGGCGCCTATGCGCTCGGCAAGGCGCAACGCGTGATCGCGGAGCTGCGCGCCCACGGCCATGCCGATCCGATCTACATCCATGGCGCGCTGGAGCGGATGTGCGACCTCTATCGCGATTTCGGCGTCGACCTGGGCGAGCTCTACCCGGCGACCGGCGCCTCGGCCGATCAGATGCGCGGCAAGGTGGTAATCTCCCCACCCTCGGCGCTCAACGATCGCTGGTCGCGGCGGCTGCCCGATCCGATCACGGCGATGGCCTCGGGCTGGATGCGGGTCCGCCAGCGCGCGCGGCAGAAGAATGTCGAACTGCCGCTGGTGATATCCGACCATGCCGATTGGGATGAGCTGACCGCGACGATCCGTGAGGTCGCCCCTTCCGAAATATGGGTGACCCACGGCCGCGAGGAGGCCCTGGTCCACTGGTGCGACCTCCACCAGATGCGCGCCCGCGCGCTGGCGCTGGTGGGGTATGAGGATGAGGACGAGGGATGATGCGAAGTCATATTTTCGTCACCCCGGGCTTGACCCGGGGTCCCGCTTCTTTTTCCGACGTGGGCAAGAAAAGCGGGATCCCGGATCAAGTCCGGGATGACGGCGGTTTTGAGGCAAGGCCCGCCTGATGCGCGCTTTCTCCCAACTGCTCGACGGCCTCGTCTACACCCGCTCGCGCAACGCCAAGCTGGCGCTGATCGCCGATTATATGCGTGACGCCCCCGATCCCGATCGCGGCTGGGCGCTCGCGGCGCTGACCGGCGACCTCAGCCTGCCGGCGGTCAAGAGCGCGGCGATCCACGCGATCGTCGACGAGCGGGTCGATCCGATGCTGTTCCGGATGAGCCGCGACTATGTCGGCGACCTCGCGGAGACAGTGGCACTGATCTGGCCGAAGCGGATCGATCAGCCCGCCGAGATCGACGACGGTTCGCTGACCCTGTCGGCCGTGATCGATCGGCTGTCGAAGCTGGGCCGGGCCGAGGCCCCGGCGGCGCTCGGCGAGATGCTCGACCATCTCGATGCCAGCGGCCGCTTCGCGCTGCTCAAGCTGGCGACCGGCGGCCTCAGGGTCGGCATCTCTGCGCGGCTCGCCAAGACGGGCTTCGCGCAGGCGTTCGGTCTCGATGTCGATGCGGTCGAAGAGGTATGGCACGCGCTGCGGCCGCCCTATGCCGAACTGTTCGCCTGGGGGCAGGGCGGCGAGCGGCCCGATCCTCGCGGCACCCCCTTCTTCCGTCCGTTCATGCTCGCCCATCCGCTCGAGGAGGGGACGGTCGACCTTGCCGATTATGCAGCCGAATGGAAATGGGACGGCATCCGCGTCCAGATCGTCGGCACCGGCGGCGACGTGCGCCTTTACAGCCGGGCCGGCGACGATATCACCGCCACTTTCCCCGACATTGCGGCGGCGGCGCAGGGGATCGACGCGGTGCTCGATGGCGAGATGCTGGTGCGTGGCGAGGCGCAGGGCGCGGCCGAGCATGGCGGATCGGCCGCCTCGTTCAACGCGCTCCAGCAGCGGCTCGGCCGCAAGAATGTCTCGGCCAGGATGCTGGCCGATTATCCCGCCTTCGTCCGCCTCTATGATCTGCTGATCGAGGGCGAGGACGACTTGCGCGAACAGGCATGGGAAGCGCGCCGCGCCCGGCTGGAGGCGTTCGCGGCGCGGCTCGACGCCGACCGCTTCGACGTCTCGGCCGTGATCGGCGCGCGCGATTTCGAGGACCTCGCCGAAACCCGCGCCGGCGCTCGCGACGCGGCGATCGAGGGTGTGATGCTCAAGCGCCGCGACAGCCCCTATGTGGCGGGGCGGCGCACCGGCCTGTGGTACAAATGGAAGCGCGATCCGCTGACGATCGATGGCGTGATGATGTACGCCCAGCGCGGCCATGGGAAGCGGTCGAGCTTCTATTCGGACTATACCTTCGGCTGCTGGTCGGATGAGGGCGAATTGTTGCCGGTGGCCAAGGCCTATTCGGGCTTCACCGACGAGGAGCTGAAATGGCTCGACAGCTTCGTCCGGAACAACACCCTCAACCGCTTCGGCCCGGTCCGCGAGGTCGAGAAGAAGCTGGTGGTCGAACTGGCCTTCGACAGCGTGCATGACAGCAAGCGGCACAAGTCGGGCGTGGCGATGCGCTTTCCCCGCATCGCGCGGATTCGGCGCGACAAGCCGCCGGAGGAGGCCGACACGATCGCCACCCTCCGCAAGCTGATCAGCTGAGGATGGTTACCGCTCCGATTGGGATGCCGCGTTCGCCTCTCGGGACCGCTGGCACCGAAACAGCTGTGAAGAAGGGTCGGTGCGTACGGTCTGCCCCTCGCGCCGGACGGTCCGGGCGCAGGCGGGACTCGTGGAGGTTCCGCTGGCCGGATGCGGCGGCATGACCGACAGCCCCGCCTCGGCCAGGGAAATCGTCGGATAGCCCGCCGCATTGACGGGCCTTTCCTCCGCCCCACCCGCCGACGACAGCGCCAGGGCCAGACAATATCCGGCCATTTTCAGGGGCGTTCTGACGGAAACGAAGCTGCTCATATGCGCACTCGCCAGGGGCTGGTCATCCTAACTACGCAAGAGGGGCGCTTCCGGTTCCTGCGGCGGGTGGACTCTTGGATCGCCATTCCCGCGCAGCCGGGACCTTTGCGTAAAGAGCGTCCGCTCCCAACACGCGTCATCCTCGCGGATGCGGGGATCCATAAGCCTTCCGCCAAGAGGCTCGAACTTCAGAGAATATGGATTCCCGCCTTCGGCATATAGCCGAAGTTTATCCTGAGCGCCTGCCTTGCAGGCAGTCGAAGGGCGGGAATGACAGGTCTGGAGGGAGAGGATGAATTCAAAGCTCCCGCGAAAGCGGAAGCCACGGTCCGGCTACACCGTCACCGTCGCCAGCTCGCGCAACGCCTTCACCAGCCGGTCGATCTGGGCGCTGTCGTTGATGAAGCTGGGCGAAACGCGGACGCAGGCGCCCTTCGCCGGCCCCAGCCGCTCGACGGTGAAGATGCCGTGCTTCTCGAACAGCGCCTTGCGGAGCGCGATATTGTCGGCGGGGCTGGTCCGGCCCCTGATCCGGAACGAGGTGATGCCGCCGTGCATCGATGGATCGTCGGGCGTCAGTATCTCGAAGCGCTTGTCGTCGCGCAGCACCTCGGCCCAGCGATCGCGCAGGTGGCGCAGCCGCGCCGCCTTGTTGGCGAGGCCGATCGACTGGTGGACGGTGATCGCGTCGGGGACGGTGAGCAGCGCCGCATAGTTGACCGTGCCGGTGTGGACCCGCGCGTCGATCCGGTCGCTCGCCCCCTCCAGCAGGCAGGGGTCGATGTCGGGGATGCGATCCTTGCGGATATAGACCAGGCCGACGCCCAGCGGGCTGGCGATCCACTTGTGCAGGTTGATCCCCGCGAAATCGACGCCCAGGTCGCGCAGCGAGAATTCGAGCTGGCCCAGCGCATGGCCGACGTCCAGC
Organism: Rhizorhabdus dicambivorans; assembly: GCF_002355275.1. Taxonomy (NCBI): domain Bacteria; kingdom Pseudomonadati; phylum Pseudomonadota; class Alphaproteobacteria; order Sphingomonadales; family Rhizorhabdaceae; genus Rhizorhabdus; species Rhizorhabdus dicambivorans. The sequence goes on along the minus strand of NZ_CP023449.1, from coordinate 4,471,607 downwards.
AGCACATCGACATTGCGGGCGCGCGCGAGCGCGATGATCTCCTTGACCGGCGGCACCAGCCCGGTGCGGTGGCTGAGATGGGTGAGCAGCATCATCCGCACGGCGGGGTGATCGCGCAGGGCGCGTTCATAGGCGTCGATGATGTTTTGCCGGGTGGCGGGCTCGGGCAGGTCGATCTTCACGGCCTTCACGCCGCGCAGCCGGGCGAGCGATTCCATCCCCGTCTGCATCGCGTCATAGTCGAGGTCGGCATAGAGCACCGCATCGCCGGGCTTCAGCCGGTTATAGCCGCCGATCAGCGCCGCCATCGATTCGCTGCCGCCCCGCGTGAAGGCGATCTCGTCGACGCCGACGCCCAGCAGCGCGGCCGCGCTTTCGCGCACCGCCGCCAGGTCGGCGGCGAGGGGCCCGCGCGTGTAGATCGTCGTCTCCCGGTTGATCCGCGCCAGCCGGCGCTCATAGACGCGGCGGACATTGGTCGCCATCGCGCCGAACTGCCCGGCCTCCAGCTGGATCGTCTCGTCCGGTGGTGCATCGTAGAGCGCGGCCACCCGTGACCACCAGCCATCGTCCCTCGCCAGTTCGGCGGGCGGCGGCATCGCTTCGCCCTGCGCCAGGGCTTCGGCGGCGGCGGGCAGCGCGGCGGCTCCGGCCAGCAGGGTGCGACGGGTGATGTCCATCGCCGCACTATGACAGGCTTTTGCGATGCGCCTAGCGCAGAGAGGGGAACGAAGCTGCGCCGCTGCGGTTGAATCGTCACATCGTTCCGCAGGAGGAATCATCATGGCCGCGCGTGCCTATTGGCAGGGGCAGATCCGCCTCGCGCTCGTTTCGATCCCGGTCGAGATATATAATGCGACCGGCAGCAGCGCGCAGATCGCCTTCCACCAGATCCACGAGCCGTCGGGCAAGCGGATCAGATATGAGAAAGTGGTGCCCGGCGTCGGCCCGGTCGACGCGGACGACATCGTCAAGGGCTATGAGGTGTCGAAGGGCAATTACGTCCTGCTCGAGCAGGACGAGATCGACGCGGTGAAGCTGGAGAGCAAGCGCACGCTGGAGCTTATCCAGTTCGTCGATGCCGATGCGATCGACGTTATCTATTTCGAGAAGCCCTATTATGTCGTCCCCGCCGACGAACTGGCCGAGCAAGCCTATATCGTCCTGCGCGATGCGCTGCGGCGGACGAAGAAGGTGGGGCTGGGCCAGCTGGCGATGCGCGGGCGCGAATATGTGGTGAGCCTGAAGCCGTGCGGACGCGGCATGGTGCTGGAGACGCTGCGCTATGCCGACGAGGTGCGCAAGGCGCAGGGCTTTTTCCGCGATATTCCCGACAGCAAGCCCGATGCCGACCTGCTCGATCTCGCCGAGACGCTGATCGAGAAGAAGAGCGGTACGTTCGACGCGGGCGAGTTCCACGATCGCTATGTCGATGCGCTCAAGTCGCTGATCGAGAAGAAGCGCAAGGCCAAGGGCAGGAAGATCATCGAGGAGGAAGCGGAAGAGGCGCCCCGCGCCAAGGGCAATGTCATCGACCTGATGGCCGCGCTCAAGAAGTCGGTCGAGGGCGGCAGGCCGGCGGCTTCGGAAAAGAAGGCCGCACCGGCGCGCAAGGCTCCCGCGAAGAAGCCGGCCGCCGCGAAAGCTCCGGCGCGCAAGCGGGCCTGAGCGATGGCGGGCCTTTCCGAATATAATCGCAAGCGCGATTTCAAGAAGACGCGCGAGCCTGCTGGAAAGCTCGACCCTTCCAACCGTCACCGCTTCATCGTCCAGAAGCATGATGCGACCCGGCTCCATTATGATTTCCGGCTGGAGATGGATGGCGTGCTGAAGAGCTGGGCGGTGACGCGCGGCCCCAGCCTCGATCCCGCCGACAAGCGTCTCGCCGTCCGCACCGAGGACCACCCGATCTCCTATGCTGAATTCGAGGGCAGTATCCCCGAGGGCGAATATGGCGGCGGCACGGTGATGCTGTGGGACAAGGGCAGCTGGGCGCCGATCGAAGGCAAGAGCGAGAAGGACCTGGAGAAGGGCCATCTCCACTTCACCCTCGATGGCGAGCGGATGAAGGGCGAATGGCTGCTGATCCGGCTGAAGCCCAGGCCTGGCGAAAAGCGCGGCCGCGAGAACTGGCTGCTCCGCAAGATCGACGACGAGGCGGCGGGCGGCAGCGACGATCTCGTCGCGCGCGAACTGACCAGCGTGAAGACCGGCCGTACGATGGCGGAGATCGCCGCCGACAGGAAGGGCGAGACCAGCCTGAAGGGCAAGCGCGGCAAGGCGTTCGATGCTTTGATGGCAAAGGCGGAGAGCCATGCCGCTGAAGTCAGCCGTCGCCCCGGCGGAGGCCGGGGCCGCAAGAGATCGGGCAATGCCTTGGCCCCTGGCAGCGGCAAGGTGCCGGCTTTCCGCAAGCCCCAGCTTGCCACGCTGGTCGACAGCGTTCCCACCGGCAGCGCCTGGATCCACGAGATCAAGTTCGACGGCTATCGCGCGCTGGTCGCGGCGGCGGGCGGCAAGGTGAAGATCTACACCCGCTCGGGCCTCGACTGGACCGAGAAATTCCAGCCCGTCGCCGACGCCATCGCCGCGCTGGACCTGCCCCCGGCCCTGATCGACGGCGAGATCGTCAGTCTCGACGAGCAGGGCAATCCCAGCTTCTCCGCCCTGCAGAAGGCGATCAAGGGCGAAGGCGGCGGTTTCGAGCTGTTCGCCTTCGACCTGCTGTCGCTGGACGGACAGGATCTGACGGGCCTCGGCACGGTGGAACGCAAGACGAGGCTTGCCGGGCTGTTGCCCGACCAGCATCCGATGATCCATTATGCCGATCATGTCATCGGCGCCGGCGAGAAGCTATACGCCGCGATGTGCAGGGCGGGGCAGGAAGGCATCATCTCGAAGCGCGCCGACGCGATCTATCGCGGGGATCGCAGCACCAGCTGGCTGAAGGTCAAATGCACGCGGCGGCAGGAGTTCGTGATCATCGGCTGGAGCCGCAGCGACAAGAGCAGTCGGCGCTTCCGGGCGCTGCTGCTGGCCCAGCACAAGGACGGCAAGCTGGTTTATGCCGGCAAGGTCGGCACGGGTTTCAACCAGGACAGCATGGAGATGCTGACGGCGAAGTTCGAGAAGCGCGCCCGCGAGACGCCCGCTGCCGACGTCCCCCGCGCGGAGCGGCGGGGCGCTCACTGGATCGAGCCCGATCTTGTCGCCGAAATCGCCTTCGCCGAATTCACTCATGACGATGTGTTGCGCCAGGCCAGCTTCATCGGCCTGCGTTCGGACAAGAAGGCCGCCGAAGTACGACGGGAGGAGCCGATGCCGGTGGAACAGGTCGACAAGCCCGAAGATTCGGATGTGAAGATCACCAATCCCGACCGGGTGATCTTCCCCGAGGCGAAAGTCACCAAGGGCGATCTCGCCGGCTATTACCGGACGATCGCGCCGCTGATCCTGCCTTGGCTGGCGCACCGCCCGGTCAGCCTGGTCCGGTGCCCGCAGGGGCGCGGCAAGCAATGCTTCTTCCAGAAGCATGATTCGGGTTCGTTCGGCGACCATGTCCACCACGTCCCCATCCGGGAGAAGGACGGCCAGACCGAGGACTATCTCTATCTCGACGACGCGGCGGGCATCCTTGCCTGCGTGCAGATGGGGACGATCGAGTTCCACATCTGGGGATCGCGGGTCCAGGATATCGAGAAGCCCGATCGCATGATCTTCGATCTCGATCCCGATGTCGGGCTCGATTTCGCCGACGTGAAGAAGGCGGCGAAGGACATCCGGACGATGTTGGCCGACATCGGGCTGGTCAGTTTCCCGATGCTGTCGGGCGGCAAGGGCATCCATGTCGTCGTGCCGTTGCGGCCCGAGGCCGAATGGCCGGTGGTCAAGGATTTTTCCCACCGCTTCGCCGAGGCGCTGGCCCAGGCCGAGCCCGAGCGCTTCGTCGCCAACATGGCCAAGGCCAAGCGGGTGGGCCGCATCTTCATCGATTATCTGCGCAACCAGCGGGGCGCGACCGCGGTGGTGCCCTATGGCGCGCGGGCGCGCGAGAATGCCCCGGTGGCGGTGCCGATCGGATGGGAGGAGCTTGACGGCTTCGACAAGGCCGGTGCCTTCACGATCCGTGATACGAAGACATTGCTGAAGCGGGCCACATCGAGGACGCTCAAGGGATGGGGCGTGGCGGACCAGTCGCTGCCGAATCTATAAGGCGGAAGGGGAGGGGCAGTTCATGTTCGTCGCAGTCTATTGGTGGCGGGTGCATCCCGGCAAGGAGGAGCAGTTCGTCAAGGCGTGGACGCGCGGCACCGAACTGATCCGGGATAAATATGGCAGCTATGGCTCGCGCCTCCACCGCGACGCCGATGGCCGCTTCGTCGGCTATGCCGAATGGCCCGACGAGGCCACCTGGCGCTACGCCTTCGACCACAAGATGACCTATGAGGAGCCCGCGACCCGGGCCGCGTTCGAGGACGCGGTGTGCGAGGTTCCCCCCGACGCCGATCCGATCTTCACCATGACGGTGGTCAGTGACCGGCTTACCACGCGCATCACGCCCGCGACGGACTGAAGCGGGGCTGGTTCAAAGCAAAACGGGCGCCCACCGAAGGGGACGCCCGTCTCGTTCAGCAATGACGGCTCCGTGCGGAGCCGGCCCATTACTTCGAATCTTCGACCGCGTCGGCCTTGTTCTCGACCGCATCGGCCGCATTCTCGAGCGCGCTCTCGGTCGCCTCGTTGGTGGCGGCGTCAGCGGCGTTCTCGAGCGCGTCGGCCTGGTTTTCCAGGGCGGCGGCGGCGTTGTCGACGGCGTTCTCAGCCGGGGTTTGCTTGTTGCAGGCAGCCAGAGCCATCAGGCCGGCGGCGACAATAACGAGGCTCAGCTTCTTCATTCGAGCAGCTCCCAAAGCATTATATCGGCCCGGCTCGAACGCCGTTCCTGCCGTTGACATAACGCGGGGGGAAAGAGCGTCAACGAAAAATCGACAGGAAAAGAAGGGCTAAGCGCAATATCGGCACGGTTCACCGTACCCATTCAGGCCTCGTTAAAGCGCCTCAAGGCCGCAGTATTCCGGGATCGTTGCGGAGTCGGCCTAGCGCCTGCGGGGTCAGGCGGGGATGCTTTCCGCGAGCGACAGCTGGTCGAGAATTTTCGCCGTCTCGTCCCGCACGGACAGCATTACGCCGCGCAGGCGGCACTCCGCCTCGTCGATGCAATGGTCGCACGGCGTGTAGGCAAGGCGCGCCGCGCAGGGGACCAGCGCCAGCGATCCGCGCGTCGCGCGCACGATATCGCCATAGGTGATCTCGGTCGGCGCGCGCGACAGCCAATAGCCGCCCTCCTTGCCGCGCATCGTCTCGACGAAGCCGGCCCGCTTCATCTCCGACAGGATGACGGTGAGGAATTTGGCCGGAATATTCTGCCGCTCGGCGATCTCGGCAAGCTGGATCGGCCCCTGGCCATGTTTATCGGCGAGATGGAGCAGGGCGCGGATGGCGTAGCGGGTACGTTGAGACAGCACGGATCGGCCCCTTCCAAGCTTTCTCCATGTAGGCATTCCCAACGATAATGAAAGAGTAGAGTTAGCGTTGCGGCCGATGCCGGCTTGCGTCCGCCGGGGCCTTTCCTTATGGAGCGCCATCGCGACGCCGAGCGGCGTCCATGGCGATCGTAGCTCAATTGGTTAGAGCGCCGGTTTGTGGTACCGGAGGTTGCGGGTTCAATCCCCGTCGATCGCCCCATTTTTCCCCATGGCGATTCCGGACTGGCGCTCGCCTGAGAAAAATATTATTGCGCAACATTGTAATCAAATTGCGCGAGACTCGGATGACCGCTCCCTGGACCTATCCCGATTTTGACGACCATGAGGGCGTCCACCTGTTCCGCGATGCCGCGTCGGGGCTGACGGCCGTGATCGCGATCCACTCGACCCATCTCGGGCCGGGCGCGGGCGGCACCCGTTTCTGGCATTATGCCGACCCGTCGGACGCCATCACCGACGCGCTGCGCCTCTCGCGCGGGATGAGCTTCAAGAACGCGATGGCCGGGCTGCCGATGGGCGGCGGCAAGGGCGTCATCCTCGCCGATTCGCTGCGCACCAAGACGCCGGAACTGCTCGCCGCCTTCGGCCGGGCGGTCGATTCGCTGGGTGGGCGCTATGTCACCGCCGAGGATGTCGGCATGAGCGACGCCGACATGGTGGCGATCGCGAAGGAGACGCGCCATGTCTCCGGCCTGCCCGTGACGGCGGGCAGTGCCGGCGGCGATCCGGGGCCGACCACGGCGAAGGGCGTCTATCTCGGCGTCCGCGCGGCGATCGCGCGCGGGCTGGGCAAGGATGATCCGCGCGGCGTGCATGTCGCGATCCAGGGCGTGGGCAGCGTCGGCGGCGGGCTCGCCCGCCTGCTCGCCGCCGATGGCGCGAAGCTCACCCTGTCCGATGTCGACGGCAAGCGCGCCCGCACCCTGGCCGAGGAACTGGGCGCGGTCGCGGTCGCGGCGAACGAGATCATGATGGTCGAGGCCGACGTGCTGAGCCCCTGCGCGCTTGGCGCGGTGCTCGACGAGCGCTCGATCGAGGCGCTGCAGACCCCCATCGTCGCCGGCGCCGCGAACAACCAGCTCGCCACCCCGGCCGATGCCGATCGCCTCCATGCGCGCGGCATCCTCTACGCGCCCGATTATGTCATCAACGCCGGCGGCATCATCAATGTCGCGCTCGAATATCTCGGCCAGGGCGACCGGGCCGAGGTCGAGGCGCGGGTCGCGAAGATCCCCGAGCGGCTCGAATCGATCTGGGCCGAGAGCGCCGCCACCGGCGTGCCGGCGGCGGTGGTCGCCGATCGGATGGCGATGCGGCTGATCGGGCGGGGCTGAGCCCTCCCGGTCACTCCAGCGGCGGCGTCGCGGCGATCCGTTCGCGGCGCAGCCGGTGCTCGCGCCACGCGGTGTAAAGACCGCTGGCCGCGATCAGCGCGGCTCCGAGCAGGATGTTCGCATCGGGCAGGGCCGTCCACACCAGCCAGCCGATCAGTGTCGCCCAGATGATCTGGAGATAGTCGAACGGCGCTATCACCGAAACCGGGGCGGCGTGAAGCGAACTGGTCATCGCTACCTGCGCGCCGGCGCCCGCCACGCCTGCGACGATCAGCGCCATCCAGGCGGACGCGCTGTGCGGCTGGGCCACGAACAGCATGCCCACGCCGCTCACCAGGGATGAAGCGAGGAAGAACCACAGGACGATGGCGCCGGGATGCTCGGTCGCGCCGAGCTGGCGGATCGTCACCGTCACGCCCGCCGTGCCCACCGCCCCGCCGATCGCCATCAGCAGCCCGAGATGGTCGAGCATCATCCCGCCCGGGCGCACGATCAGGGCGACACCGACAAAGCCCAGCGCGACGGCGAACCAGCGCTGCACGCCCACCTTCTCCCCCAGCAGCAGCACCGACAGGATCGTCGCGAAGATCGGCGCGGTGAAGCCGATGGTGACCGCGTCGGCCAGCGGCAACCGGATCAGCGCGCCGAAATTCAACAGGATGGCGATGATGCCGATCATCGAGCGGATCAGGTGGGCCCTGGGCCGCTGGGTCCGCACCACCCCGATGCCGGGCCCCAGCGCGAGCCATGCCAGCACGACCGGCAGGCCGATGGTCGATCGGAAGAACAGCATCTCGATCTCGGCGACGCCATCCTCGCTCGCCCATTTCATCGCGGCGCTCATGATGGAGAAGCAGATCACCGCCAGGCAGCGCAGCAGGATTCCGCGGCTTATCTGGCTTTCGCGGTGCATCGTGGCGGGTTCGGGCATCGTGGCGGCCAATGGCCTCGATCCGCCCGCCGCACAAGCCCTTCGCCCCGTCGCGGGCGAGGGTGGCGTCCACGGCCCATTGCGGTTGGCGCGAATGACCCTTATTCCCCGCTTCCGCCGTGCATATCTTCGCCAATCCCGCCCGCTTCCTGTCGATCGCGCGCCCGCTGACCCCTTGGGCAGGCTGGGCGGGCGGCCTGCTGATCGCGGTGGCGCTCGTTTCGGGCCTGTTCCTGACCCCCGCCGATTATCTGCAGGGGCAGAGCGTGCGGATCATGTACGTCCATGTCCCCGCCGCCTGGCTGGGCATGGCCGGCTGGAGCGGGATCGCGGTCTGCAGCCTCATGCAGCTGATCTGGCGCCATCCGCTCGCCGCCGTTGCGGCGCGGGCGATCGCGCTGCCGGGGGCGCTGTTCGCCGCGATCTGCCTGATCACTGGTTCGCTCTGGGGCCGGCCGACCTGGGGCACCTATTGGGAATGGGACGGACGCCTGACCTCGATGCTCGTCCTCTTCTTCCTCTACCTCGCCTATATCGCGCTCTCCTCCGCCGGGGCCGAACGCGGCAGCAACGATCGCATCTCGGCGATCTTCGGGGTGGTCGGCGCGGCCAATATCCCGATCATCCATTATTCGGTGGAATGGTGGCGCACCCTGCACCAGGGGCAGAGCATCGGCCTGGGTGGGTCGAAGATCGATCCCTCGCTGCTCTGGCCGCTGCTCGTCTCGACCCTGGGCTTCACGCTGCTGTTCGCGGCGGTGGTGCTGATGCGGATGCGGGCGATGCTGGCCGAGGCGAAGGTTGAGGCGCGGCTCAAGCGCATGACGGCGGAATGAGGGCGGGCGCATGAATCACTGGCCCTTCATCGTCGCGGCCTATGCGCTCACGATCATCGGCACCATCGGCGTGGTGGCGCTCAGCTTCGTGCGGATGCGCCGCGCGGAGCGGCAGGCCGACGCTCTCAACAGGCGGGACTGATGGCACTCAAGGCGAAGAACCAGCGGCTCATCCTGGCGCTGCTCGCGCTGGCCGCGATTGTCGGCGCGGCACTGCTCGCCATGTCGGCGCTCAAGGACCAGGCGGCCTATTTCTATACGCCGAGCGACGCGAAGAAGGACCATGTCGAAACCGGCCGCGCGGTACGGCTCGGCGGCATGGTGCAGAAAGGCTCGATCGAGCGGCTGCCGGACGGCGTGACGATCAACTTCATCGTCACCGACAATGCCGAGACGGTGCCGGTGACCTTCAAGGGCATCGTCCCCGATCTGTTCAAGGAGGATTCGGGCGTGGTGGCGGAGGGCAGCTTCCAGCCCGACGGCCGCTTCGTCGCGACCAACATCCTCGCCAAGCATGACGAGCGCTACATGCCGCCGCAGGTGGCCGGCCAGATGCACAAGACGGAAAGTCTCGACAAATGATCGCTGAAGCGGGATTGGCGGCGCTCTGGCTCGCGGCGGCGCTGGCCGCCCTGCAGCTTGTGCTCGGCTGGATGGGGGTGTCGAGCCAGCGGACCGATCTGCTGGCGGCGGTGCGCCCGGTGGCGGTGGTGCAGGCGGTGCTGGCCGGCATCTCCTTCGTCACGCTGATCTGGCTGTTCGTGACGGTCGACCTGTCGGTGGCGCTGGTCGCCGCCAACAATGCCTCCACCAAGCCGCTGCTCTACAAATTCGCCGGCACCTGGGGAAACCACGAAGGCTCGATGCTGATGTGGGTGACGATCCTCGCGGTGGCGGGCGGCGCGGTAGCGCTGTTCGAGCGGCGGCTGAACGAACGCACCCTGATCGCGACGCTCTCCGCCCAGGCGGCGATCGGCCTCGGCTTCTACGCCTTCCTGTTGTTCGCCTCCAATCCCTTCGCCCGGCTCAACCCGGCGCCGGCCGAGGGGCAGGGGCTGAACCCGCTGCTCCAGGATCCCGGCCTCGCCTTCCACCCGCCGACGCTGTACCTCGGCTATGTCGGCCTGTCGGTCGCCTTCTCCTTCGCGGTCGGCGCACTGGTGACGCGCGATGTCGGCGCCGCCTTCGCCCGGGCGATGCGGCCCTGGGTGCTGGGTGCCTGGATATTGCTGACGCTCGGCATCACCGCCGGCAGCTACTGGGCCTATTATGAACTGGGCTGGGGCGGCTGGTGGTTCTGGGACCCGGTCGAGAACGCCTCGCTGATGCCCTGGCTGGCCGCGACCGCGCTGCTCCATTCGGTGACGGTGCTGGCGACGCGCGAGGGGTTGCGCGCCTGGACGGTGATGCTCGCCGTGGTCGCCTTCTCGATGTCGATGGTCGGCACCTTCCTGGTGCGCTCCGGCATCCTCACCTCGGTCCATGCCTTCGCGGTCGATCCCCGGCGCGGCACCTTCATCCTGGCGCTGCTCGCCATCTATATCGGCGGCGCGCTGGCGCTGTTCGGCTTCCGGGTCGGCACGGTGCGCGAAGGATCGCGCTTCGATGCGGTCAGCCGCGAAGGATCGCTGGTCATCAACAATCTGCTGCTCTCGGCGATCCTCGGCATCGTCCTGGTCGGCACGCTCTATCCGCTGGTCGCGGAGGCGGTGACCGGCGAGAAGCTGTCGGTCGGCCCGCCCTATTTCAACAGCGCGGCGGGTCCGCTGGCGCTGATCCTCGTCGCGATCATGGCGGCCGGCCCGATCATGCGCTGGCGCCGCGACGACCTGAAGGCGACGCTGACCCGGCTCGCCGGGCCGATGCTGCTCTCGGCGCTGGTGCTGCTGGCGGTCGTCCTGCTGGCGCCCGGCATCGGCATCCTCCCGCTGCTCGGCCTCGTCGCGGCGGCGGGCGTCGGTGTCGCCAGCATCGCGCCGCTATGGGGCCGCAATCTGCGGCGCACCCCGCTCTATATCTGGGGCATGGTCGTCGCCCATCTCGGCATCGCCGTCAGCATGGCCGGCATGGCCGCCGAGAGCGCCTTCACCAGGGAGACGCTGGTCGCCGGCCGGATCGGCGAGGAGCATCGCGTCGGCCCCTACAGCGTCCGGCTCGACGATGTGCAGCCGATCGCCGGGCCGAACTATACCGCGATCGAGGGAACCGTCGTCGCCCGGCGTGGCAACGGCGCCCCCTTCACGCTGCACCCGCAGACCCGCAACTTCCCCTCGCCGCAGACCGAAACCAACGAGGCGGCGATCACGACGCTCCTCGACGGCCAGCTCTATGTCGTGGTCGGCCGCTCCGACGATGAAGGGCGGTGGCAGCTTCGCCTGTGGTGGAAGCCGTTCGTCACCCTGATCTGGCTGGGCGGCGCGCTGGTCGCGTTTGGCGGCCTGCTGTCGCTGATCGGCCGGGTGCGCCGCGAGATGCGGCACGCGCCGCCCAGGGAGACGATCTGATGCGCCGGCTGCTCATCTGGCTGCCGCTCGGCATGTTCCTGGTCTTCCTGGTCGTGTTCGCGGGGGGACTGATCAAGCCCGAGGGGCGGGTGATCCCGTCCAAGCTGGTCGGCAAGCCGATGCCGGCCTTCGCCCTGGCGCCGGCGCTGCCCGGCAAGCCGGGCCTGTCGAGTGCCGAACTGGCCAATGGCCAGCCGCACCTCGTCAACGTCTTCGCCAGCTGGTGCGTGCCCTGCATCGCGGAGGCGCCGCAGCTGCGTCAGCTCGCCGAGGCGGGCGTGCCGGTATATGGCATCGCGATCCGCGACCGGCCGGAGGATCTGCAGCGCTTCATCGAACGCAACGGCGATCCCTTCCGCGCGATCGGCGGCGATCCCAACAGCAGCGTCCAGATCGCGCTGGGTTCGGCCGGCGTGCCGGAGACGTTCATCGTCGACGGCAAGGGCATCATCCGCAAACAGCATATCGGCGCGATCAACCCGGAGGATGTACCGGGGATCATGTCGGCACTGGGGGATGCGAAATGAGGAATATTCTTCCTAAGATCCTCCCTGTGCGCAGCATGGGGAGGGGGACCGCGCGAAGCGTGGTGGAGGGGTCTTCCAGCCTCTCGGTTCTGCCCGACCCCTCCACCATCCGCAACGCGGACGGTCCCCAGTGCCAGGTCGATCGTGCCCCCGGCACGATCTTGAATTGCCGGGGGCAATTCAACCTGGCGCTCCATCTGCGATGGGGAGGATCGTTGGTGGCAGCCCTCCTCCTCGCCTTCGCCACCCCCGTCCTTGCCGATTCGCTGATGCCGGCGGCGAAATATGCCGATGAGCAGCTGGCCGATCCGGCCAAGGAGCATCAGGCCAAGGTGCTGATGGAGACGATCCGCTGCCTGGTGTGCCAGGGCCAGTCGATCGCCGATTCCAATGCCGAGATGGCCGGCGACATGCGCGCGCTGATCCGCACCCGGATCGAGGCGGGCGAGAAGCCCGAGGCGATCCGCGCCTGGCTGATCGAGCGCTATGGCGACTGGGTGAGCTTCAAGCCCCCGCTCGACGGGCTGACCTGGCCGCTATACCTGCTGCCGGCGCTGTTCCTCGGCCTGGGGCTGTGGATCGTGAGCGGTCGCCTCAAGCGGCGGAGGAAAAGCTGATGACGGGCTGGCTGATCTTCCTGGGCATGGCGCTGATCGTCGCCGCCGCGCTCTATCGCTTCGGGCGCCTGCCCAGGGGCGGGGTCGAGCTGGTCGCCGCCGCGCTGCTGCTCGGCGTCGCCGGCTATGCCTGGCAGGGCAGTCCCGGCCTCTCCGGCAAGCCGACCCCGCCGCCGGAGGCATCGAAGGTCCCCGACAGCGCCTTCCTCCATCAGGACGACAAGATGCTGGCCAAGGTCGGCACCGACGCGGATGTGATGCGCAGCGCGGAAGGGCTGCAGTCGCAGGGGCTCAACCTCTATGCGATCGCGATCATCAAGGCGGGGCTGGCGAAGCGGCCCAACAGCCCCGATCTCTGGGCGGGCCTGGGCAATGCGATGGTGATCCATGACGGCGGACAGATGTCTCCGGCCGCCCAGCTCGCCTTCCAGCGGGCCGAGGCGATCGCGCCCGATCATCCCGCGCCGCCCTTCTTCATGGGCCTCGCCTATGCGCAGGCCGGCCAGTTCGACCGCGCCGAGGCCACCTGGCGCGCACTGCTCGATCGTTCCCCCGCCAATGCGCCCTGGCGCCCGGAACTGGAACAGCGGCTGATCGAGCTGGAAAGGCTCAAGGGCCAGGCAGCGCAGTAAGCGCCCTCCACCAGCGTCGCCCCGGCGGAGGTCGGGGCCGCAAGAGGTTATGCGACCAAGTCGCCGCAAGAGCCCGTGCCGGCCCCGGCCTCCGCCGGGGCGACGATTTGGAGATGTGCCCATAGAGGGGTGGGAGAGGGGGTCTGCGGTTTGGGGGAAACCGCGTAGTCAGGCCCGGAGGTTAGGGGGCAGGGCCTCGATCCCCCTCTCCCGATTCTCCCCTCCGGGGGAGAGGGGAGAAACTTCAATTCATCCGGCGAACGGCAGGTTCAGCGCCTCCGCGACGGCCTGGTGGCGAATCTTGCCGGCCGAGACGTTCAGGCCGGCGGCGAGGTGCCGGTCGGTCGCCATCGCCTTCTCGGCGCCCAGATTGGCGAGCTTCAGCACGAAGGGCAGCGTCGCGTTGTTGAGCGCGAAGGCCGAGGTGCGGGCGACCGCGCCCGGCATGTTCGCGACGCAATAATGGATCACGCCTTCCACCTCGAACACCGGATCGCTGTGGGTGGTCGGGCGGCTCGTCTCGAAGCAGCCGCCCTGGTCGATCGCGATGTCGACCATCACCGAGCCGCGCTTCATCGTCTTGAGCATTTCGCGGGTCACCAGCTTGGGCGCGGCGGCGCCCGGCACCAGCACCGCGCCGATCACCAGATGCGCCTTCGCCACCGCCGCGGCAACCGCGGCCCTGGAGGCATAGGCGGTCTTGATCTGGCTGCCGAAATGCATGTCGAGTTCGGCGAGGCGATCATTGTTGATGTCGTAGATGGTGACGTCGGCACGCTGGCCGACCGCCATCTGCGCGGCATGGACACCGGCGACGCCGCCGCCGAGGATCGCGACCCGCGCGGGTGCCACGCCCGGCACGCCGCCGAGCAGCACGCCACGGCCGCCTTGTTCCTTCTCCAGATAATGGGCGCCGACCTGGATCGACATGCGCCCCGCCACCTCGGACATGGGCTTGAGCAGCGGCAGCGCGCCCGAGGGCGACGTGACCGTTTCATAGGCGATGCAGGTCGCGCCCGACTGCATCAGCCCCTCGGCCTGCGGCTTGTCGGCGGCGAGATGGAGATAGGTGAACAGTGTATGGCGCGGTTCCAGCAGCGCGATCTCGGACGGCTGCGGTTCCTTGACCTTGACGATCATGTCGGCGCCCGCGAACACGGCCGCCGCGTCGGCGGCGATCGTCGCGCCGGCATCCCGATAATCCTGATCCCCGAAATCGATGCCCATGCCGGCGCCGGTCTGCACGATCACCTGATGGCCGGCGGCGACCAGCTCGGCCACCGAAGCCGGGGTCAGACCGACCCGATATTCGTGGTTCTTGATTTCCTTCGGAATGCCGATGCGCATGATGCCTGACCCCTCTGTAACCCGGTGCCGATGATAAAGCCGATGGACCGCAAAAAGGTTGCGAACTGGGGTCGTAACGGAGCCGGCGCTGGGATATATTTGCTCCACCTTCAAGCATGTGGGAAATTATCCCCGATGGATCGGATCGATCGCAAGATCATCGCCGAACTGGCACGCGATTCGGCGCAGACGAGCGAGCAGCTCGGCGCGCGCGTCGGCCTGTCGACGTCGGCGGCGCACCGGCGCGTCAAGGCGCTGGAGAAGGCGGGCGTGATCCTCGGCTATCGCGCTCTGCTTTCGGCCGAGGCGCGCGGCAATCCGACGACGATGTTCGTCCAGGTCACCCTTGTCGATCAGCGCCAGGCGACGATGCTCGCTTTCGAGGAGGCGCTCGCGCGCACCGCACAGATCGGCGAAGCCTATCTGCTCAGCGGCGAGTCGGATTATCTGCTCAAGGTCCAGGTGCCCGAGGGGGACAGCTATGAGCGGGTCCACCGCGACGTGCTGTCTGCTTTGCCGGGGGTGCAGCGGCTGGTGACGCAGATGACCCTGCGGACCTTGCTCGCCGGAAATTGACGACCCTTCCCAGCGTCATCCCGGACGTGATCCGGGATCCCGCTTCTTCCTCCAATGTCGACAGGAAAAGCTGGATCCCGGATCACATCCGGGATGACCTGTTCGAAAGGACGGCCCTCGCTTCGCAATGGTCCCCTAACGGCACAGCGCGCTTTCACCGCCGCGTGTTGCGGGCCCATGGAACAAATGCTAGGTGCCCGCCGCTATGCGCCGGGGGATCGAAGGGCGCTGGGAATGGGCGTATTTCAGGCATGAAGTCCATCGTCGCATGACGGGCGCCGCGACAGCGGGTGCGGAGCAGGCCGGGCCGGCTGCGCCGGGGGCGTCGCATGGCGGCGGCCACGGCCAGGGCAGCCTTGGCGCGATGGTGGTCGGCGCGATCGGCGTCGTCTTCGGCGATATCGGCACCAGCCCGCTCTACGCCTTCCGCGAAACCTTCGCCGGGCATCATCCGCTGCCGCCGGACGAACTCCACATCCTCGGCGTCCTCAGCCTGATCTTCTGGTCGATGATGCTGGTGGTGACGTTCAAATATGTCGCGATCATCATGCGCGCCGACAATAAGGGCGAAGGGGGCAGCCTGGCGCTGCTCGCGCTGATCAACCGGCAGACCGAGGGCAAGCGCTGGAGCAAGGGGATCATCCTGCTCGGGGTGTTCGCGACGGCATTGTTCTACGGCGACAGCATGATCACGCCCGCCATCTCGGTGCTGTCGGCGGTCGAGGGGCTGACCACGGTGGAGGCGGGGTTCGGACAATGGGTGCTGCCGATCGCGGTGGGCATATTGATCGGCCTGTTCATGATCCAGTCGCGCGGCACCGCGCGGGTCGGGCTGCTGTTCGGGCCGATCATGCTGGTCTATTTCACCGTGCTGGCGGTGCTGGGGCTCTGGCACATATTGGGCAATCCCGCCGTGCTGGTTGCGCTCAACCCCTGGTATGCGGTGCGCTTCTTCCTGGAGGAGGGTCATTTCGCCTTCCTCGCCATGGGCTCGGTGGTGCTGGCGGTGACGGGCGCCGAGGCGCTCTACGCCGATATGGGCCATTTCGGCCGCAAGCCGATCGGCCTTTCCTGGATGGTCTTCGTGCTCCCCGCGCTGATGCTCAACTATCTGGGGCAGGGCGCGATGATCCTGAGCCAGGACATGGCGACCGCCCTCCAGACGATCCAAAACCCCTTCTTCCTGCTGGCGCCGGAGATGCTGCGCCTGCCGCTCGTCATCCTCGCCACCATGGCGACGGTGATCGCCAGCCAGGCGGTCATCACCGGCGCCTTCTCGGTTACCCAGCAGGCGATCCAGCTTGGCTTCATCCCGCGCCTGCGCATCACCCATACCAGCGCCGGATCGATCGGCCAGATCTACATCCCGGCGATCAACTGGGGACTGATGGTGATGGTGATCCTGCTGATCATCTCGTTCCGCACCTCGTCCAACCTTGCCGCTGCCTATGGCATCGCGGTGACCGGCGCGATGGCGATCGACACCTGCCTGATCGCGGTGGTGCTGGTCCACCTGTGGGGTTGGAACAAGTGGCTGGCGGCGCCGCTGATCGGCGTGTTCGCGCTGGTCGACCTCGCCTATTTCGGCGCCAACCTGACCAAGGTGCCGGATGGCGGCTGGTTCCCGCTGCTGATCGGCTTCATCGCCTTCACCCTGCTCACCACCTGGGCACGGGGGCGCATGCTGATGATCAACCGGCTGCGCGAGGCGGCGATGCCGGTGAAGGTGTTCGTCCAGTCGGCGGTCAACTCGGCGGTGCGGGTGCCGGGGACGGCGGTGTTCATGACCTCGCAGGCGCAGGGCGTGCCGCACGCGCTGCTCCACAACCTCAAGCACAACAAGGTGCTGCACGAGCGGGTCATCCTGCTCACTGTCACCATCGCCGACGTGCCCTATGTCGCGCTCGAGAACCGCATAAGCCACAGCGATCTCGGCCAAGGCTTTTTCCGCATCGTGATCAACTATGGCTTCATGGAGGATCCGGACGTGCCCGCCGTGCTCGGCGCGACGCGCAGCTGCGGGCCCGCGTTCAAGATGATGGACACCAGCTTCTTCCTCGCCCGGCAGACGCTGCTCCCGTCAGAGCATCCCGGCATGGCGGTGTGGCGCGAGAAGCTCTTCTCCTGGATGCTCCGCAACGCCGAAAGCGCGATGGAGTTCTTCAAGCTGCCGACCAACCGCGTCGTGGAACTCGGCAGCCAAGTCGAGATATAGGGCCTGGTGTTTTCTTTTTGTTCTTGACATGTAGGATTGCCGTGGCTTGGCTGCCGTCGCGGCATGGCTGTCCGTCGGGCCGTAACGGGCTCCTTCTCATAAAAAAATAAAAAAACGAACGAACAACCCCATGCACCCGGGATTTCTGCGAATCGATCGCATTTATATCCCCTGTGACATCGGTAACAGCGGGCGATTCGGGCTTCGGCTAGATCGACCGGATGATGATGTTCAAGGACAACACCCCGCTCGACCATCTCGCCAGCGATCTGGCGGCCGACGCGGGCCAGGCCTGGAAGGACATGGCCGACTTCCCCGGCTACAAGCGCACCATCTGGCGGGACACCGCCAAGCTCCACGTCCGCAGGCACATTCCTGACGCTCGCGTGGAATGCCTGCCGAGCGGATGGGATGGCAAGGAAGGCGTCTGCTTCATCCGCAAGCGCTGAGCGTGTAGGCTGGCGGTGCATGGCCGCCGCCCCGATCATCGTCTCCGCGCTGCTCGCCCCCGAGGACCTCGCCTGGGCCGACGGTCTGCGCCGGGCCCATTACCCGGCCGAACATAACCGGCTGCCCGCGCACCTGACCCTGTTCCACCACCTCCCGCCCTCCGCGCTCGACGAGATAAGGCGCCGGCTGATGGCCGAGGCCAGGACGACGGCGCGGCCGGCAGCGCGGGTGGCCCGGCTGCTGGCGCTGGGGCGGGGCGTCGCGCTGGGCGTCGACAGCCCGGGCCTCGTCGCCATCCGAAGCCGGATCGCCGAAGCGCTGGAGGGAAGTCTGACGCCGCAGGACCGCGCCGCCTGGCGACCGCACATCACCGTGCAGAACAAGGTGGCTGCTTCCGAGGCGCGGGCATTGTTTCAGGACTTGCGCAGCGACTTTCGGCCGCGCCCGATCGGGATCACCGGGATGGCCCTCTGGTGGTATCGCGGCGGCCCATGGGAGCCGATCGCGGAATACAGGTTCAGTCGACCTGGAAGACCTTGATCGGATCAGGCTGGTTAGCCTGATCCGTGAATCAAGGTCTCAACCATCGAAGAGCCTGATTCACGCCTTCGGCGGAAGCGCGCGGCGCTTCCTCCTTCACCGATCAGGCTCGGCCCCGTCGCAGCTGAGATCGAAGGCGGCGAGGCCGGCGTCCAGATAGCCCGCCAGCATCGGCATATCGAGCAGCTGATCGACGACCGAATCATTGTCGTCCTCGTTGGCCTCTTCCAGCGCCTCGTCCCATTCGCTGGCGTCATAGGTGCCGCGTCCGACCCAGGCGAGCGCCAGCACCTCCGCCGCCTCGTCCTCGGGCAGGTCCTCGAGCAGGGTGCGGACTTCGTCCTCGACCGCTTCGTTGGCCTCGTCCTCCAGCACCGCCAGCGGATCGTCGCTGTCGGTGGGATCGTCCTCATCGTCATTCTCGATCGCGGGCACCTGAGCCTCAAGCTCGCGCGCCCGCACGATCAGCCGACATAACGTATCCAGCGAAACCGTCAGTTCCATTTTCGATCCCTCGTCCCCAAGCGGTACGGCGCGTTTTCCAACGTGGACGCGATGCTACGGTTCCAAGGGGCCCTTCAGGCCGGGAGCAGGCTCTTGAGCGGGGTCTCCGGATCGGCCAGCGCGGCCTTGTCGGGCGAATGGCCGCCGACGACGAGCGCCTTGCCCTGGACATAGTCCTTGACCGCGTTGACGCAATCGAGCGCCAGCACCTTGCCGTTCTTGAGGTAGACGACGGAGAAGCTGCGATTGGCCGGATCGCCGCGCACGATCGTCTCGTCATAGCCGATCGACAGGCCCATCGTCTGGAGGCGCAGGTCATACTGGTTCGACCAGAACCACGGCACCGCATGATAGGGTTCGGCCGCGCCCAGGATGTGCTTGGCCGCCGTGGTCGCCTGGTCATTGGCGTTCTGGACCGATTCGAGGCGGATGCGCGCGCCGTCCGCGAAGGCATTGCTGTGCATCGCGCAGTCGCCGATCGCATAGATGTCGGGCAGGCTGGTGCGGCAATATTCGTCCACGTCGACGCCGTTGGCGCCCGCGGCGCCGGCCGCCACCAGCGGTTCGACGGCGGGCACGATGCCGATGCCGACGATCACCATGTCGGCGGGGATGACGGTGCCGTCGTCCATGCGGACGCCCGTGACCCGGCCCTCGCCGACGATGCAGTCGACCTTGGCGCCGAGCTGGACGTCGACGCCATGGGCGCGGTGCTCGGCTTCGTAGAAGCGCGACAGCGCCTCGCCGGCGACGCGGGCGAGAACGCGGTCGAGCGCCTCCAGCACGGTCACCTTCTTGCCGAACTTGCTGAGGACGGCGGCCGCTTCCAGGCCGATATAGCCGCCGCCGATGACGACGACGTTGGTGGTGCGCTCCATCTCCGCCAGCATCCGGTCGGCATCCTCGCGGGTGCGCACGCCATGGACGCCCGGCAGATCGTTGCCCGAGCAGCTCAGCCGGCGCGGCGCGCCGCCGGTCGCCCAGATCAGCTTGCCGTAGGAGAGGGTCGAGCCGTCGGACAGCGTGACCTGGTGCGCGGCGGGATCGACGGCGGTGACGCGCTTGCCCAGCAGCATCTCGACGTTGCGATCGGCCCAGAAGGCGGCCGGGCGGATCATGATCCGCTCGAAGCTCTTCTCGCCCGAGAAATATTCCTTGGAGAGAGGTGGGCGCTCATAGGGCAGTTCGGGCTCGTCGCCGACGATGGCGATCGTGCCTTCGAACTTGTTCTGCCGAAGCGCCACTGCGGCCTGCGCCCCGCCATGGCCGGCTCCAACGATCAGAACGTCATACTGCGCCAATTTCGAATCTCCCCCGCCTTTTCGACTGTCACCGCGCTCTCTATCGCGCACAGCGCCAATGTCCAGTTGACCGCGATCAACGGCCCGCTTATAGGCCCGCTCCACCGCTTTGGCGGGCGCCTTTGGGGCGGAGTAGCTCAGCTGGTTAGAGCAGCGGAATCATAATCCGCGTGTCGGGGGTTCAAGTCCCTCCTCCGCTACCAACAGAAACATCCCTGATTGGAGAAGCGCTGCCTTGCGGCCGAGCGCAGGTCTGGGAGCTTCGCCAAGCGGCCTTCCACCTCGCTCTGGAAGCCGGAGTCGTCGGGCTCCGGCGTCAAGATGATCTCATGATGAGGCTGCGCACCGCCGGGATCGCTTCGATCCGGCGCCACGCCCAAGGCGAGCATCCCGAAGATCGCGCCATGGAAGGTCTCGGTGGACATACCCCCATCACGTGCGATTCGCGCTTCAATGGCGCTGCTCGAGGTCGAATTAAGACTCATTGACGTACTCTAGTTGACGAGAAAAATAAGATGCGCTAACATCTCTTATTACAGGAATAGCGCAGCGATGAGGCAAGGTAAGCCTCGGTTCCGGCGCTGTTTTGGCGAGGTTTAGGCGGCGGGGAGTTTCGCCGGCTTGCTGTCAAGCGAGGTGAGTGGTGGCGCCAGGTAATGGTCTAAAGGTTCTGGTTTGCGGCGCGAGCATCGCGGGCCCAACGGTTGGCTATTGGCTCACCGAATATGGGTTCGATGTGGAAATCGTCGAGCGGTCGTCCGAGGTTCGTGGAGGCGGTTATCCGATCGATCTGCGAGGATCGGCCATGGACGTCGCGGAGCGGATGGGGATGTCCGAAGCGTTGCGCGAAGCGCATCTCGATATAGGCAAGCTCACGCTGTTTGACGGTCAAGGCGAGACGGTGTTGTCCGTGAACCCCGAGCAATTCAGCGGTGGAAGCCGCGGACATGATGTCGAGGTGCCCCGCGGCGATCTGGCCAAATTGCTCTATGATCGCACGCGAGACCGCTGCACCTATTATTTCAACGATCACGTGATCGCGCTCAACGACCGCGGTGGCGAGGTCGAGGTGGAATTCGCTTCGGGGCGGCGCGGCTGCTACGCCTATGTGATCGGGGCTGATGGACTTCATTCCGCCACGCGCCAGTTCATCTTCGGGGACGAAGCGGCGTTCATCCGCCATCTCGGCTTTTTCTTCGTCGGGTTCACCCTGCCCAACGACTTTGGCCTCGATCGCGAGCAGCAGGTGTTCTCCACGGTCGGACGAATGGCTGGGCTAAGCAGTGTGCGCGGACGCGAGCGTATAACTGCGCTGCTGACGATGGCGCTCGATGCGATGCCGACATCAGATGAGCGCGATCCCGACGTCCAGCGGGAACGCTTCAGGGCGCTGTTCTCCCAGGACAAGTGGCACATTCCACGCTTGCTGGAAGCGCTGGACCAGGCAGACGACCTCTATTTGGACACTGTCAGCCAGATCCGTATGCCGAGCTGGTCAAAGGGCAGAATCGCGCTGGTGGGCGACGCGGCCTATGCCCCATCCTTCGTGACGGGTCAGGGATCCAGTCTAGCGCTCATCGGCGCCTATGTGCTTGCTGGCGAGTTGTCCCGCCACGCCGAAGATCCGCAAGCGGCCTTCGCTGCCTATGACGCGGAATACCGGCCCTTTGCCGAGGCGAACCAGAAC
Organism: Rhizorhabdus dicambivorans; assembly: GCF_002355275.1. NCBI lineage: Bacteria > Pseudomonadati > Pseudomonadota > Alphaproteobacteria > Sphingomonadales > Rhizorhabdaceae > Rhizorhabdus > Rhizorhabdus dicambivorans. The sequence goes on along the minus strand of NZ_CP023449.1, from coordinate 4,450,060 downwards.
CTCGTCGGCAAAGGGTGGCAGTTCATTCCGGCCGATGTCGAAAGCGAACGCCAGCGCAACGAGCGATTGCGTTCAAGCGGACTGCCGGCCGCACCTGCCGAGCAGAAGCGCGCAATCCACAACGGTATCAAGATCAAGGATTATCATGCTGACAGCTGATCACCCCAATGCGCTCTGGCTGGCGGGGATGTACGGGCACGAACTGCAATCCGACCCCGCGAGCGGACAGCTCTCGGACGAGGAGCGCGACAAGCGCCATGCCGAGCATGTTGCCAAGTACATGTCTCGCATGTCGCCGAACCTGATCGTCCACACCGGCGGTGTGAAGCTGGCGGCGACAGGCGACATGGCCTTCCTGAAAGCCTATGCGCGCCGACGCGCCTCGCTCAGCGATGGCGGCGATGTTTCGATTATCGCGATCAACCAAATCCTTGCGGACGACAATTACGGCATCCTGCATTTCCGCTCGCGCACGAAGCGCGGTGATCATGTGTGGGAACGCGATGGCATGGGCGCGTGGCGTTTCGAGAACGGTATCGCGGTCGAACATTGGGAGCTGTCCAACGGGCCCAAATGGGATGCTTATTATCTAGGAGGCGATCCAGATTTTCGCGGAGACGCGATAGAATATTGGACAAGGGATTAAAGCAATTACTGAATTGGCGGTGTGAACCGCAATTCATCAATAATAACTGTCCAATTGACGTTATTAAAAGAATGTGCGGGTAAGAGCAGAAACACATATGTAATTTAGTTCTTCGGGTTTCTTATGTAACTTACCCCGAAGAGCATGCCGTGCAAAATAAATAGACGAAATAAGTTGGCCGCGCATTTCGGCATTCATCCCCACCTCGCATCGCCGGATGAAGGTCGAGCAGGTCGGCGGGGTCGCCGCGGCAGCGGACACTGAATCGATAGGGGATCAAGGAAGGACTTTGTCTGAGGGCGGCAACGTCCGCAGCTGGGCAGCCATTGTTTGATGACGGTGAAGAGTATCAAACGGGGAGATTGAGATGATCAAAATGGGTTGGAAGTTGCGCGCCGCGCCGCGTCGCGCTTGGCAGTCGACGACGGCGATGCTGCTCGGATCGACAGCTTGTCTGCTAGTTATCCCGAGCGGCGAAGCTCTGGCGCAGCAACGCGAAGGGAGCGGGGAAATCGTCGTGACTGCACAGCGCCGCGAACAGGCGGTGATGGATGTGCCGATCTCTGTCAGCGTGGTCAGCGCCGCAAAAATCCAGACTCTCAATCTGTCGACCTTCACTTCGGTGGCCCAGCAAACCCCGAACTTCAACATCACCTTCGAGCGCGGCGCCAACTCGGCACCCGATCTGAGCATTCGTGGCGTGCGCGGGGATGGATCGACGGCTCGTGTGAACGAGAGCTCGGTCGCGGTTTATGTCGACGACATCTATCTGGGCGACGAGAACAGCCTGGCGGGGCACATGTTCGATGTGCAGCGCGTCGAAGTGCTTCGTGGCCCTCAAGGTACGTTGTTCGGCCGGAACACGACCGGCGGCCTGGTGCAGTTTGTGTCCGCGGCGCCGACCGCCGAGTTCACGCAAAAGGCCAGCGTGCTCTATGGATCGGACAATTGGCTTAACATCAACGGCGCTGTCAGCGGGGCGCTGAGCCCTGGCATACGCACGCGCCTCGCGGGCCAGTTCGAAACGCATGATGGCCATCACACAAACCGGGCCACGCTCGCGGGTGTACCGCGCAAGCTTGGCGCCAGGGAGGTCTGGAGCGTGCGCAGCACGACCGATTTCGATATCGGTGACGCGTCATCGCTGCGGCTGCAGGTGACTCACTCGGAAACAGATTCGGAGTCCACGCCCAATTACGGGCCGGGCGTGTGGCGGGATGCTTCGCGCGCTCTTTGTTCACGAGCCGAGATTTTTGCTGCGCGCTGCGTGGACGCCATCGTTCTCGGAGGGCAGCCGCCGATCACCTCGATCCGGCCTGGTGACGCGATCACTGAACTCACTCGCGATGAGTTGGCGATCAAGCACAAGCTGACGTCGGCCACCGCGAAGTTCGAAACCGACCTGGGCGGCGCATCGCTGATCAACATCGCCAATTACACCCATTTCAAGTCGCGGGTCGGGTTGGACGGCGATGGCACCACGCCGAGCACGCTCAATCTTCGCGTCTATGTGCAGCTGTTCAACGAAAGCGAGCAGTTCAGCGACGAACTGCGGCTGCAGGGGGAAAGCCAGGCCTTCGACTGGGTGGCCGGGGTCTTCTACTATCAGGACAAGAAGAAGAATCGGAACGTCGTTCAGCGGCGCACCAATACCAATGCAGCTTCCGTGATCGCGCCATCCAATGCGCGTGTCGATACTACCTCGGGCGCCGCGTTCGGCCAGATCGATTGGCGGTTCGCCGATCGACTGACGCTCACCACGGGGGCACGCTATACGATCGAGAACCGCGAGCTGGTCACAGCGGTCCGGGGCGCCACGCAAGCCGGCCCCGCTGTGCTTCCCGCAGTCGATGTGCGTTCAGGTGTGGCCGACCCTGATCCGGTCACCAAAGATGTGACCGGTCGAGTGAGCTTGACGTTCGAAGCGACCCCGGACCACAGCCTCTATGGGAGCTACTCGCGCGGCGCCAAAAGCGTCGGCTACAGTGTCTTCTATGTTGCAGGAAGCCTGGCCGAGAACGCAGCCAAGACCGGTCCGGTCGGACAGGAGCATGTCAACGCGTTCGAGATTGGCAGCAAAAATCGCCTTTTCGACCGGACGCTGAGTCTAAACCTCGCGGCCTTCTATTACCTGTTCAATGGTAAGCAGGAACTGCTGACTGTAGCGGGTAATCAGGCCGGGGGCGGAATCGCTGTTTTGACCCAGTTCATCAATGTCGGCCGAGCCGAGATGTACGGTGCCGAAGTCGAGCTCGATTACAAGCCGAACGAAAGGTGGGATTTCAACTTCTCGGGAGGACTGTTGCGCACGGAGATCACCAAGTCTCCCGTTCGTTTCCAGACCCCGCTGGGCACCACTGTTCCACTCGTCGGGCGACCGCTGCCGGCGACGCCCAAATGGAATCTCAGTGCTTCGATTGCGCACCATATTCCTGTGAGCGGTGTCGGCACGTTCACGCTGCAGGCGGACGGACGAGCCCAAGCGAAGCAGAACACGGGATTGAGCAATATCTCGCTGGCGGATATTCCTTCCTATGGCTTGGTCAATTTCCGGGTCATGTGGGAATCGGAAGACCAGCGGTTCAATGTTCAGGCATTCGTTACCAACGCTTTCAAGAAGACCTATTTCAACGGCATTAGCGATGCCAATCTGGGTGCCGGCTCATTGCTGACCCAGGTCGGCGAACCTCGCCTGTGGGGCGTAAAGCTCGGCGCTAACTTCTGATCTGTCGGTTCGCGGCGCTCCTCCTGCCGCCGGCGGCGAATGGAGGAGGCCGCGGATGGCGCGCCCCCGGCGTTACGACGTCGGGGGCGTGGCCGTCTCAGCGTCAGAGAGGGCCTTTGCCGACCACAATGCGCTGGCGATGATGCTGGCGCGGGCCGCATCGGAAAGGTCGGTCGCGCGCATCAACCGCAGCCCGACCGCGCCAACTGCTAAATGGTGGTTGCCGGGCGATTCGAGGGCGCCGAAGAACTGCCTCGCAACGACGCGGATCTTGGCGATGGCAGTCGCATGAGGGGATTGGATTTCCGGCCGGCCGAACGCCATCTGACGTTCAAGATACAGGATTTCGTTGAAGGTCATCGAGACGGGATGATTGATCCGCACGCTGGCCTCGAGCGTGACGAGATCCTGCAGCGCATGTCCCCGGCCGACGCGTTGGAAATCCACCAGTTGCCCCCCGCCGGCATCGGCCGCCAACACGACATTATCCGAATTAAGGTCGCCGTGAACCACGCAGCTCACATGCTCGCGAGGGCCGGATGCGAACAGAGTCCGGGTAAGATTGGGGAAGCGGGCATCTCCGACACGGTAGCCCTCGGCGCAGCGCTGCAGGCCGAAATAACGCGCAGCATGTTCGAACAGCACCCTTTCAGCTGCGCTCGCGGCGGAGAGATCGCCAAAATAGCGGTGCAGATAATAGCGCGAAAGATCACTCTGATCCCGTGCGATGGTGGGGTGGTACCAGCATCGCCACAGCGTATCGATGAGCGAGGAAAGCACGCTATCCAGCGCGACGGCGTCACCTGCCAGCAGACGATCGGTGAGCGTCACCGGCCGCTCGCCATTCCCTAACAAGGAATAGAGCAGCGCCGCCCGGCCGCCTTTGCTCGCGAAGGCCAGAAGGTCGGGCCGGCATGAGGGCGGCAGCAGCGGGCGGACGAAGCGTTCGTAGTTCCTCTGTTCGGCGATTCCTGCATCGCGTGTGGCGATCTTGAGCACAGCGGGCGCGACGGCACAGGTGTGATCCCTGGCCTGGGAGGAGACGATTCTGAAGACATGGGCCCCGCTGCGCCCCCCGCTCAGCGATTCGAGCTTGATCGAATCGGGCATGGCATCGCCGTCACCTGCGCGCGCGCCGTCAAGAAGCACCGCGATCAAGTCCGCCACTTCCTGAGCTTCCGTTACGGTGCGGAAGCAGGTGCGGTCGGCAAACGTGATGTGCGGAGAACGGATCAAGTATTAGATATCCGGAAGGGTGTGTCGGTTCACGAGCGATTTGCATTTACAATCGCGAGTGCCAGAACGAACGCAAGTGCGATGATCAGGATGGTCACGCTTTTCGACCCGGATATCGCACTCATGTTCGCCGCATCTTCATGCCCGGGGAGCGTCGAGAGGCGAGCTGGTCTCCCGATTGTATCCTGATGACGGGCTTTTGGCGTCCACCCGCGCGCTTGCGCGCGAGATCGCCGCCCATACCGCACCGGTCGCGGCTGCGCTCATCCGGCGGATGTTGTGGCGCGGCTTGGGCATGAGCCTTCCGATGGAAGCGCACCGCATTGGTAGCCGCGGAATCTTCACCCGCAGCAGCAGCAGCGATGCTGCCCAGGGCGTCACGGCGTTCCTGGAAAAGCGCGCCACGCACTTCTCGGACCGGATGTCGCGCGACATGCCCGGCTTCTTTCCCTGATGGGAAGAGCGGGGCTATTGGTAGGCGTCAGGAGGTCTTGCCATACGCGCCAGTGTAGGTGCCGTCGCGAATGCTGCGCAGAATTTCCTCTTCGCGGGCTTCCTGCGCACGCACCGCTTGGAGCAGATCGGCAGCGATTGCTTGCGGGAACGCCACCACGCCGTCGTCATCGCCGACCACGATGTCGCCGGGCCCTACGATAAGGCCGCCAATCGAGACCGGAACGTTGATCTGCCCGGGGCCGTTCTTGAAAGGCCCGCGATGGATGGCCGCGCGGGCAAAGCAGGGAAAGCCAGCCTCGACGAAGGCATTGAGGTCACGGATCGCGCCGTCGACGACAAAGCCCGCCGCGCCCCCGACCTGGGCGATCGTCATCATGATTTCGCCTACCAATGCGCGGCTGATGTCGCCATCGCCGTCGACCACGACCACGTCGCCCGGCTTTACGAGTTCCAGCGCCTTGTGAATCGCCAGATTGTCGCCGGCGGCGACACGCACGGTAAGCGCGGGGCCCGCCATGGTTTGCGTGACACGGTGAAAGGGACGTATCCCGATCGCACCGGGCAAGCGTTCGAGATTGTCGCTGATGATCGCGGTTGAACTGCGCTGGAACGCCGCGACCAACCCTTCGAGCGTATTCGCGGTTGCGTCAGCCATGAACCACTTCCTTCTGTACGACCAGCGCTCCGCATGCTGCGGCGATTGCCTTGCTGCCCGCCTCGACCGCGTCGGGCGCTGCCGCGAATGACAGGCGAAGATATGGGGAGAGACCATAGGCCCCCCCGTCAAGGACGGCGACCTTTGCTTCCTCGAGCAGATAGAGCGAGAAATCGAGATCCGTGGCGATGCGCTTGCCGGCGGGTGTGCGGGCACCGATGAAGGCAGCTATTCCGACATAGAGGTAAAAGGCGCCCGCTGGCACATTCAGCTCGAGGCCCGGCACATCTGAAAGGATTTCCAGCATGCGGTCGCGCCGAGCGCGGTACATCGCCGCCGCCTCGCTAACGCAACGTTGATCCCCAGTCAGCGCGACGACCGCCGCCGCCTGGCCCACCGAACTGGCGCAGGTCGTGCTCTGCCCGATCATCTTGACGATCACGTCGATCAGCGGCCGTGGACCGGCGGCATAGCCGATCCGCCAGCCGGTCATGGCATAAGCCTTGGACATGCCGTTGATGATCAGCGCGCGGTCGAACAAATCCGGCGCAACCTCGACCATGCTCAGCGCGCGTATGTCTTCATAGCAGAGATGCTCGTAAATCTCGTCGGTCATGACCCATATATGCGGGTGGCGCCGCAGCACCTCGGCAAGACCTTCCAGTTCGCGCCGCGAATAGACCGCGCCCGTCGGGTTGTTTGGAGAATTGAGGACCAGCCATCGCGTGCGCGGGGTGACCGCCGCCTCAAGCTGCGCAGGCGTGAGCTTGAAGCCCGTGTCCTGCCCGCAGGGGATGATCACGGGGCTGCCGCCGTGCAGGGTGACGATGTCGGGATAGGAGACCCAATAGGGTGCGGGTATGACAACTTCGTCGCCCGGATCGAGCGTGGCGGCGAACGTCTCGTAGATAAGCTGCTTGGCGCCACAGCCGACGACGATCTGCTCGGCGCTGCACGCCAGTCCTTTTTCTCGCTGGAGCGTCTCGGCAATCGCCTGGCGGAGGGCCGGCTCTCCAGCCGAGGGCGTGTAATGCGTTTCCCCGGCCCCCATCGCTTGCAGCGCGCCCTCGATGATGTGAGCCGGTGTGGGAATGTCAGGCTCGCCGATCGTCAGATCCACGATCTGCTCGCCTGCTGCCCGCAGATCCGCGACGATCTTCTTGGCCGCGATACTGGCAGAAGGCTTCATTGCCGCGGCGCGGCTTGAAATGGTTAGACTCGCCGGCATTGGTCCCTCCAGGCTATATGGGATTAAGATACATATAAGCATCTTACCGTCAAGTTGGCGGCCGGTCTCAATTATAGGGCACGCAACTCGGCCCGCTATTCGATCATGTACATAATTTCCCCGTCCATGCCTCGCAGAAGGGGTGCAGGATGATAGATACTGCTGCCGCTTGAGGATCTATCGAGTTTCCCGTTTGGAGCTGTTTTGGGCGGGCTCGGTTTGGCTAGATAGTGATGGTTAGGGATCTCATGGGCACCGACTACAAGATCATCTCATCTGACTCCCACGTCATAGAGCCCTGGTTTTTGTGGCAGGAGCGTGTTCCGGCCAAGTTCCGCGACCGTGCGCCGCGGCTTGTCCGCAGCGAGGACGGCAGCGACAGGCTGGTGTGCGAGGACATCGAACTGCCGCCCATAGGCACGGCGGCTGGCGTGTTCCGGGGCAACAGCGAGGTCCGGCAGACGGGTCGCTGGGAAGAGGACATTCCGCCGTCGGCCTATGATCCGACCGCGCGCATCGCGGAGATCGACCGCGACTCGATCTGGGGCGAGGTCATGTACCCGACGTTCGGGCTTGGCTTTTACGGCATCGACGACGCGGAGTTCAAATGGGCGCTGCTGCGCGCCTACAACGACTGGCTCGCCGAGTTCTGCAGCGCCTATCCGAACCGGTTCAAGGGCGTGGCGATGGTCGCCAACGACGATCCGGCGCTCGCCATCGAGGAGATGCAGCGCGCCAAGAAGCTTGGCCTGGTCGGCGTGATGATCCCGACGGTCGCGGGCGAAGGCGTGCCCCAGTATCACGAGAAGGGCATGGACGCACTCTGGGCGGCGTCTGTCGACCACGACATGTCGATCAACATCCACGCCGGCACGGCGCGGGACCGCAACAAGAAGACGAGCCTCATCCAGTCGTCGGGCGGCCGCGATCCGACGAAGTCGCCGATGAAGTACGACCTCTTTGTCCGGGTGATGCTGAACATGATCTTCGGCGGCGTGTTTGTTCGCCACCCCAAGCTCAAGTTCATCTCGGCCGAGAACGAGGCGGGCTGGGTCACGCACATCCTCGAGCGCGCCGACTATGAGTGGGAGCGCTACCAGAACGTCGAGCTGAAGGGCTTCGAGAGCCGCATCCCCGAAAAGCCGAGCGCCTATTTCCGCCGCAACATCAAGCTCACCTTCCTGCGCGACACGGTGGCCATCCGCACCTATGACCTTCTGGGTGAGGACACGCTGATGTTTCAGACGGATTTCCCGCACGGGATCAGCACCTACCCGAACTCGCGCCGGATGAGCGACGAGATGTTCGCCGGCGTCGACGAGAAGGTGCGCCACAAGATCGTCTACCAGACCGCCGCCGACCTTTACGGCTTCTGATGCGCCGGACGATGGTGGCCGGGCACAAGAACAAGGGAAGGGTGGAGGAACATGTCGGTCCGGCAATATACCGCCACCGGAAAATCCGGGGCAACCGGCACTGACGAACTTGATGGAGAGAAGATGGATATTGTTGACACTCAGGTGCATCTTGGCCCCGGCGGTGCTGCGGAAAAGATCGCTGCCATGGACGCGATCGGCATCAAATCGGTCCTCATCGACGAATGGTGGGGCGGCTGGTGGGGAACCAAGCCCGGCGAGCCAGCCTATAAAGTCGGCGATGGCGCGGTCAGAACGACGTCGCCGACCGCTGAGCTTGCCTCATGGACCTATCCTGGCCGATTTTCATATCTCGTGCGCGTCGATCCTCAAGATCCGGACATACGAAGCGTCGCACGGTTCGCGCGCGACAGCACCTATGCGCGCGCGCTGCGCATCACGAGCCCCATGCCACGATCCCAATTGGCTGCCTTCGCCGAAGGCGCCTATGACAGCGTATTTGCGGCCGCATCCGAATTCGGGTTGCCGCTTTTTGTCTCGCTTCTTGGGCACGCGCCGCTGCTAAACCGATATCTCGAGAAGTTCCCGGATATCAAGATCATCATCGATCACTGCGGCATGCCGCCGAGCATGTCGATGGTGCCGACGATCACGCAGATGGAAGGACTGCCGGACAGCCAGGATTACTGGTCCAAGCTCTGCGGCGCTCCGCTCGAGGCATCGTTCGACACGGTTCTTCAATTGGCGAAGCGGGACAATGTCGCGCTCAAATGGGCGCACGCACCGTCCAGACTCAATGCTGCGGGCTATCCAAACGAAGGCGCTCGTCCATTTCTGCGCAAGGCCATCAACGTCTTTGGCGCAGAGCGGATCATGTGGGCAAGCGACGTGACGGTAAATCCGACCGGCGAAACCTGGGCGGAGCTGCTCTTCGCGATCAAGGACAATCCCGACCTTTCCGCTGAAGAGCGTGAATATGTGCTTGGGCGCACAGCGCGTAACTGGCTCAACTGGGATGATTGACCGCCGCCGGAAGGAGTCTGCTCTCGTATCACCAGAACGTAGCTTTGTGCTTATGGAACAAAAATGACAAACATACTCTACCGGATCCGCTTCGATGGCATTGGCCAGACCACCGTCTGCGCCCGGAGCCCAAGCGAAGCGATTGAATTGGCCGAGTTGTTCTCGCGGCTTGGAAAGACGAATATTGTCGTCTCCGGATATAATGATAGGCCCGTGCCTCTTGGTGAGCTGCAAAAGCTGATTCTTGATTGAACCCACATGGCCGCAACCTGGTAAGGGTATTGCGCCGCCTATGCGGCAAGTCTCCTTCCCTACAGCTGGACGTCCGCTTTTTGAATGGCGGCTCGTTTGCGATTATTGCGCGGAAACTGGCATAGTTCGCGTCTGATCCGCGGTGAGAAAGACCTCGCACGTCGCTATCTCGACCGTCTTGAGGCACTAAGACATTCACCTGGCTCTCGCCTCGCTTTGGCGGCGCGCGTCACAATTGCCGGTCGGCCAGTCCCGCTCCTGCCAGAGGAAAGTTTGGCACGAGCACCGGCACCTGTTCATGTACGTCTCCGCCATGGCGGAGACGTACGCACTTCCTAATATTCATCCCGCCGGTGCGGCCTCGGGCACCTCCACGTCCGCCAAATGACGGCCGACGAGAATATAATGCACGGCGCCCCAGAGCTTGAAGAATGACAGGATGATAAGAGCGGCCCTCAAGGAGTCGTCGCCGTAATAGGGCTGGAGGAGATCACTGAACAAACCACAGACGAACGCGCCTGAGGCCATTCCCACGCCGCTGATGCTGAACATCGTCACTGCGGCAGCGAAGCTCCGCGCGCTCGGATCGACGGCAGACTGGATGGTCGAGTAAGTCGGGGCGAGGTAGAAGGCGACCAGGAAGATGCTGAGCGCCGTAAGAACGATGAACAGCGGATAGTTGCTCGTCAGCAGCGAGCCGATCTGGGCAAGCATGGCGACGATGAAAGCCAGGGCGAGCACATTGTACGCGCTGCGGGGCCCGCGGTGCGCCAGCCACCCGCCGATGAAGCCGCCGCCCAATATGCCCAATATGGCTGTCCCGCCAGCGACCGCGCCGAACGAGGCGCCGGTCGCCGTTGCGCTGAGGTCGAAAGTGCGCATCACATAGGCCGGAGCCCAGGCGCCCAGGGCGCCCGAGCTGAGCCCCAGCACGGCGCCGCCCAACATCAGGTTGCGGATTGGCTTGTTGCGGAGGAGGCTGCGAATGTCTCCCTTGGGCAGTTCGCGCGCGCCGGTCGCCTGCTCGCGTGCGGGCTCGCGGACGGTGGTGAGCACCAGCACGCACAGCAAGATGCCAGTGGCGCCGATAATGAACAGCGTCGTGCGCCAACCGAACTGGTCGTTCAGGAAGCCGCCGAGCGAAAGCGCAAGGAAGGTTCCGACCGCAAGCCCCAGCGAATAGGTTGCGATGGCCTTGGGCCGCGTGGCCTTGTCGGTGTAATCAGCGATGATCGAATGGGCTGCCGGCGTCAGCGCCGACTCGCCGACCGCCACGCCGATGCGGCTCAGGAGCAGCGTCTTCATGCCCAGCGCAAACCCGCCCAGAGCGGTCAGCGCGCTCCAGAAAACGATCGCGCCGCCAATGACATTAACGCGGACTCCGCGATCCGAAAGCTTGGAGATCGGTATCGCGCTGATCGCATAGGTGAGCGAAAATGCCGGTCCGGTGATCAGGCCGATTTGGGTGTCGCTCAACCCCAGGTCGCGCTTGAGCGCCTCCACCAGAATGAAGAGCACTTTGGAGTCCATGGCGCCGAGCGTCTGACAGAGCATCAGCACCGCCACGACGTACCAAGCATAAAGCTTGGTACGGGAGCCGGGGAGTGTGTCGGTTTTCACTTTGTCGATTCCTTGAACGGGAGAGGTAAGGAGCGTCCGGTAAGGTCGATTTCAGCGTGCAAGGGCTTGCCCATCCTTGCGCGGATCGGAGCCGGCAACATAGCCGCCGTCGGTTTTCAGGACGATCTGGGCACCGCCAAACGAGAAGGTGGCATCCAGCTCTTCGCTGACGATATCGTGCCCTCTGGCCCGAAGATAATCGATCAGTGCCGGGTCGGTGCCGGGTTCGATGCCGACCCTGCGCCCGGCATCGATCCGCCAGCGCGGTGCATCGGCCGCCGCCTGGGGGTTCTGACCATAGCCGAGAATCCTGAGCGCAAGTTGCAGATGGCCCTGCGCTTGAATGGGTCCGCCCATCAGACCGAACGCCATCAACGGCTCGCCATTCAGGTCCATGGCGAACCCGGGGATGATCGTGTGGAAGGGGCGTTTGCGCGGCGCCACCTGGTTGACATGCCCTGGCTCCAGCGTGAAGCCGACACCTCGGTTCTGCAACGCGATGCCAGTGTCGGGGACGACCACGCCCGACCCGAACCCCTTGTAATTGGACTGGATGAACGACACCATCATCCCGCTGTCGTCGGCCGCCGCCAGGCAGACGGTGCCGCCGGGCCGCGGCTTGCCATGGCCAGGGTCGCCCGCACGATCGGGGTCGATGAGCTTCGCCCGCTCCCGCAGATAGGCAGGGTCGAGGAATGCCTCGGGCGCGATCCGCATCGCATCGACGTCCGTCAGGTGACGATAGACGTCGGCAAGCGCGAGTTTGGTCGCCTCGATCGCCAGATGCAGTTGATGCGGATCGTCGGTCGACGAGGGCTGCCAGCCGGCCGCTTCCAGGATGCCAAGGCCGATCAGCGTCGCCAGGCCCTGATTTGCCGGCGGCAGTTCATGCACGACGCCATTGGCGAAGCGCTGTGAAATGGTGCCCACCCATTCCGCGCGATGCTCGCCCAGATCGGCCATGCTGAGCGCGGCGCCATGCGCCTGAGCGTCGGCAACGATGCGCTCGGCAAGCGCGCCACGGTAGAAGGCTTCGCCCCGCGTGGCCGCGATCGCCTCAAGCGTCGCGGCATGGGCGGGGGAGCGGAACAGTTCGCCCGCGCGAGGGGCGCGACCGCCCTGCAGGAAGCATTCGGCGAAGCCAGGCTGGCTCTTCAGCTTCTGCCCCCCGAGCGCCCACAGGCCGGCGATCGTCGGGGTGACGAGAAAGCCGTCCCGCGCATGGCGGATGGCGGGCGATGCGAGGGTTTCGAGCGGCAGCGAACCGAATCGCTCCCACAACGTGATCCAGCACGACACCACGCCCGGAACGGTGACTGAATCCCAGCCGCGCTCCGGTACCGCTTTAAGTTCCTTGAAATATTCGGGCGTCCATGCGGCCGGCGATCGGCCAGAGCCGTTAAGGCCGTGCAGTTCCTTTCCATCCCACAGAATCGCGAAGCCGTCGCCGCCGATTCCGCATCCGGTGGGTTCGACGACGGTGAGCACCATCGCTGCCGCGATGGCTGCGTCCACGGCGTTGCCACCCTTGGCCAGCATATCCATGCCGGCGATCGAAGCGAGATGATGCGAGGTGGCGATGGCAGCGCGCCCCATCGCCGGTATCCGCCGCGACGGATAGGGCTGGGAATAGTCGAGCGGCGGCAGGCTGTGACGGTTGGTCATGCCGGATCAGGTCAGCAGAGATGGATCGACGCGCTCAGCGAAGATCATTTCGACCTTGACGCCGTTGGGGTCGAAGAAGTGAACCTGACTGTCGGCAGTGTCGGCGACAGGTGCTGCCTTGAACTCGATCGCACGGGCTCGAAGGTGATCGAGGAAGGCGAGAAGACCGGTACCGCGAAGCGCGAAGTGATTGAACGCGCCGGTCGCTCCTTCCTCTGGTTTGCGATTGATGATGTGCAGCATGGGATAATCACCACCCTCGGCATAAAGCCATGCGCCATCGACTTTGACGCCATTGGACTCAAGGGGGGGCGATAGCCCGGCCGCATTCCAAGAATGTCGCCGTAAAAGGCGACAGTTTCATCCATGCGCGCGGTGCTGAGCGTCACATGGTCCAGCCGAAGCGGGGGCATTCCACTCTCCCGGGTAGTAGGGTGCGATAGCTGGATAAGATACTTGAACAAATCTTATCGTCAAGGCCTCGCCCTGGTGATCTGCTCGCGAGGCGAGGGGCCAAAGGCTTGACCGGCAAGCTGCCGCGACCCGCATTATCGCTTGAAAATGCATTGCGGCGCGCGTTCGGCGCTCATCTCGCCGGTTCGGTCGCTATGGCGGTCGGCATGCGACGGCCTGCGAGGACATAATGCACAGCGCTTCAGAGGTTGAAGACCGACAGGATCAAAAGGGCGATCTTCAAGATTTTGCGCCTTGATCGGGCTGGAGCAATCGCTGAGCAAGCCGCAGATGAAGGCGCCTGAGGCAAAGCCGACGCTGTTGATCCACAAGAGTCAGTGCTCGAGCGACTCGACCAGAATGAAAGGCAATTTGGCATCGAGCGAGGCAAGCGTCTGACAGAGCAGCAACGCCGTCACGACGTACCAGCCGTAAATCTTGGCGTGGGAGCGGGTGGCGTACCGGTTGTCACTTTGTCGGATCCCTCGAAAGGAGGGCCGGAGAATGGCCGCTACGCCCTCTTACATCCCCAGGCTTCGAAGATATTTTTTCGTCGCGACCAGCGGGAGGAGGATGGTGTCGATCACTTCTTCGACAGCTGCGCGGATGCCAATAGGCGCTTGCGTTGCACTGATGTAGGCTAGGAAAGCGCCAGGGATGGCCATGACCATTCCCGTGAGCTTGTCGGGGTCGACCTCGCCGCGCCTGGCCGCCCGTTCGAGAAGGAACCTGACGGCTGATGCCTGTCCGCCCAGCAGGCTCTCGCGAAAGCGGGCAGGCGAAGAATTCTCCTCACGATAATATTCGTCCATCTGCGTCCACATCATCAACACCAAGCGGAAATCGCGTTCGTACAGCTCGACGATATAGCTGATAAGCTCGCTACGGACGTCGCTCTCGTCCGGAATGGTTAGCGGCCTGGTCTCGATATGATGCTTGAAGGCGGCCAAGGCGAGAGCCCCACGGCTGGGCCAGCGTCTCGCAATTACGGGGCGACTGGTCCTGGCCCGTAGCGCCACGCCTTCGATGGTGAATCCGGAATAGCCACCTCTCAGCAGTTCCGCCCAGGCTGCCTCGAGCAGCGCGCCTTCGAGCGCGGCACCGCGCCGTCGCGTCTTGACGGCTGGCTCTGGCGCGTCGGTCGTGCTGATCGCAGCTTTAAGACTCATTCTCATACCCTGGTTGACGATGGAAGATGCACTGGCATCCCTTACATCAAGGATAGCGCTCTGATACTGCAGGGCAAGTCTCGCTTCATAAGCTGTGCCCCTAGGGGCGACGACCGTCGGGGCGCTCCCGTCGCGGCATTGCTGCGGGATTTGCGGGTCGAGAAGACTGGAAGTGCCGTCAAGTTGGTTTGAAAATTGTTATATCAGGTGCGAGCATTGCAGGCCCGACGCTCGGCTACCGGCTCGCCGAAGCTTTCGACGCCAAGCTTCTCCCTCAGATGCGGATAGGCGGTATAGCGACTTCTGCGCTCGACGAGCGAGGCGATGTTCGCCTTGCCCTGTTCTATGTTCGCGCTACAGCGGTCCACGGCGGCCCCGTATTATAGCGACCGCCCGATGATGGTTTTGCAAATCTCGGAAGTTCCACCGAATATGCGGCGTGCGCGGCTGTCCACGTAAAGGCGTGAGATTGGGTACTCGCTCATATAGCCCCAGCCGCCGAACAGCTGCAGACATTTGTCGATGACGACGCTGTTGTTCTCCGTCGTCCAGAGTTTCACCATTGCCGCGTCTTCGATGGTCAGCGTCCGATCTGGCACCTTTGCGAGGCACTGGTCGTAGAAAGCCCAGCCGACCTCGATGCTCGTTTTAATTTCGGCGAGCGTGAACTGCGTGTTCTGAAAGTCGAATATGGTTTGCCCGAAGGCCTTGCGTTGCTTGACGTAGTCCAGCGTCAGTTCGAAAGCTCGCTGGCTCTCGCCCAGCGCGCGCGCGGCGATTGTCAAGCGTTCTCGCGGCAGTTCTGACATCATGATCGCGAAGCCGCGGCCTTCTTCGCCAATCAGATTGCTCACCGGAACGCGCACATCGGTGAAGAACAGCTCTGACGTGTCCGATGACTTCTGGCCGATCTTTTCGAGGTTCTTGCCGCGCATGAATCCGGGACGGTCTGTCTCGACAAGAATGAGGCTGATGCCCTTGGCGCCCTTGCTTGGGTCGGTCTTGCACGCCAACACCACGAAATCGCAGTTTTGTCCGTTGGTGATGAATGTCTTCTGGCCATTGATGACGTACTCGTCACCCTCGCGCCGCGCCGTCGTGGTGATGGCTTTGAGATCGCTTCCGCCGCCGGGCTCGGTCATGCCGATCGCGCTTATGGCGTCACCCGCTGCCATTCCGGGTAGCCATTTGTCCTTGAGTTCCTCGGACGCGAAATTGAGCAGATAATAGGCCACGACGTCGGATTGCAGGAAGATGCCGAGAGCCGAAGCACCGATGCCGTACCCGCCTTCCTCGGAGAGGATCATGTTGTAAAAAAAGTCGGCGCCGGCGCCGCCATATTCTTCGGGGACGCTGCAGCACAGGAAACCTTGCGCCGCCGCTTTCTTCCAGAATGAACGGGGAACAATGCCGCCCGCTTCCCATTGCGTGATGTTGGTCTCCACTTCCTCACGGAAGAAGCGGCGCGCGCTTTCACGAAACAATTGATGTTCGGCGGAGAAGATTTTCCTGTTGTGCATTTCGTTATTGGGCCTTTTTTGTCGCGTCGCTATCGGCAATGGTCAAGTTAGTTACTTCTCATTGAGCGCCCGATACTGCTCAGCCGCGGCCGTATCGAGCGACAAGCTCTTGAACTCGTAGAAGTGCTCCATGCCTTCGGGGCCGTTCTCCCGGCCCCAGCCGGACCATTTCACGCCACCTAACGGGCCGGTTGCGGTGATGCCGTAGCCGTTAAGGGCGATCGTACCCGTCTTGATGCGCTCGGCGATCCTGAGGCCGCGTTCGAAATCGCGGGTGAAGACAGCGCCATGCAAGCCGAAGTTGCTCTCATTGGCCAAGCGGATCGCCTCATCATCATCGTCAAATGGGAGGATGACGTTCACCGGCCCAAAGATTTCCTGCTGCACGATAGCAGCCGAATTGGCGACATCAGTCAAAATAGTGGGCTCGAAAAAGTTTCCTGGCCGATCGATGATCGATCCTCCCGTCACCACCTTTGCGCCGGCGGCGATCGCACCTTGCACCAGCCCGTTGATGTGATCGAGCTGACGGCGTGACACTATCGGTCCAAGCATCGTCGTCTCTTCCCGCGGATCGCCGATGACGAAGGCCTGAACAGCCTCTTTGAGACGCTCCAGGACCGTGTCGAATAAGGAGCGGTGCACATAGGTACGGCTTAACGTCAGGCATACCTGCCCCGAATTTCCAAAGGCGCCGATCGGCAGGCAGCCCATGACGACATCGAGGTCGGCATCGTCGCAGATGATGCTCGCGGACTTGCCGCCGAGCTCGAGGCTGGAGCGTGTGAAGTTTTCGGCGCAGCTCTTTGCGATCGCGCGGCCGGCCGCAGTTGAACCCGTAAACGTGACCATGCCGATGTCTGGGCTGTTGACGAGGCGGATGCCCGCATCGGCACCGCCCGGCAACACGCTGACCACGCCAGCGGGGAAGCCGGCAGCGGCATAAGCCTCTGCCAGCACTTCCGCATGGAGAGAACCTTCGGGGGACGTCTTCAGGATCACCGGACAGCCGGCCATCAGAGCACGGGCGGTCTTGTTGACGCCCATCGCGAATGGTCCGTTGAACGGAATTATCGCGACTACGATGCCGACAGGCTCGCGACTTACCAGAGCCGTCTTGCGCGTAAGGGGGTCCGGCCTCAGCTCCGTTTGCGTAAAGGGCCTCGCGCGCTCGATCGCGTCATCGAAATAGGTGAGCGCCGCCAGATGCCGCCCTCTATTTTGGGACACTGGCAAGCCGAGCTCATTGGCACTCAGTTCAACGAGCCGATCAATCTGACCCTCGCAATAGCTGCGCGCCGCCCGTATTCTTTCCGCGCGCTCCTCAAACGGAGCGTCTGTCCAGACACGGCTATCCAATGCCGCGCGGGCTGCTTTCAAGGCAGCATCGATGTCAGCTTCGTCAGCAAGGCGCACTGTACCGATTTCATCGCCGCTGCTGGGATCGAGGACGGTGTGCCGGACATTGCCGTGAGGCTCAGCCCATTGTGAACCAATCAGGAATTTCTCGAACCCGCGATAATTGCTCATTATGGATCTCGCTTGCGCCCATCAACTTGAAGGAATTGCGGCATTCTTGGGAGACGCGGCGAGGTCGCCTGAGCGTCGAAGAAAGACCGTGTCATGAAACCTTGCCGAGCAAGGAACGCGCAACGACGTCCCGTTGAACCTCGCTCATGCCGCTGTAGATCAATTGGGCTTCCATTCAGAATCTGCAGGGTGAAGGTGCCTACTCACGAATTGGGCGCCCAACAACGCCAGCCGGGCAATTATCAGCAATGTGTTGTTTGATGTGAAGCACCTCTTCGGGACGGTTCATCGCCACGAGCAGCACAGCACCGTCCCGCTCAGTTTCCAAAAAGTCCGCCACTGCTCATTCTTCACTGCACATGCCCCAAACGCATGACAACGATCATGCCTCCTCGAACAAGGATGTGCCATCTACATCGCTCGACCCTCCCACTTATTACATATGTGAAGTCGGACGTGCTCGTTCGTCTTAGCATTTGCTGTGAATCATGTATTAATAGATGCGCTATCCCCGCGAACGAGATGCGGCTGCACCTAAAATTGAGCTGTCAGGAAATCATCATTGTGGCGATAAACCCCGATAAACTGCTGAACCTGCATATTCCGGACAGGGAACAGTCCTACACGATCAAGGACACCATTCTTTATGCGCTTGGCTGTGGTCTCGGCCTCGACCCCAGCGACGAGGGTCAATTGGCTTTCGCTTATGAGGAGGGTCTTCAAGCGTTACCGACGATGGCGAGCGTGCTCGCATATCCCGGCTTCTGGATACGCGATCTTGATACGGGCGTCGATTGGGTGAAGCTCTTGCACGGAGAGCAAGGCATTTCGTTGCACAAGCCGCTACCCCCGGAAGGCACGGTCGTCAGTTCGAGTCGAGTGACGGATGTCATTGATAAAGGGGAAGGGCGCGGGGCGCTCGTTGTTTGGCAAAAGACGCTATACGATAAGGCGAGCGGTGATCAGCTTGCTACCGTGGAAACGGTCGCATTTTGCAGAGGCGATGGGGGTTTTGGCGGCCCATTGCGTGCGCAACCCCAGCCGCACCAGCTTCCCGATCGCGCGCCGGATCTCGAATGTGTTCTACCCACGTCGCCACAGGCCGCGCTGATTTATCGCCTCTCCGGCGATTGGAATCCGCTTCATGCAGACCCCGCCGTTGCCCGCGCCGCCGGCTTCGAGCGCCCGATCTTGCACGGCTTGGCGACTTTCGGGGTAGCAGGCCACGCGCTCTTGCGCGGCCTGGGCAATTATAACGCGGAGACTCTCGGGACGATGAAGGCGCGCTTTACTGCGCCGGTATATCCGGGAGAGACGCTCAGCACCGAGATTTGGCAGGAGGAAGGGCATGTGAGCTTCCGCGTGAAATCGGTCGAGCGTGGTGTGGTGGCCATCAACAACGGCTATGCAACCATCATTTAGCACTTTCGTCGTCTAGGGCGCCACCTCAGGCTGACAGAGCCCCCCGATGACGAAATCGGCTACCCCGGAAGCAATCCTCTCGCATTTCTCGGGCGGCGTGGGCCGTTTGGGATCATACCAAACAGTCAGCCAAGCGATCGAGCCGCCTGCCGCCTTTGTGGCGAGGGGAATGGACGGAACGTGCAAGCTGCCTTCCTTCACGGCGTTGCCAATGAGATCGCCCAGCCTCATTTCCAGTTGTTTCCGCAACGCGGCAATACGCTCCTGCGCCCTCTCTTGCGTCGTCGAACGACGCCCGATCAATTGAAACTGCGTCGCCTCCAGCGCAACCCGGTGGAACGAGTAATTCTGCATGATCTCCATGGCGGCTGCGTGAACCCCTCGCCGCAAGCGTTCGATGGCGCTTAGTCCTTCATGTTCGGCTGCTTCACCGACACGCGCATTGATCATGTAGAACGCGCCTACCGCGACGTCGAAGTAAAGATCGATCTTGCTGCGATAGTAGTGGTAAATCTGCCCCTTGGTAGTTCCGAGCAATGTCGCGATATCGTCCAGCGACGTTGCAGCATAACCACGTTCCATGAAAGCATCGGCTGCGGCTTCCAGAACAAGCGCTCTTCCTTCTCTTTTGACGCTGGATCGCCCTTCTGATTCCCAAAGCGGCTCGAGAGCCGCCTTGCGTTTTTTACGCGGTAGGGATGGCATTTTTTCTCCACGGGACAGCGCGACTGCCAAGCTGCACGACATCCAGGCGCATCGATCTTATAACAGCAACCCATATGGGTATGGAAGCATACCTATATCCGGCATCACCCGTTTGCAACAAAAGCCCAGTGCCGCGCGCCTTTCAGTTCCGATTTTCTTGTACCTCGCCGTCGATTGACGCAGAAGCCCACGGGCATATATCGTGAAGAGAAATTCGAGGCGCAAACCCCGATGAGTCATGATTTGAATATCGAGTTGAATGCCAATCCATCCCTGCTTCTTAATCGGCCAAGTGTTCCGGACGGCGTTCGGGCAGACATTCTGAATGCGGCGGCAACCGCCTTCAACGAGCGTGGATACGCGGCCACATCGATCGATGATGTCGCCGACCGGCTCGGTGCCTCGAAGGGCCGAATATACCATTACTACCGTTCGAAGACGGACATATTCCTCGACCTGCACCTTGAATCCCTGCGCGTAGCGACGGAGAATGTTGGTCCCATCGCTGCTGATCTCACACTAAGCCCTCGTGAGCGTCTGCGTGAGATGTGCTTGGCGCACGCTATGGTCGTGATGACCCAACTCACCTATCAGAAGAGCACCATGCTGGGCTTGAACAGCTTCCTCCTGTCCATATCGGCACCTTATCAGGATGAAGCCCGTAAGCGCGTGAACGACCTGCGTGACCAATATGAGAGCCTGTTCGTATCCACGATCGCGCAGGGCATAGAAGCGGGCGAATTTCGCCAGGCGGGTCCCCGTTTCATTGCAAAGCCCCTGCTGGGCGCGCTGAATTACACCGCCATTTGGTATGAGCAAGCTCGCGACGGGTCGCTTGGCACAGTGGAGCAAATCGCGAATGCGCTGGCCGATTTCTGTGTGAGTGGCGCGCTCCGAAGGTAGCGCGCTTTGCGCCGAAATTCATAGAGTTCGTTCCGGAAAACCCTCGTCTTGCATGCCGCAAATGGCTGGACGCAGGACGGCAGCCTTCCTTCCTCGCCGGAGGGAGTAGCATCGCGCGTCAAGCGACTCGCTCGCTCAGACGGGTCACTGATTTAGTCATGGTGTTGCCCATGCCATCGGAACGCAGGACAACTGATCGCGCGACAATTCCCTGATTTTCGCCAAATTTCTTCTCGCACAGCGGCTGGCATCCTCGAAGCTCCCTCTGCCACAGCCCACTTTACATCTCACATTCTAATGAGTAGGTTTTTTGCTAACTGTCGCTTGAGTCGCTCGATCGGAGAGGAAAACCATGGGCAATGCGCAGGCAATTGCGATGCCACCGCGATCGGTGGGCACAGACGCATCGGTCGTGAAATCGGCGGGTCGCGCATTGCAGATCCTTGAATATTTTGACTCGGTTCAAAGAGAAGCCTGTGTTTCGGAGATTTCCCGGGCGCTCAAATGCCCGCAATCGAGCACTTCGGTTCTGCTGAGAAGCTTGGTGTCCCTGGGCTACCTTCAGAATGATCGCTACCGCCGGACTTATTATCCTACACGCAGAGTATGTCTTCTTGGGAACTGGGTAGATCCAACATTGGTGCGTCAGGGCGAGCTTCTGATGCAAGCTAACGAGCTTGCCAAGCAAACCCAGCAGACGGTGATTATTGCCACCATCAATGGCCTGCAGGTTCAGCATATCTATTTGAATCGATCCCAGAACGGCTCTGCGACGTCAGGGCCCTCCCATGTCGGCATGCATCGCTCGCTTGCCGGGACAGCGCTCGGAAAGGCGCTGCTGGCCGGTCACAGCGATAAGTATGTTTCCCAAATGGTTTGGCGGATAAATGCGGAGCGATCCGACCATGAACCGTCGATCAACATCCCGGCCTTGCTTTCCGAGCTACAACAGGGCCGTAAGCGTGGTTGGTTTACAGGCGACGGTTCAGACAGTTCGCGGTACGGCATAGCCGCGACGCTCGATCACAAGCAGCAGTTATTGTCCATCGGACTCGACCAGGTTGGACCGATCTCTGAGGCTGATGAGTTGGCATATTCGAAACTTCTCATAGATATTGCGGCGATTCCCGCGTCGCATGCTTACGGCGTGTAACAGCTAAGAATAATAGCGACATATGCTTGGCTCGAGAACAATTGTGCCTTGCCAAGTCGTCATTGAACGAAACAGCCGACGGTGCTGACGACCCTGCTTACGGTAGGCGATGTCTGCAGCCTTGCCAATCTGGTGGCCCGGCTATGAGCTGGAATGGAAAATCAGACGTGAGCGATGTGGCGGACGACATTGGCGCGATGGTGGTATCGACCGCCACCGGGGTTTTTCAGCCTCTGTCACCGATAACCAATGCCGCGCTGCGTGAATCTGCCGAACATGGCGAGTTCGACGCCGCAGGTTGGAAGGCATTGCAGGAAGCCGGCTTTCCCCAGGCGTTGCTGCCCGAAGAGCGCGGCGGTATCGGCACCGATCACGCCTTCGCCATCGCCCGGCTGGCCGGCGCCATGGCGATCCCACTCCCCATCGTCGAGACAATGGGCGCCAACTGGCTGCTGGCGCATGCCGGCCTCGAACCCACCGATCAACCGCTCGGCTTTTCGGATGCGGCGGTCACCGTGCGCCGCACGGACGGCGGCTGGCGCGTGTCGGGGCAGGCAACCGCCGTACCCTGGGCACGATCCTGTGGCATTCTGTTGGCCGGAAGCGATGGTGATGACAGCTACATCGTAAGACTGGAGCCCGGCAGCTTCGACAGCGAGCCCGGACGCAACAAAGCCGGTGAGCCGCGCGACAGCTGCACGATCGACCTGATCGTCGCAGCGAACCGGGTCGGGCGACCGGACAATGGTACGGCGCCCGACATGATCCGGGCGATCGGCGCTCTCCTGCGCTCGGCGCAGATCGCAGGCGCGATCTCGGCCGCGGTGACGATGACGGTGGACTATGTCCGGGATCGCCGGCAGTTCGGAAAGCCGCTCGCCGCTTTTCAGGCAGTGCAACAGCTTCTTGCCGTCATCGCGACGCAAGCCGCGGCCGCCGGCGTTGCCGTCGATCTGGGAGTCCTTGGTCTCGACACCGCGCCCGACATGCGCAAGGTCGCCATTGCCAAGTCCCGCACCAGCGAGGCGGCCGGACTGGTCGCCGCGACGGCGCATCAGCTGCATGGCGCGATGGGCTTTACGCGCGAATATCCGCTGCACCTGCTCAGCCGTCGGCTGTGGAGCTGGCGAGACGAATTCAGCTCCGAAAGCGAATGGGCGATCGCGCTCGGACGTGATCTCGCGCCGTCGGGCAGGGCGCTTTGGTCCGAAATCACCAGGATCTGATTGAGATGGACCTATTTTCCTATCCTCACCCTCGTGGACCTGCCGCTGATGCGCTGCGTGAAGAAGTGCGCGATTTCCTTGCCGTAGAGCTTGCAGACCGGCCGCCCGTCGAACGTGCGCAGAGCTGGACTGGCGCGGACCCGGCATTCAGCCGCAAGGTCGGCAAACGAGGTTGGCTCGGCATGACCTGGCCGAAACAATATGGCGGCCACGAGCGCAGCAGCCTGGAACGTTATGTCGTGGTCGAAGAGATGCTCGCCGCCGGCGCACCGGTCGCCGCCCATTGGATTGCCGATCGCCAGGTCGGCCCTTCGCTGCTGAAATTCGGAACCGAGGCGCAGAAGCGGAAGGTCCTTCCCGGTATCGCTGCCGGCGAATGCTATGTCGCGATCGGCATGAGCGAACCGGATGCCGGGTCCGATCTTGCCGCCGTGCGGACCAAGGCGGTCCGCACTGCTGACGGCTGGCGCCTCAATGGCACAAAATTATGGACCACCAACGGCCATATCGCGCATTACATGGTTCTGCTGGCGCGGATCGACAAGGAAACCACGGATCGACATGGCGGGCTGAGCCAGTTCCTCATCGACATGTCGACGCCAGGGATCGACGTCCGCCCGATCCTCATTCCAAGCGGTGAGCATCACTTCAACGAAGTGGTGTTCAACGATGTGCTTCTGCCCGAGGATGCGCTGTTCGGCGCAGAGGGCAATGGCTGGACCCAGGTGATGAGCGAGCTGGCTCACGAACGCAGCGGTCCCGAGCGCTTCCTGTCCTCGTTCATCCTTCTCGCGGAACTCACCCGCGTCTGCGGACCCGAGCCTTCGGAGCGCGCGGCACTGGTGATCGGCAGGCTTGCAGCCCATCTCGCCACGCTCCGGCGCATGTCCTACTCGGTTGCCGGTCAGCTCAACGAGGGGTTGGACCCGTCGCTGCAGGCGGTGATCGTCAAGGATCTCGGCGCCGTGTTCGAGCAGGAAATTCCTGAGATCGCGCGAGCCCTTACCGCTGGCACGCTCGCGTCGGCGGACGCAGACTATAGCGCCGTGCTCGACCACATCATGCTGCACGCCCCCTCATTCTCGTTGCGCGGTGGCGCGCGCGAGATATTACGCGGCATCATCGCCCGCGGCCTTGGCCTTCGCTGAAGGAAATATATGACCGACCTGGTTCTCGTCGAGATCGAAGACGCCGTCGCGACTCTCACCCTGAACAACCCTCAGATGCGCAACCCGATCTCCGATACCGAGATGATCGATGCGTTGATTTCGGCGCTGCAGCGCGTCGGCCGGGATCGATCGGTCCGCGCCGTCATCCTTACCGGGGCCGGGAAGGCCTTCAGTTCGGGCGGCAACCTCCAGAAGATCGGTTCGCCGGGTGAACTCGGCGGCGGTGATCCGATCGATACGCCCGATGGCTATCGCTACGGTATCCAGCGCATACCTTTGGCCTTCGAATCCTTCGAGCTGCCGATCATCGCCGCGGTCAACGGCGCGGCGATCGGCGCCGGCTGCGACCTGGCCTGCATGTGCGACATCCGCATCGGCGGCGAAAGCGCCTTTTTCGCCGAGAGCTTCGTCAAGCTCGGCCTGATCCCCGGGGATGGCGGCGCCTGGCTGCTGCCGCGAATTGTCGGTTACTCGAAAGCAAGCGAAATGGCGCTCACCGGCGATCCCGTCCATGCCCAGGAAGCTCTAAGCTGCGGCCTCATCTCCCGATTGGTCCCGGATGAAGAGCTGCTGTCAGCTGCCCGCCAGCTAGCTTTGCGGATCGCTGCCAATCCGCCGCATGCAACGCGGATGGCGAAGCGCCTGTTGATGCAGGGTCGCGATCAGCGTCTCGACCAGCATCTTGAGCTTGCGGCCGCCATGCAATCGCTCGCGCATACGACCGCGCATCACAAGGAAGCGATTGCCGCTTTCAAGGAGAAGCGCCCTCCTCGGTTCAGCGATGCGTGATGCCGATCAGGCGGTAGCGGCGCATCACGGTAGCTGGAGCGGGCTCCAGCTGTGGACCCGCTTCAGTTCTTTGGTCGGTCACCACTTAGGGTCAGAGGGCGAGGGGGCACGCGGCCCGTTCCCAACCAGGGCGCCTGATCCTACAGGGACCGCTCGATGATCATGCGACAAACTTCGGATGATCCCACGAAGATGCGGCGCACACGACCGATGTCTCGCCATCTACCACCCCCAGCCGGCGCTGAGAGG
The DNA here is from genome assembly GCF_002355275.1 of Rhizorhabdus dicambivorans. NCBI lineage: Bacteria > Pseudomonadati > Pseudomonadota > Alphaproteobacteria > Sphingomonadales > Rhizorhabdaceae > Rhizorhabdus > Rhizorhabdus dicambivorans. The sequence continues at coordinate 4,424,890 of NZ_CP023449.1, read as the reverse complement.
CGAAGAGCTTAAAATTATATATATGATTCCAGGTGCGCTCTGCGACCTAAGGTAGTGGCTAGAGGTGTTCCGGCGAAGCCGAGAACGGCCTCGGCCGGATATCGCCCTCCGGCAGCGGAGCCGCGACGGCACTACCCATGTGGTTGAACTTATGGACCGAAATTGACAGCCTCGTGACCATGATTGCCTCGGCGGTTGCGCTAGAGGTTTCGGTCTGCCCGCCCGCCACACCCCAAGCACAGTCTGTGCCGCACCGACAGGCGACGCGGCATTGTTTGTCACGCTCGTGCGCGTTCTGATGTCCGGAAGGCTGCGCTTGCTGACTCGAAGACCTGCGCTCATTGTGTGCGAGTCCAATCGGCGCCAGAGTAGACAGTCGATCCAATACCAACAATAAAAGCTGGGAAAGGACATTTCCTCAAGTTGTTGGATAAGCTGGTCGGCGTCGAGGGCAGGGGCGAATGGCGGGCGCACTGGCTCGTCGTATCTGCTTCCATCGTAGGGATCATGATAGCCCAATCCACCACCGGAATCACACATATGATTTTCCGGCACGCGCGTCATCCAGCGAAGCAAAGCGTGATAGTAGGGCCAGCATAATCGATTCTCAAAGGCATGTCGCGGATGGAAAATCTTGTCTCTGAACTCAAGAAGTTTCCCTTAAGACTTCGGGGAAACTCATATGACGACTTCGAGGTGGGCGCCGTTTTCAACCACCATTGGGGGCGCACGATCGAACAGTCGGATAATCTTCTGTTCTCGCTGTCTACCCTCCAGCTGAACCCTCTCTATTTTAACAGAGAGTACGCAAAGTCGGAAGGTCATGCGGATATCGTCATAAGCCCTATGCTGGTGTTTGCCATAGTCTTCGGCCTGTCCGTCGAGGATTTGAGCGAGCGTGGCGGAGCCTTTCTCGGGGTAGACGACCTGTCCTTTGGTGAGCCTGCACATGTCGGCGATACACTTACTGCCCGCTCGACGGTGACGGCTCTGCGGGAGTCCAAGAGCGACGCGAGCTATGGGATCGCCACCTGGCTGACCGAAGGATTCAACCAGCGCGATGAGAGAGTGATCGTCTTCACAAGGAGCAATCTCGTGCCGCGTAGGGACGCCAAATTATGAGCTTTTCGCTTTCCGACGAACAGAAGATGATCCAGGATGTCGCGCGCGACTTCGCGATGAATGAAGTCCTGCCGATCGCCAATGAATATGATCCTGAGCGTCGCGACATACCGGATTCCTTGCGGGCAAAGCTGGCGGAACTGGGCTTCTTCGGCATCACGATCCCGCAGCAATATGGCGGATTGGGTCTTGGCTGCTTCGAATATTGCCTCGTAACCGAAGAACTTGCCCGCGCTTGGATGAGCGTCAGCAGCATCATTCGGCCGATGCTCGGCTATCAGTTGATGACTGAGGCGCAAAAGCAGAAATATCTCCCAAAAATGGCGACGGGCGAGATGATCTTCGCCTTTTCGATGTCCGAGCCGGGCACGGGCTCCGACATTTCCGGTCTTTCGACCCGCGCCGAGCGCGATGGCGACGACTGGTTGATCAGCGGCAGCAAATATTGGTGCACCAACGCCGACGGCGCCGACGCCATTCTGGTACTCGCGCGTACGGAACCAGTGGACAAAGCCAAGCCGCACAAAGGCATTTCGGCATTCCTCGTCGAAAAGACGCGCGGCGCGCTTCCCGACAACTGCGCCGGAGCCCCGATCCCCAAGATCGGCTATTTCGGTTGGAAGACCTGGGAACTGGCGTTCGACAAAACCCGCGTGCCCCATGCGAATATGGTGAGCGAACCCGGCCGTGCCTTCTACCTTGCCACCAGCGGCCTGGAGGTCGCACGTGCGCATACCGCAGCACGCGCTATCGGCTTGGCGCGCGGCGCGCTCGAAGATGCGCTGAAATATGCGCAGGAACGCATCCAGTTCGGCAAGCCGATCGGCGAATTCCAGGCGATCCGCTTCAAGCTGGGGCAGATGGCGACCGACATCGAGGCCGCACGGCAGCTCATGTATTCGGTGTGCCGCAAGATCGATACCGGCGTCCGCTGCGATCTGGAAGCGTCGATGGTCAAGCTGTTCGCCACCGAAATGGCCGAGCGGGTCACCTCGGAAGCGATCCAGATCCATGGCGGCGCGGGCTACACCACGCATTATGCCGTCGAGCGGCACTGGCGCGATGCCCGCCTCACCAAGATCTTCGAAGGCACATCCGAAATTCAATTGCGCGTGATCTCCGATCACCTCCTTGGGAAACCCGCAAAATGACGTCTCAGCAACTCACCAGCCCGGACAACTATTTCGAGGATTTCACGCCCGGCCAGAAGATGCGGCACGCGCGCGGCAAGACGATCGGTGAAAATGAGACGGTGATCCTGGCACATCTGACGATGAACACAGCTCAGGGCCACTTCAACGCGCATGATGCTGCGGCTTCCAAATTCGGACGCCGCATCACCTATGGCGGCGTCACGGCTTCGATCGTGGTGGGCCTGGCGAGCGAGGATACATCGGAGAATGCGCTGGCGGATGTGGCACTCGACAAGCTGCGCCTGAGGACGCCGGTAGTGGAAGGCGATACGCTCTACAGCGTGACCGAAGTCCTCGCCTGCGCACCGTCGGACCGGCCAGATGCCGGGCTCGTGACCTTCCGGCATTATGGCTATAACCAGCGCGACGAATTTGTCTGCCAGGTCGAACGCACCGTCCTCGTGCGGCGGAGGCCAACCCAATAATGTCCGCTTCCGAACCCCGAGGCGCCCTGACCGGCGTCCGCGTCATCGATTTGACGCAGGTTCTGGCCGGGCCGTTCTGCACGCAATTGCTGGCGGATCACGGCGCCGAGGTGCTCAAGATCGAGCCGCTCAAAGGTGACGAGACGCGCAGGCTCGGCCCCTATCGCGCGGATGACGAACTGCGCGAAATCAGCGGCTACTACCAAAGCGTCAACCGCAACAAGAAGAGCATCGCGCTCGACCTGAAGAGCCCCGAAGGCCGGGACATCCTCTTCAAACTGGTCGATGGCGCGGATGCCCTGGTCGAGAATTACCGCGCTGGCGTCATGGAACGCTTCGGCATGTCCTATGAGACATTGTCCGCGCGCAATCCCAAGCTGGTCTATGCGGCCATCCGCGGTTTCGGAGACCAACGATCCGGGGAAAGCCCCTATGTCCATTGGCCCGCTTTCGACATCGTCGGGCAGGCGATGGGCGGTATCATGAGCATCACCGGGCCGGATGCGCAGACCCCGGTCAAGGTTGGACCCGGAGTAGGCGATCTCATTCCGGGTATGTTAGCCTCCTTTGGCATCGTCATGGCGCTCATGGAAGCGCGGCGGTCGGGGGTCGGCCAGTTCGTTGACGTCAGCATGGTCGATTGCGTGCTGGCGACCTGCGAACGGATCATCAATCAATATACCTACACGGGCCGCATACCCCGGCCGGAAGGCAACCGGCATCCCCTGCTTTGCCCTTATGGCGTGGTTCGGGCGTCCGACGGCTGGCTGACGATCAGCGCGCCCACAGACGAATTCTGGCAAAAGCTCGTCACGTTGATGGATCAGCCGCACCATGCGACTGATCCGCGCTACGCACAGAATAACGATCGGCTCAATCATCAGGACGAGGTGTATGGGCTTATCGAGGCTTTCACCCAGACAAAGACCAAGGCGGAGCTGACCGCGCTGTTCGGCGGTGTGATCCCGTTCGGACCGATCTACGATGTCGCCGACATTTTCGAGGAGCCCCACTTCAAGATCCGGGAAATGCTCGTCGATGTCGAGCAGCCGGGCTCGGCAACCTCCGTCAAGGTCGCCGGTGTGCCTGTCAAGATGAGCCGTACGCCCGGACGCGTGCGCCACCGGGCTCCTCTTCTCGGCGAGAATACGCGGGAGGTCCTGGAGCTTGCGGGCTATTCGGGCGCCGAGGCCGACAATCTGTTCAACCGGAACATTGTGAAATAGGAATCCCATGACTTATCAGCGCCCTATTCGTCGCCGCCGCGTGCAATTGGCCGTCCCGGCATCGAGCGAGAAAATGCTTGCGAAAGCCGCCGCCTCCAACGCCGATCATGTCTTCATTGATCTCGAGGATGCCGTAACGCCGCGCGAGAAGGTATCGGCCCGCGCCAAGGCGATCGACGCGCTGAAGAACCTCGACTGGAGCGGGAAGACGGCATGCGTCCGCATCAATGATCTCGGCACGGAATGGTGCTATGAGGATATCATCCAGGTCACCGAACAGGCGCACGAGCATCTCGACACGATCATGCTCCCCAAGGCGCGGTGCGCATCCGATCTGCTGTTCGTCGATACGCTTCTCTCGCAGATCGAGAAGCGGCTGAAGCTCACGAAGAAGATCGGCCTCGAAGTGCTGATCGAAGAAGTCGACGGCATGCGCAATGTCAATGAGATCGCGTTTGCGACGCCGCGACTGGAAGCGCTCATCTTCGGTTTCGGCGACTATTCCGCGTCGCAGGGTATCGATCCCATCATCCTCTACGGGAAGAGCAGCTATCCGGGCGATCCCTGGCATTATGGCCGCTGGCAGCTTCTCATCGCCGCACGTTCGGCGGGTATCGAGGCGATCGACGGGCCGTTTCCCGGCCTCAAGGACCTCGAAACCTACCGCGAGGAGTGCACGCGCGCGCAGCTCCTTGGCTTCGGCGGCAAATGGGCGTTGCATCCGGCACAGATCGATGTCGCTCTGGACGTCTTCACCCCCGACGCCGAGGCAGTCCGCAGAGCGCGTGCCATTGTGGACGCCTATGCAAAGGCCGAAGCGGAGGGATTGGGCTCGATCGCCGTCGATGGGCAAATGGTCGACGTGGGCACCGTGCGCATGGTGCAGGTCATCCTCCAGCGCGCCGAACGAGCTGGCATGTAGCATCTGGGATGGTCGTTCTTCAGTGTCCGCTAGATGATAGGCAGGCGTTCCGATGACCGGGTTGACGAAAAGCGCAGCACATTTCGTTGCGAACCTTCAATATGAGGACCTTCCCACCGGAGCGACCGATGCCGCCGTGAGGGGCATAGCCGATTGCGCCTCGGTCATCCTGCTCGGTCTCGACGAGCCGGTAACCTCGCTCGTCGCCGGCAACGCGCCAAGAGGGGCGGACGAAGCGTGGGCACTCTGGGGGAAATTGCGCACCTCTGCCGACTATGCTGCGCTCGTGAACGCGACGGCTGCGCATGCGCTGGATTATGACGACACAGCTGGCGACAGCCACCCGAGCGCGGTACTGCTTCCGGCCATTCTGGCTCTCGGCGAACCGGCCGCGACCGGCAAGGATATCCTGACGGCCTATGTTGCCGGCTACGAGGTTTGGTGTGAGCTGGCTTCTCGGGAGCAGGACAAGCATCACGCGAAGGGCTTCCACCCCACCGGCATTTTCGGTGCCATCGGCGCTGCGGCCGCCTGCGCCAATCTGCTGGGCCTGGACGAGGAGAAGGCCGCAGCGGCACTATCCATTTCCGCCTCGATGTCGGCAGGACTCGTCGCGAATTTCGGCTCGATGACCAAGCCCTACCAGCTCGGCCGCGCCGCTCAGAACGGAGTCCTCGCGGCGCAGCTCGCGGCTCAGGGCATGACAGCGGCGATCGATGCGCTGGAGCATCCGCTGGGCTTCCTTGCGGCATATTCGCCTGCAGCCAGGGTGGATCGCACGACTGAGCCTGCCTTCGGCCGCTCATGGCGGATCTTGTCCGAAGGCCCCAATATCAAGCTCTATCCGGTCTGCTATGCCGCACATCGGATGATCGACTCGGTAGTCGCCCTGGCCGACGCGACGGCGGGGCGCATCGATGCGATCCGGTCCATTCGCGTGCACCTGGGTCACACCCAGTCGCAGATCCTTCGTTACCGAGCGCCGGGCACGTCGCTAGAAGCAAAGTTCAGCGCAGAATTTGCCGTCGCCGCCGCTATCTTGGAGGGCAGCGTCGGCCTTCGTGAGCTTGACGACGATTACGTCAAGCGCGTCGCCGTCCGCGAACTCATGGCACGTGTCGAACGGGTCGAGTGCACCGAAATAGACCCGCAGCAATCGCTGTTCTCGCCCGCAGACCATGTCGAGATCGAGTTCGCTGACGGCACCGTTCAATCCGGCCCCGCGGTTCGCTTCGCATTTGGCCACGCCTCCAACCCTGCGGGGCAGCCGAGGCTAGCGGCCAAGTTTGACGAATGCACCGCAAGCCAGCTTGGCGAGGCGACGCGCAGGGACCTTTTCTCGATGCTCTGCAATCTGCAGGATGTGCGTTCTGTCTCGGAGTTGTATAAGCGTGCTGCATGATTTGAAATGAGGGGTGCAGGGCGGATATGAGCTTACTCATACACGCTTATAGCGGTGGCCATGGATCAATCCGTTAAATCGGCCCGCCGGGTACTCGAAGTGCTGGAGTACTTTGCGGAACGCCAAGGCGCGGCATCGGCGGACGAGATCCGTCGGGCCCTCGGCTACCCGCAGTCCAGCACGTCTGTATTGTTGCGCTCACTCGCCTCGCTTGGTTATCTCAGCTTCGAAGCCGAGACCCGCCGCTTCCGGCCGACGATCCGCATCGCGCTGATCGGCGCCTGGCTGGTCGACGAAGCCGGTCGTGCCCAGGACCCGACCAAGATGATGCGCCATCTCAGCACGGCCACGGGCGACATGATCGTCCTCGGCACCGAGCAAGGCATGGACGTCGTCTACGTGAAGGTGCTTCAGGCGACGAATCCGATCCGCTTTCACATGAGGCAGGGCGCGCGAAGACCGCTATGTACGACTGCGGTCGGTCAGGCCTTGCTCTCCACCAAGTCTGACAAGCAGATCGGCGCGATCGTACGCCGGGTGAATGCAGAGCGACCAGCCGACGCTTCTCCGCTCTCCCCTCAGGAGATCATCGACAAGGTAAGAGAGGGTCGAAAGCTCGGCTATTATCTCACCAAGGGAACGGTGACACCGGGCGCCGGCGTCATTGCGATGCCAATCGCGGGACTGGGCGATCACCCCCCCCTCGCCATCGGTATCGGCGCCCCGATCTACCGGATAGAGAGCGAACATGACCGCTTCCTGGAGCTGTTGCGCAAAGAGGTCCGGCAGACCAGCGCGACTGCTAGTTGAGCTCGCCCTGTTCGCTGGGAATGCTTGACCGGAATTTTTCCGCGTTGCCGCGAAACCGTACGCCGAAACGTTCATCCCTGATTTTCCAAACGAACTCTGCGATGATGGACATTCATCCTTCATGACGCAGACCCTCATGTAATATCGTAAATTATTGCAAAGTTACTCTAATATATCGACGAAATATCTCATTTAAAAGAGGAATAGATACACGGCAAATAAAAGTATAATCTCCGAGAAAATCTCGTGCTGCCGCGTGAATACTACCCGTTTGGGAGATCATCACATTCATAATATAAACTTGCCCGATCTCACGGAAAAGGCGGGGTCTGTGTAGAAAGACCATGCTTGATTCGCAGAACATCTGCGGACGTCATCCTGGCAATTGGGAGGCGGCTGGCGGGATGGCAGGCACGCGCTCCCCAGCGCTGCCTGATTGAAGGAGGATTAAATGGCTGCGCGCGCAACGGCTGACCCTGCCGAGAGCACTTCGGGGGGGAGATCGATATTTGATCTGGGCCCCGGCGCCCACGAGTGCTGGTACCCGGTTGCCCTTTCGGCGGACGTACCGAAGGGTAAGGTCGTCGGCCGCGATATTGCGGACGGGCGGGTCGTCGTCTATCGCGGCGAGGATGGCGTGATCCGCGCAATGTCCGCCTATTGCAAGCATATGGGTGCCGACCTGAGCGTAGGTGGCGAGGTCGTCGGCAACGATATTCGCTGCCCCTTTCATCATTGGTCCTATGGCGACGGCGGCGATTGCAAACATATCCCCGCGGGTGATGAGATCCCGAAGCGCGCCAAGCTCTTCGAGTTCGCGGCGCGCGAGCAGTTCGGACTGATCTGGGTGTTCTTCGGTAAAACGCCGCTTTATGAGCTTCAGACCTTCGAGGATTTCGACGAGACGAAGCATGTCGCCCGGTCCTTCGAGGTGCAGCTTAACGACAAGCTGAACTGTGAGCCGTGGATGTTCACCACCAACGTGTACGACATTGCGCACTTGCGCTCTCTTCACGGTATAAACATTGTCCATTCGGAGGTTGAAGAAATCGACCCCTACCGAAGTCGTATGTCGTGGGATGCCGATTTGGGCGACAAGGGCACCGGCGGCCTACGCATGGAAATCTATGTGTATGGCGTGAATTCCCTGCGGAACAAGGGTGAGCAAGGCGGACGGCTCAAATGGTATATTGGCGCAAGCGTACCCTCCGCTCGCCATGGCACCAAGTTCTTCATGACCGTCATTACAACGAACGAAGAAGGTGCTGAAGAATTTTTGGATCGGCAGGCTGCCATGCACGCGCAGATCATGAACGAAGATCTCCCGGTATTGAACAATATGCGATTGGATGAGCTCCTGCTGTTGCCGTCGGATCGGGCTCTGTCGCGCTTCATGCGCTCCGTCCTCAAATATCCGCGGGTGACGATGAAGGAACTCGAGCGAACCGCGAAAATGGACTAGCCCGGCAAGTGCGACCACGCCGCTGAGCGATCGGGAGATCGGTCGAGGCGGTGACTTTTCGACGCCAGACCATTTCGGGAGATTGTGGTGGTAGGTATCCACGCGTTTGGAGGATATGTTCCTCGGCAGCGGCTGCAGCGAAACGCTGCCTATGCGGCGACTGGCTGGTTTGCGCCCGGCCTCAAGGGCTTTGCGAAGGGAGAGCGCTCCTTTTGTTCCTGGGATGAAGACGCGATCACCATGGCCGTGGAGGCCGCGCGCGATTGCCTCGCAGGCCGCGATCGTGCTGCCATTGCGCGTGTCGTGCTGGCCTCCACCTCGCACCCCTTCGCCGACCGGCAGAACTCGACCATCGTGAAGGAGGCGCTCTTCCTTTCGGACGCGACCGCGGCACTCGACGTTTCGGGGAGCAAGCGGTCGGCGACCTCCGCCCTGATCGATACGTTTCATGCGGTGGCGGGCGGGGCCGGCGATACGCTGTGCGTCGCCGCGGAGCGTAACGTGGCCAAGCCCGGCTCAGAGGGGGAGTATAATTCCGGGCACGGAGCGGCGTCGGTGGTGGTGTCGAAGGGAGACGGCTGTGCGAAGCTGATCGGAACACATTCCGTCAGCATCGATCTCGTCGACCATTTCCGCAAGGAAGGCGAAACGTTCGATTATAATTGGGAAGCCCGCTGGGTGCGGGAAGAAGGCTACGGAAAGATTGTCGTTTCTACGATCATCGCAGCCCTTCAGAAGCTAGGCGTCGACGCCAGGAAGATCGACCATTTCGTCCTTGGATCTTCCATGCCGAAGATCAGCGAATATGTCGCGCAAGGTAGCGGCATCAGGCCGGAAGCCGTTGCCGACACGCTGGGGGGTGTCTTGGGGGACGCCGGTGCGGCCCAACCGCTGATATTGCTGTCCCATGTCCTGGAACGCGCAACGCCGGGTCAACTCATCATGGTGGTCGGCTTTGGCGGAGGATGCGACGTAATCCTCCTGGAGACGACCGCAGCGATCGTGGGCGCGGCGAAAGCCAGAGGCATCGGGGGATATCTGGAAGATCGAGCGCCAGTCGATAATTATGTCAAATATCTAGCCTTTTCGGGGCTGATCGACCTCGATAAGGGCATGCGCGCCGAGCTGGACCAAAAACCGATCCTCACCGCCCAATATCGAGAACGGAAATCGGTGCTCGGCCTGGTCGGCGGCAAATGCACGCAGACCGGCGCCGTCCAGTTCCCGAAGTCGCCTGTCAGCATCTCGCGTGAGGCGCGGGCCATCCACACTCAGGAAGACTATCCGCTTGCGGAACTGCCAGCAAAGATCGTCACCTTCACGTCAGACTACCTCATGTTCTCGCCGTCGCCGCCCGCTTATTACGGCAATATCGAGTTCGAAGGCGGCGGCCGCATGCTGGCGGAGATCGTCGACGTCGGAGAGGAAGGGCTGGATATCGGGACGCAGCTGCGGATGGTGTTCCGCATCAAGGCGATCGATGACCGGAGGGGGTTCTCCCAATATTTCTGGAAAGCCGCCCCCGAGCGGCGGTTGTCGAACAGAGCATAGTAGAAAAGAGCAGAGCGATGGCAAGCGGGATAAGAGACAAGGTCGCCATTCTCGGAATGGGCTGCGCCAAATTTGGCGAGCGCTGGTCAGCGGGTGCCGACGATCTGGCGGTCGAAGCATTTGAAGAGGCGCTTGCCGATGCGAACATCGACGTGTCGGAGATCGGCGCGGCCTGGCTTGGCGTGGCGTTCGATACGGTGAATATCGGGCCTTCGGGCATTCCGCTCGCCATGGCGTTGCGCCTGCCGAACATCCCTGTCACCAAGGTTGAGAACTATTGCGCCTCAGGCTCGGAAGCTTTTCGGGGTGCGGTCTATGCGGTTGCGTCCGGGGCCGTGGATATCGCACTCGCCTTCGGCGTCGAGAAGCTGAAGGACACAGGCTATGGCGGCCTGCCTGTGCGCACCCGCGGCACCAACTGGGACATGATGGGGGTGGTGGGATCGGCACCTGGCCATTTCGCCCAGCTAGCTTCAGCCTACCGGGCAAAATATGGGATCGAGAAGGATCTGTTCAAGCGGGCAATCGCGCATGTCTCCGTCAAAAGCCATGATAATGGCGCGAAGAATCCGAAGGCGCATCTGCGCAAGCGGGTAACGATGGATCAGGTCATAAACGCGCCGTATATCGCTGAGCCGCTTGGATTGTTTGACTGCTGCGGCGTGTCCGATGGCGCAGCCTGCGCGATCGTCACGACACCGGAAATCGCAAGAGCGCTTGGCAAGAGAGAGCTAGTGACAGTCAAGGCGCTGGCAGTCTCCACGTCCAACGGGTGGGAACTGCAGGGATCGGGCTGGGACGGAAGCTATTTTCATACCACTCGCGTGGCAGCGAAAGCCGCCTATCAGGAAGCCGGGATCACCAATCCGCGCGAGCAGCTGAGCCTGATGGAAGTGCATGACTGCTTTTCCGTGACCGAGCTTGTTACGATGGAGGATCTGGGCGTCAGCGAGAATGGTGGCGCGGTGAAGGACGTGCTCGACGGCATTTTCGATGCGGACGGCAAGATCCCTTGCCAGATCGACGGAGGGCTGAAATGTTTCGGCCATCCGATCGGTGCATCGGGTCTGCGTATGATCTACGAGAATTATCTTCAGATCCTCGGCCGCGCGGGGGAGCGTCAGCGACCGGACGAGCCTGTCTACGGCTTGTCCCATAATCTGGGTGGCATGCCCAACCAGAATGTTAGCGCCGTGGTCATCGTGGGACGGGAAGGAGCATAAAGCCGCCACGCTTCGTGGAATAGGCCGGGGCGCTGCGGCGGCCGGCCGCGAGAGGTGAATTTCGGCTCAAGCTGATGGACAAGGCGACCTTCCTCGACTTCACCATCGAGGTCATCAAGCGCTCGGACGATCCGATGGCGCAGGCTCGCGCGCGATTATGAAAAGCGCATCGATGTCTCCAAGGCCGTGATCCTCGTCGCCATGGGCGGCAATATGTTCGCCGAAACGCTCATCTTGATTTTCCAAACGCCAAGGATGGCATCGCGGTTGATCATCGGAAGTTGTCCAACGGGCACAAATGGGATGCCTTCTATCTGGCCGGGGCAGACTTCAACGGCAACGCATATTGAATGAAGCCGGTAGGCCAGAGTTGATATCTACGGAATATAAATATTCGGACCACCTGACGATTGATGTGAACGTCATTGAAATTTCTCCAGCTAGCACCCGGCCGAAGAGCCAGACGTGCGTCAAGTTGTGCGAGAGAAACGTCTTGCGTTTCACATATGTAATTTAAACGCCGGATATCGTCATATGGCCATGCCAATGGTAGGGTGCGAACTTAAAACAAAACATCAAGAAAACATTAAGAGGGAGAGGGATATGATCGTGAATTTCTCAGACGCTCACTTGAAGAGCAAAGGATCCCGAAGAGCATTGGCTGCGATGCTGATGCGGACGGCGATTGTTGTTCCGTCCATTCTCGCGGGCGGCGCCGCCTTCGCTGAAGACCCTGGTGAAATCATCGTGACCGCCCAGCGGCGCGAGCAGGCGATTATCGACGTGCCGATCTCGGTCAGCGTGGTGAGCGCTGAGAAGGTTGAAAACCTCAATTTGTCGACCTTCACCTCGATTGCGCAACAGACGCCGAACTTCAACATCACCTTCAACCGCGGCAGCAACACCACCCCCGACTTGAGCATTCGCGGCGTCCGCGGAGAGGGTTCCAACGGGCGTCTCAATGAGAGTTCGGTCGCCGTCTATGTCGACGAGATCTATCTCGGCGATGAAAGCAGCCTTACCGGGCAGATGTTCGACGTGGAACGGATCGAAGTGCTGCGCGGCCCGCAGGGGACGTTGTTTGGCCGCAACACGACGGGCGGCCTCGTCCATTTTGTTTCGGCGGCGCCGACCTCCGATTTCACCGGCAAGGCCAGTGTTCTGTATGGCTCGGACAATTGGATAGCCCTCAACGCCGCGGTCAGCGGACCGCTCGGCGAGAATGTGCGGACACGCCTTGCCGGTCAGTTCGAGCAGCATGACGGCCATTTCACCAATCGTGGCACTTTCCCTGGCGCGCCCAAGAAGCTGGCGGCAAAGGAGGTGTGGAGCATCCGGAGCACGACCGATTTTGATCTCGGCGATGCATCGAAGCTGCGGCTGCAGGTCACCCATTCCGAAAATGATTCGGAATCGACGCCCAACATTGGCCTGGGCGTATGGAGGGACGCCTCGAGGGCGGTCTGCGCGCGGAAGGACATATTCGCCGCCAGATGCGTCGATACCGTCGTTCTCGGCGGCCAGCCTCGCCAGGTTCGGCCGCAATCCGGCGACGCGATCACCGAACTTTCCAGGGATCAACTGGCGGTCACCCAGAATTTTACGTCCCTTACCAGCAAGTTTGAGACCGATTTTGGCTGGGCGTCGCTGATCAACATCGCCAATTATACTCGGTTCAAGTCGAGCATCGGCGTGGACGGCGATCAGTCCTCGACGCCCAGTGGTCTCCAAAATCAGAACATCCAAGCGCAATTTAATAACCGATCCAGGCAATTCAGTGAAGAATTGCGTCTCCAGGGTACGACCGACACGCTGAATTGGGTGACGGGTATTTACTATTACCAGGACCGCAAGAGAAGCGACGCGCCTCTGACCGTCAGGAACAACACGGGTGGGCTCCTCCAATCAGTCCGGTCCAGATCCCGCGTAGACACCAAGTCCGGAGCGGTGTTTGGTCAGGCCGATTGGGAGTTCGCCGATCAGTGGACGCTCTCCGCCGGAGCGCGTTATACAATCGAAAACCGGGAGCTCAAGCAGGCGGATGTCACCCTGACTACCGCGGCCGGCGCCCTGCCCCCGCTGGACATCCTGTCGGGCGTAACCGATCCCGATCCGGTAACGAAGGACGTGACCGGCCGAGTGAGCCTGACCTGGGAGCCGACCACCGAGAACAGCCTTTACGCCAGCTACTCGCGCGGCGCAAAGAGCGTCTCCTATAGTACATTCTACTCCGCTACCGGGGGGGCCACCCCCGCCGGCAGGGCCGCCGCTTTGGCGACCAACGCTGCCCTGACCGGCCCGGTGGGACAGGAGCATCTCGATGCCTTCGAAATCGGCAGCAAGAACCGGTTCCTTGACCGGACGTTGACGCTCAACCTGGCCGGATTCTATTATCTCTTTGACGGCAAGCAGGAGTTGCTCAGCGTCGGCGACCTCAGTACCGGCGTGCCAATCGTCACCAGCCGCTTCCTTAATATCGGCAAGGCCCGGATATATGGGGCGGAAGTCGAGCTGAACTATGCGCCGAACGACCGCTGGGATTTCAATGTGTCGGGGGGTCTCCTGAACACCAAAATCACGGACTCGCCCCTCATCCTGAGCAGTCCGAACCTGGGTCTGGTCCCGCTCGAAGGGAAGCCGATCCCGCAGACACCCAAGTGGAATCTGAGCGCCACGATCGCCCACCACATTCCGGTGAGCGGACTCGGCGTCTTCACTCTCCAGGCGGAAGGGCGGGCGCAGGCGAAGCAGAACTTCGTCCTGACGAACGACCCGATAGTGGATCTTCCGTCCTATGGCATCGTCAACTTCCGCGTCCTTTGGGAATCGGAGGATAAGAAGTTCAACGCGCAGGCATTCGTCACCAATGCCTTCTCTAAGGACTATTTCGCCAGAATGAACGACACCGCTTTCTCGGCGGGCGTTTTGGTCGCACAGATGGGCGAGCCACGACTGTGGGGAGTTAAGCTCGGCGTTGCATTCTAACGTCTGGCTTGGTTTTCGTCGCGCCCTTCGTCGTTTTCATGTCTGGAACGACGAAGGGTAGGCGACGTTATCGGTTGTTGGGTCAGGACGCCCCCGGCAGGCGCGGGCATCCTTGGCGCCCGGGAGATCTTGACGGATCGTATGAATTTGCATCCGCGCAATCGCCGCGGCGCTTCAGGTGGACGCCCATAATCACATATATAAATTCGGTCGTTCAGAAGTTCGGCACGCTTGCGGAGATCGAGGAATATCGCAAGGAAGAACCGAATGATGACGTTTAGCCGCCAAAGCAAATGGCGAGCCCCTTCACCTGCGCATGAAGTGGATGCTGCAACGGGGTTCGCCGCGGGCCCGGCCGCGCGGTGCGAAGGTACAGGAGAACGGTGAATGGACGTGACACGCAGCGCAACGCCTGAAGCGCGACGGCGGGCAATGGTAGCTGATTTGGGGCCGGGCGCTCATCAGTGCTGGTACCCGATCGCCCTGTCGCGCGACGTGCCCAAGGGAAAAGCCATTGGCGCCGATTTAGCGGACGGCCGCGTTGTCATTTACCGAGGCGAGGATGAAGTCGTCCGGGTGATGTCCGCGTTTTGCAAGCATATGGGCGCTGACCTCAGCGTGGGTGGCGACGTTGTCGGCAATAATATTCGTTGCCCCTACCATCATTGGGAGTTTGGCCAGGGCGGCAAGTGTAAAGTGATCGCGTCCGGCGACCCGATCCCAAAAGGATCGAGCTTGGCGAATCTTCCGACGGCTGAGCGCCTGGGATTGATCTGGGTGTTCCTGGGAGAGACGCCGCTTTACGATCTGCCGACGTTCGAAGAGTTCGATGATACGAAGCACGCGTTTCGGGCGTTCGAAATCGATCTCGAGGCAAAGCTGAACGTCGAGCCTTGGATATTTGCAACCAACGTTTTCGACGTTGTTCACAATCGCGTGGTCCACGGTCTGCAATTTGCCGATCCCGATGTCGAAGAAGTCAGCCCTTATCTGCGGCGGATGAGCTGGGACGCGGCGCACACGGGAGAAAAGCAAGAAGGTGTGTGGCGTCCCGACATCGCCGTTCACGGCGTTAATGGCATCACGACACGGAGCGAAGTTGACGGCCGGCTCAAATGGTATGTCGCCGTAATGACACCATGCGGTAGCCTGGGAACGAAGGTATTCTTTTCGATCGTCACCACGAAAGACGACAAGTCCGAAGAATATTTCGATACTTGGCAGGCGATGCATAACAGATTTGTCAACGAGGACCTTCCGATTCTGAATGGTCTGAGAATTGGCGATATGCATTTGGTAGGCGCCGATCGAGCCATGGCACGTTTTATGCGCGCGGTTCGGAAATACCCCCGTACAACTTTGGACGCACTTGAGACTGCGGCCAATGCGGCAGAGCGCAAGGCGGTAAATGCCTAGAGTGTCGCGTCTCGAACCAGCCGCCACACTACGCATGCTGGCTTCGTGCTTGATGCATTGGAACAGGCGCTCCATGACCAGCGGCCGGCCTAGGGGCTCGCGCGCTTCATCATGCATGTAATTTAGCGTCACTTGCCCCACAGGCTGGACAAGGCGTGATAAACAGCCCGGCGTTGATCGATTCACAGCTATTCGCAAAATATCGGCCAAGGCGCGCCCTTGATGTCTGTAACAAATGAATGGGGACGGAGTAGAGGATGTACGATCTCCTAATTCGCAATGGCACTGTGGTCGACGGCTCCGGAAACCCGCGCTATCGGGCCGACGTTGCAATTCAGGACGGGCGCATCGCCGCCATTGGTGATGTCTCCGGCCGTGCCAAGCGCGAGCTGAATGCGGAGGGGCAGGTCGTCACACCTGGCTTCATCGACGGGCACACCCATCTTGACGCACAGATGCATTGGGATCCGCTCGGCTCCTCGTCATGCTGGCAGGGTATCACCACCGCCGTGATGGGCAATTGTGGGTTCACGCTCGCGCCGAGCTCGAAGTCGCGGCGCGGCCTGGTCGTCCGCAATCTCGAGCGCGCCGAGGACATCTCTGGCGCGGCGATGGAAGCGGGTATCGATTGGCGCTGGACGACGTTCCGCGAATATCTCGATGTGATCGACGCGCTGCCCAAGGGGATTAACTACGCCTCCAATGTTGGCCATTCGGCGCTGCGTACCTTCGTCATGGGCGAAGCCGCATTCGAGCGGGCATGCAACGATGACGAGCTGGCGCTCATGCGCCGGGAGCTGAACGACGCGCTCGCTGCGGGCGCGATCGGCTTCACGACGTCCCGTGGCGAGGGGCATGCCACCTCGGACGATCGCCCCGTGGCCTCGCGTCTGGCGGACTGGGAAGAGATACGCCAGCTTGTCCTCGAAATGCGGCACTATGAAGGTCGTGTGTTCGAGCTCGCGCCGCCCAGCGCGTCGCGCTTCGGCGACATCGAAGTGCGTCGCCGTTTTCACAACGAGCTGTTGAACCTGTCGCTGGCGAGTGGCGCGACGGTAACGTGGGGGCTCATCCCGCTTGCCGGAGTCACGGCCGAAGAACTGCCCCTGCTCGATCGCGCGGCGGCGTCCGGCGCGAAGCTGATCGGGCAGTCGCACAGCCGAGGCATTTATCTGCTATATTCCTTCCTCACCACCATGCCCTATGACTGGCTGCCGGAGTGGAAGAAAATCAGGTCTCTGCCCATTCCGCAGCAGTGCCAGGCTCTCAAGGACCCCAACGTCCGCAGGACATTGTTCGAGTCGGCGAAGAATGCCGTCTTCACCGAGGCACCCACGGCAGACAGCCCTCGTGCGCCGGACTTCGAGCAGATGGTCGTGTGGCAGAATGCGCTGCCGCCCAATCCCACGATGAAGGACATGGCGGCGCAGCGCGGCGTCCATCCGATCGAGCTTTTCATCGATCTTGCAGCCGAAACCAATCTGGAGCAATTCTTCTACCAGCCCGGCTTGCGCTGGGACATGGACGCGCTCGTGGAAGCAATGCGCCACCCCCATTGCGTCATGACCTTCTCTGATGCTGGCGCGCACGTGACCCAGCAGGAATGTTCGCTCCAGACCTATCTGCTCGCCCACTGGGTTCGGCAGAAGCAGGCCTTCACGCTAGAGGAGGCGGTGCGCATGATCACGCTCGCGCCAGCCAAGGTGTGGGGATTCCACGACCGCGGATTGCTGCGCGAAGGCATGGTTGCGGACATTAATGTGTTCGATCCCGACCGGATCACGCCGACCTTGCCCGTTCTGCTTCACGATCTGCCGACCGGTGCGCCGCGCCTGGAGTCGCGGGCGGAAGGCATTCTCGCGACGATCGTCGGCGGCGAGATCACGATCCAGAATGGCGAGCACACGGGCGCTTTGCCGGGCCGCCTGATCCGCCGCTAGCCGGAAACCCAAAAGAGATGCAGGCCGAGAGATAATGAAAGACCTCGCAGGAAAAGTCGCCGTCATCACTGGAGCAGGGAGCGGCATCGGACGCGGGATGGCGCGAGCCTTTGCCGGCGCCGGAATGCACGTCGTCGTTGCGGATGTCGAACTGGACGCGGCCGAAGCCGTGGCCCGCGAGCTGAATGGAACAGCCGTCAGGGTCGACGTCACCAAACCGGGCGACGTGCGGGCGCTCGCGGACCAGGTCTATCGGGAACATGGTGCTGTCCACCTGCTCTGCAACAATGCCGGTGTCGCATTGGGCGGTCCGCTATCGGACATGACGCACGACGACTGGCGCTGGGTCGTTTCTGTGAACATCGAAGGCGTCGCGAACTGCCTCACGGCCTTCCTGCCGCGCATGAAGGCGCAGGACGGCGAAGCGCACATCGTCAATACCGGCTCGATTGCCGGGCTCGTCACGATTCCGGAAGGAGGTATCTACGCGGCGACGAAATATGCCGTCGTTGCAATTTCCGAGACGCTTCGAGCTGAGCTTGCGCCGCACAATATCGGGGTCACCGTCCTCTGTCCGGGATCGGTTCGCACAAACATTCTCGGGGCAGCTCGTAACCGTCCAGACGACCTCAAGGACACGACGGTCGAGGCACCGGCCGAATTTTCCGACCCCGTCGGCATGATGGACCCGGATCAGGTCGGACTGGAAGTGCGTGACGCCGTCATTGCCAATGCGCTCTATTCCATTCCCCTCACCGAGGGCAACAAAGTGTTAATCCCGATGGTCCAAGCGCGCTTCGATGCCATCATGAAAGCAATGCCATAGCTCAGCCGAACTCTTCACTTCCAAGCAGCAATTTGTGCTCTTCAGTGAACCCTTTCGAAATGAGCGCAGGTGAGGATCTCGGTTCGTATAGTTGGAGATCGCTGGCAAGTCAGTGCAAGAACGCTTGGCCGTGTGCCAACAGCGATCCACGCTGATACGTGCAGACTTTAATAACTGGATCCGATAAAGCAGCAGCGTATCTTATCCAGGGGCTAACACTGCAAGTACACTCAACTACGTCATAGTGCGCCAGAAAGCGCTGTGGCGCCACACGAGCGACGGATGCCTCGCGATCGACAATAATCCTGCTGAAAGATCGCAATATCACGCCAAATCAGATTCGTGATAATTCGAGTTCAGCCGGGCTAACGCCTATCGAAGTCGGGTCGCGTGAGCTACTCGTTTTACTAAGCCGCTGAGAGATACGCGGTTTGTGGCTGGAGAATGTCGATGACAGGTCGCTGGCGGACACGGATGGGGGAGGTTGCATGATGGCTGGTAATTCGCGGGACGCGGTCAAAGTGTCATTGCGGGCCGGGTCTGACGGCTGGATCGAAACTCCCGGGCTGGCGTTCAAAGTGCTGTGCTTTGGTGAGTCCCACTCTAAGGACGCGCCGATAGCCCTCTTCGTGCGCGCAGACGAGTCGGTCGGTGATCGCATTGCCGGACGGCGAACCCACGAGACGACTGTGTTCACGACGGTGATCGAGGGATCGCTCGAACTCGATGGTCGTTGGTGCAAGCCCGGGGATTTCGAGCTGGCGGCCGCAGGGGCGCCGCACGGCGACGTCGTGATCGGACCCTATGGCGCCACCTACATGATGTTGTTCGGGCGTCGCTCCGGGCTGATCCCGTCATACCTGGACCCAGGAGACCAGCGGGTGTTCGATGCCACCTTGCGGGGTCCCGTCGAGCGAGTGGCGAGCGGTCAGGACGAGTCGGCGGTTGCGCTGTTGCACCTCAGGGAGAACTTCACGCCGCGTCGCGGTATCAAAGTGACGAACAAGCAGTGGGTGGATGCGGGAAAGTCGCCGCCGCCGCCGGAGCACCCCGGCCTGTTCTTCAGCGCGGTCGACGACGATTCATTGAACTGGGGTCCACCTATCCTCAACGCCCGAACGTCGTTGGTGGTGGTAGGGGCGCCCGACGACCCGCACGCGCCAGTGGTCGGGTGCATCAACGTGGGGCCGGGGCCCGGCGACCGGCTGCGCAGTCGGCACATCCACGGCGCCGATGCCGTAAATCTCGTCATCAGAGGTGCGGTGTACATGGATGGTGTGTGGTTGCGGCCGGGTGAGGCCAAGATTGCGCCAGGCAATGTCGAGTACGGAGACGGACTTGCCGGTCCCGATGGCATGGACTTCTTCGAGATCTGGTCCGACCTCGCGGGGATCATGCCGACATATTCGGATCCCGACGATCATGCCTACTTCGAGCAGTTTCGGGCCAAGGGCCATGGGGAGCCCCAGCACCTCCTCCCTGCTTAGCCCGAATGGCGTCAGAAGCTGAAGATCATGAGGGTCTGGGTCCCGATGACCAAGACGTTCTTGCGGAGGTTGTTGATGACCTGCTCGAGGTGTTGAAGGCCGTCGACCCCGATGCGGATGAGTGTATCGGGATCGCCGGTGAACATCTCGATCACCGAACTCCTCACAGTGGAGAATTTGTTCGTGTTCCAAGAAGGGTATGCGTGGCGGGATGTGCTTGACGGCGTTTATGATGCCGACGGCCGCGTCCCATGCCAGATGGATGATGGTTTGAAGTGCTTCGGGCACTCCACGGCGCGAGCGGTCTGCGCATGATCGATGAGGCTTACCTGCAGCTTCAGCATCGCGCGGTCGCACACCAACTGAAGGACCCGAAGCTCGCCCTGACATCCAATCTCGGTGGCGCGCCTTGGAGCAATGTCTGCTCAGTCTTCATAGTGGGTTTGCACTGAAAATGCGGAGCACGCTCTCGAGCGGGCCGCTGGCCGGTGTTCGCGTGGTCGAGTTCGCCGGCATCGGGCCGGCGCCGTTTTGCGCGATGTTGCTCTCCGATCTCGGCGCGGATGTGGTGCGCATCGATCGTACTTCGCCGCCCCAGCATGATCCGAAGTTCGCCGTGACAGGGCGGGGACGGCGGTCGGTCGCGCTCGACCTCAAGACCGGCATCGGCGTGGAAACCGCGCTGCGTCTGCTCGACAAGGCCGATGTGTTGATTGAGGGTTTCCGCCCAGGCGTGATGGAGAAACTGGGGCTTGGACCTGAGATAGTCGAGAAGCGCAACCCGCGGCTTATCTATGGGCGAATGACCGGCTGGGGACAGAGCGGACCATTGTCACACGCCGCAGGCCACGATCTCAACTATATCGCGTTGACAGGCGCCCTTCACGCTATCGGTCGCGCCGGCGCGCCGCCGCCGCCGCCTCTCAATATCGTTGGAGACTTTGGCGGTGGCGCCCTCTACCTGGCGATGGGAATTTGCGCGGCTCTTCTGGAGACGAGCAGGTCGGGGCGCGGCCAGGTCATAGATTGCGCCATAACCGACGGTGTCGCGTCGCTTTCGGCACTGTTTCATGGCCTCCTTGCTTCGAACCGCTGGAGTGAGCTCAGAGCCGCGAACTTCCTGGATGGTGCAGCGCCGTTCTACGACACCTACGAATGCAGTGACGGCAAATATGTGGCGATCGCGGCCTACGAGCCTCAATTCTATCGAGAACTGCTCGAGAAATTGGGCTTGTCCCAAGATCCATTGCTCGCTGAGCAGTGGGATCGCAGCCGCTGGGACGAGATGAAGGTCAGGATTGCTGGCGTCATTTCGGGCCGTACGCGCGAAGAGTGGTGCGCGATGATCGAGGGGAGCGACGCCTGCTTCGCTCCCGTTCTCACATGGGAAGAAGCTGCGGCGCACCCACACAATAGGGCGCGCGAAACCTATGTCGTGATAGACGGCGTCAGGCAACCGAACGCCGCGCCAAGATTTTCCCGTACGGAGGCGAGCGTACAAGGTCCGCCGCCGCAGCCAGGTGCAGATCGCCAAAGCGTATTCGAGGACTGGGGCATCGCATCGACTTGAGGGTCGCGCCGCGTTCACAGCCGCTGCCGTGATAGTTCACATGAACTAAAATCTGATTGAAGGGAGTTCCACATGGGCGTTTTGCAGGACAAGGTCGTCCTCATTACCGGCGGCGGCAATGGCATCGGGATGGAGTGTGCCAAGCTTGCCGCGAAAGAAGGCGCGGCCGTTGTCGTGAACGATTTCGGCTCGGGACCGCGCGGCGGCGCCGAAGGCGATGCGACGCCAGCTGAGAATGTCGCGCGGGCCATCCGCGATGCCGGAGGGCGCGCCATCGCTCATGCGGGAAGCGTAACTGACTATGGTGCCGTCGAGGACATGGTGCAACAGGCGCTCAAGGCCTTCGGCGGTCTCCACATCGTGATGAATCCTGCAGGATTTCTTCGCGACGGGATGTTTCACAGGATGGAGACGCCGGATTGGACCGAGGTCGTCGATGTCCACCTCCAGGGCGCCTTCAATGTGGCGCACGCAACGGTCAATCATTTCCGTGAGCAAGGTGAAGGGGCCTACGTCTTT
Source organism: Rhizorhabdus dicambivorans (assembly GCF_002355275.1). NCBI lineage: Bacteria > Pseudomonadati > Pseudomonadota > Alphaproteobacteria > Sphingomonadales > Rhizorhabdaceae > Rhizorhabdus > Rhizorhabdus dicambivorans. Next base: position 4,402,811 of record NZ_CP023449.1, on the reverse strand, counting down.
TTCACGTCAACATCCGGGGTGATCGGGGCGATGGGCCAAGCCAACTATGCAGCGGCCAAGATGGGTGTTTGTGGCCTATCGCGCTCCTTGGCGATAGAAGGCGCAAAGAAGGGCATCCACTCGAACGTCATCGCGCCGTTCGCATGGTCGCGTTTGGT